>JBBISV010000019.1:0-27041 GCA_037441085.1 Gammaproteobacteria bacterium | reverse complement strand
TGGTCCTTGTACGACGGCACGCGCTCGAGCCAGCCGAGCGGCGTGATCATCGACAACAGCAGGTGCAGCTCGGCATGCTCGGGCACCTTCGACTGGATGAACAGCGTCGAGACGCCCGGATTGATGCCGGCGGCCAGCCAGTCGATCGCCATCGTCCAGACGTATTCCTCCAGGCGCGACGTGTCCTCGTACCCGGTCGTCAGGGCGTGCCAGTCGGCGATGAAGAAGTAGCACTCGTACTGGTACTGCAGCTCGACCCAGTTCTTCAGCGCACCATGGTAGTTGCCGAGATGCAGCTGACCCGTGGGGCGCATCCCGGAGAGCACACGGCGATTTTGTACGTTAGAACTCATGCCGAATTCCCGATGAGCAAACCGATGACCTGACCGACGACCCGATACGCCGGATCGAACAACCAACCGAACGAGCCGAACGCCGACAAGCCGAGCACCAACAGCAGCCCGACCGGCTCGATGCGCTCGTAACCGGCGGCGAGCCGCGGAGGCAACAAGCCGGCGAGCACGCGCCCGCCGTCGAGCGGCGGGATCGGCAGCAGGTTGAACAGCGCCAGCACGACGTTGATCACGATGCCGGCCTGCGACATCAGGGCGATCCAACCGACGATCGTCACCGACCCGTTCAAATGCACGACCAAACCCAGGGCGACGCACCAAAGCGCCGCCATCACCAGGTTGGCGGCCGGCCCGGCGAGGGCGACCCAGATCGCGGAACGGCGCGGGTTACGCAACGCGGCAAATGCGACGGGCACGGGCTTCGCCCACCCGAACAACGGACCGCCGAAAGCGAGCAGAATCGCCGGTACCAGCACGGTGCCGACCGGATCGAGATGCCGCAGCGGATTCAGGCTCAGGCGCCCGAGCAATTCAGCCGTGCGATCGCCGAAATAGCGGGCGGCCCAGCCATGCGCGACCTCGTGCAGCGTGATCGCGAGCAAAACGGGAATCGCCCACACCGAGATCTTCGTAAGAAAAACATTCAAATTCAACGGTTACACTCAATTTCTTCGGAGTTAGCATTAAGAATCGCCGGCGATTCGGCGCCATTATACGTTTGCCGAGTCGACAAAGGGGCTTACATCGCCGCGGCCGGCGCGTACGACGACGGCCCGGTCGCCGGACATGTCGATGACCGTCGTGGGCACCAGGCCGCAGTTGCCGCCGTCGAGAACCATGTCGACCCGCTTTCCCAACAAGTCGTAGATCTCCTTCGCGTCCGTTCGCGGCAGTTCCTCACCCGGCAGCAACAGCGTCGAACTCATGATCGGCTCGCCGAATTCCGCGAGCAGCATGGCGGTGACCGGGTGATCGGGGATGCGCAGGCCGATGGTCCCCCGCCGCTCGTGCTTCAGGCGGCGCGGCGTCTCCTTCGAAGCCTTGAGAATGAAGGTGTAGGGTCCCGGCGTCGACGCCCGCAGCAGACGGTATTGCCAATTGTCGACCAGCGCGTATTTGGCGACCTCGGACAGGTCGCGACAGACGAGCGTGAAGTGATGCTGGCGGTCCACCTCGCGGATCTCGCTGATGCGCATCAACGCGTCCTTGTCGCCGATGTGACAGCCGAGCGCGTAGCACGAATCGGTCGGATAGACGATGACGCCGCCGCCACGCAGCACTTCGACGGCCTGGCGCACGAAACGGCGCTGGGGCGAGACCGGGTGCAGTTCCAGGTAGATGCTCATGATCGTCCGCTATAATAGCCGCATGAACCAATTGCTCGAATGGCTGCCGCTGTTGATTTTTTTCGCCGTGTTCAAACTGTACGGCATTTATTGGGGGACCGGCGCCCTGATGGCCGCCTGCGTCGCGCTGTTGATCGCGCACCGGCTGCGAACGGGAAAATTCAAGACCATGCACATCGTCACCGCGGTCGTCGCGCTGGTGCTCGGCACGGCCACCCTGGCGCTGCACGACGAAAGATTCATCCAATGGAAGCCGACCGTGCTGCTCGGTCTCACCGCGATCGCATTCCTCGGCAGCGGAATCGTCGGCCGCGAGCCCCTCGCCCGCCGCCTGCTGGAGGGGGCATTCGACGGCGAACTCGAGGTCACGCCGCGCACCTGGCTCGTGATCAATGCGGGATGGGCCGCGTGGTTCGCATTGCTCGCCGCTCTCAACCTGTACGTCGCCCGCAACTATCCGGACGCCGTGTGGGTCAATTTCAAGGTGTTCGGCCTGACCCTGGCGATGATCCTGTTCATGATTCCGCAGGTGTTCTGGCTGCACGGCCGGGCGAAGCCGGACGCGGCCGAAGGCGCCTGAAGCCCCCCCGATGCCGCAACGAAACCGCGAACAGCGCCTGCGCGAGAAACTCGAATCGGCCTTCGCGCCGGTGGAGCTCTGCATCGTCGATGAAAGCGCGCAACACGCGGGCCATGCGGGCGCGGCCGGCGGCCTCGGCCATTTCCGGGTGGTCATCGTCGCGGCGGCGTTCGCGGGCCTCGCCCCGATCGCGCGCCACCGGCGCGTCTATGCGGCGCTCGGCGAAATGATGCAAACCGACATCCATGCGCTGACGTTGGACGCCCGGGCGCCCGAATAGGGCCGGTTCGGCGGGTTGGGCGGGCGGGCGATATTTTTGGCGCCCCGAGCCGCCTCGGGATACACTCTCGCCCCCCGGCCGGCTGGATGAACGGCGCCCTTGCCGGGCGTTGAGGTTCGATACCCGGTCGACTACCACGATTTTCTCTTCAACAGAGGGATTCCATGAGCCAATTATCTCCGTCCGCGCGCCTGCGTCGGTGCTCCGCGGCCGTCCTTGCCCTGTCTCTCCTGTCGCTCACGGCCTGCGCCAAGAAGCCCGATGCGGCGGCTCCGCAGGCGGCCGCTGCGCCTGTCGATGCGGTGGCCAACGTCAACGGCACCGCCATATCGCGCGAGGCCTACGACTTCTACGTCAAGTCCCTGACCCGCGGCAGCAAGGACGCGTCGCAGCTGACGCCGGATCAGCGCAGCCAGGTCCTCGACCAGCTCGTCAGCATGCAGTTGATGGCCGACCAGGCGATCAAGGACGGGCTGGACAAGGACCCGCAGACCGCCGCCCAGCTCCAGGTCGAGCGGATGCACCTGCTCGCGGATGCGGAATCGCAGAAATACCTGAAGGGCAAGGAGCCGACCGCCGCGGAACTGCAGACCGAGTACAACACCGCGGTCGCGAGCATGGACAAGACCGAATACCATGCGCGCCACATCCTGGTTTCCAGCAAGGAGCTGGCCGATTCGTTGACGAAGAAGCTGAAGGCCGGCGCCAATTTCGCCGCGCTCGCGAAGGCCGATTCGATCGACGGCTCGAAGGACAGCGGCGGCGACCTCGGCTGGTTCCAGGCATCGCGGATGGTCAAGCCGTTCGCCGACGCGGTCAAGTCGCTGAAGAAGGGTGAGATCACGCCGCAGCCGGTGCAGACCCAGTTCGGCTGGCACATCATCCAGTTGATCGACACGCGGCCGCTCGCGCCGCCGCCGTTCGACCAGGTCAAGCAGCAGGTCGAGACCCAGCTGATGCAGAAAAAGCTGCAGGCATACGTCGAACAGCTGAAGAAGACGGCGACCGTCCAAAAGTCGCTGTAACGGCCCGCCGGAGCCGGACGCGCCGATCATGGCGCGCCCGGCTCCGGCCGCTTCTCATTCCGCCAACAGGCGCTCGAACGCAGCCTCGTCGAGCACCGCAACGCCAAGCCCGACCGCCTTGTCGAGCTTCGAACCGGGATCCTGTCCCGCAACCACATAATCGGTCTTCTTGGAGACGCTGGACGACACCTTGCCGCCGAGCGCGGTGATCGCCGCCGCCGCCTCGTCGCGTGTTCGGCCTTCCAGCGTGCCGGTCAGCACGAAGGTGCGCCCGGACAGCTTTCCGCCCCGCCCCTCTGCCTGACCCTGCGGCCAGCGAACGCCGGCCGCGATCAGCCGATCGACGATCGCCGCATTGGCGGGATCGTGAAAGTACGCCGTGACGTTCGCCGCGACCACGGGCCCCACATCCGCTACTCTGAGCATTTCCGGTTCGGCCGCCCGGCGAAGATTCTCGAGCGTGCCGAAATGGCGCGCGAGCGCCGCCGCCGTCGCCTCGCCGACATCGCGTATCCCGAGCGCATTGATGAACCGGGCCAGGGTCGTCGACTTGGCGGCCTCGATGGCCGCCAGCAGTTTGCGTGCGGACTTCTCCCCCATGCGCGCAAGCTCCGCCAAGACCTCGAATCGCAGGTCGAACACGTCGGCCGGCGTGTGCACGAGCCCGGCATCCACCAACTGATCGACGAGTTTGTCGCCGAGACCCTGGATGTCCAGCGCGCGGCGGGACGCGAAATGCTTGATCTCCTCCTTGCGCTGGGCCGGACAGCTGCGGCCGCCGCTGCAGCGTGCGACCGACTGGTCCGCGTCCCGCACCACCGGCGACCCGCACACCGGACAGACCCGCGGCGGCACGACCGGCACCGCATGCGCCGGACGACGTTCGGGCACGACGTTCACCACCTCGGGGATCACGTCCCCGGCCCGGCGCACGACCACGGTATCGCCGATGCGCACGTCCTTGCGCAGCAATTCGTCGAAGTTATGCAGCGTCGCATTGCTGACGGTGACGCCGCCGACATGCACCGGGGCGAGCCGCGCGACCGGCGTCAAGGCGCCGGTGCGCCCGACCTGGAACTCGACCCCGCGCACGGTCGTCAGCGCCTCCTCGGCGGGAAACTTGTGCGCGATGGCCCATCGCGGCGCGCGGGACACGGTCCCGAGCTCACGCTGCATCGACAGGTCGTCGACCTTGTACACGACGCCGTCAATTTGATACGCGAGCCGGCGGCGCTCCTCGCCGATCCGGCGGAAATAATCGAGGCAGCCCGCGATCGACTCCACGGTGCGCACTTCCGGACAGACCTTGAAGCCCCAGCGTCGCAGCGTGTCCAGCAACGCCCCCTGGCTGCCCGGCAGTTCGCCGTCCTCGACGTAGCCCACCCCGTAGACGAACAGTTCGAGCGGTCGCCGCGCGCTGATCCGCGGATCGAGCTGGCGCAGGCTGCCGGCGGCGGCATTGCGCGGATTGACGAAGGTCTTCTCACCGCGGGCGGCGGCCTCGCGGTTGAAGCGCTCGAATCCGGCGATCGGCATGAACACCTCGCCGCGCACCTCGAGCACTCGCGGCACATCGGCCGCGCGCAGACGCAGCGGCAGCGATCGGATCGTCCTCAGGTTCGCGGTGATGTCCTCGCCCGTCTCCCCGTCACCGCGGGTCGCCGCGCGCGCCATCACGCCGTCCTCGTAGGTCGCGCTGACCGCGAGGCCGTCGAGCTTCGGTTCGGTCGAATATCGCACCGCGCCGAGCTGGGGAAACCGCTCGCGCACGCGCCGGTCGAAGTCGAGCACCTCCTCGTCCGAGAACGCGTTCTCCAGCGACAGCATCGGAACGCGGTGGCGCACCGCGGCGAACGCGGTGGCCGGCGCGGCACCGACCCGCCGGGTCGGCGAATCGGCGGCGCCGAGTTCCGGAAACTGCCGTTCCAGCTCCTCGAGCTCCCGCATTCGCAGGTCGTACTCGGCATCCGGAACCTCCGGGTCGTCGAGCACGTAATAGCGCCGGTTGTAGCGCTCGATCAGCTCGCGCAGCGCCGCGACACGCCGCCCGGCCTCCTCGACGGTCGGCTGGACGCCCGCGTTCATCCGCCGAACTGCGCGACTTCCTCGCGCAGCGCGGCCGCTCGCTGCGGCGACAGCGGCGACCCTTTGCCGTCCTGGACCATGCCGGTCAGGCTCTCCGCCAGGCGGCGCGCCGTGGAAATCAATGCCTCGTAGGTCTGCAGCGGCTCGAGCGGTCCCGGCAACACCGCGAAACAGGACAGGCCGCGAAATTCCTGATCGGGCATCCGTTCCAGATCGAAGGTGCCCGGCTCGACCAGACTCGCGACACAGAAAAGGCTGCGCCCGTCGGCGTGATTGCGGTGAAACACCTGGTAACGACCGAACGCCAGGCCCTGCACTTCGAACGCATCGAGCAGCTTTCTTCCACTCCAGCGGGCGTCGCCCAACGCCTCGATGCGCAACGTGATGATTTTCTGCCGCTCGCTCGCGCTCGCCCGCGGCTGCGGCGGTGGTATTGCGAAGCGATCGCTATGATCCGTGCGCGCCTCGTTCACCGGCGCCGGCGCCGGTGTGAGTGCGGGTGCGGGAGCGGGTGCAACTGTGGGCGCGGGTGTGGGTGCGGGTGTGGGTGCGGGCGGTCGAACCACGGGCCGCGCAACGACTTCCGGATCCGTGACGAACGGCTCGTCGAGGACCGGCACCCGTTCGAAGTCCGCCGTCTTGATCCTCAAGGGCTCGAATGGTGACACGCCCCAGTCCCGGTCGGTGACCGGGAAATCGTCATGGCCGCCGTGGACCGCGGCACCCGCATCCAGGGAGTGATGGACCGGTTCGGCCGGAATCGCCCGGGTCGCGGACGTGTCGCGCAGGTCCGCATCGCCGCTCGCCTGGCGGGCGCCGCGCGTGCCGCGCCACCAGATGCCGCCGATCAGCAACAATCCGAGCCCGAGCAGGATCCAGCGCAGTTCAGACAAGCCGAGCCTCCCTACATCGCCGCCATGCGCACGGCCTCGTCGACGTCCACGGCGACCAGGCGTGACACGCCCGGTTCGTTCATCGTCACGCCGACCAACTGCGAGGCCAGTTCCATCGTCGTCTTGTTGTGGGTGATGAAAATGAACTGCACCGTCTGCGACATCTCGCGGACGATGTCGCAAAACCTGCCGACATTGTTTTCGTCGAGCGGCGCATCGACCTCGTCGAGCAGGCAGAACGGCGCCGGATTCAGGTCGAAGATCGCGAAAACCAGCGCCACCGCGGTCAGCGCCTTCTCGCCGCCCGACAGCTGGCTGATCGTGCTGTTGCGCTTGCCGGGCGGGCGCGCCATCACCGAAACGCCCGCCTCGGCCGAATCTTCGCCGACGAGTTCGAGGTACGCGTGGCCGCCGCCGAAGAGCCGCGGGAACTTTTCCTTCAGACCGGCGTTGACGCGATCGAAGGTGTCCTGGAAGCGCGTGCGGGTTTCACGGTCGATCTTGCGCATCGCGGTTTCCAGCGTCTCGAGCGCGTCCGTCAAATCCTTGTATTGACGATCGAGATATTCCTTGCGCTCGGACTGCTCCTTGAATTCGTCGATGGCCGCGAGGTTGACCTGACCCAGGCGCTCGATCTTTCCGTTCACATCGACGAGCGCCGCATCCCAGGTCTCGGCGGACGCCTCCGGGGCGAGGCCGGCGATCAGTTCGGCGAATGCAAAGGTCGTCGCGGCGAGCTGTTCGGCCACGCTTTCGCGCCGCACACGCACCTGTTCGGCGGCGAGGCGCGCCTCCTCCATCGCGCCACGCGCGGCGTCGACCCGCTCCTCGATCCGGGACCGGTCGGAATCGCGATCGCGCAGCTCCGCGTCGAGTTCGTCGGCCGCGAGGCGCGCCGCATGCAGCTCCTTTTCCACGCCGCTCCTGCGCTCGAGCGCCCGGTCGAGGTCGGCCTGCAGCGCGACCAGGGGCGCATCGCCGTCGGCCAGTTGGGCCGCGAGTTCGTCGCGTTGTTTCTCGACGCCGGCCAGCTGGCCCTCCACCCGCACCAGGCTCGACGCCAGGGAATCGTGCGTGGATCGGCGCGACTGCACCTCGAGGGCCAGCTCGCGCGCGGCGCGCTGGGCGGCGCCGGCCGATTCCCGGGCGCCGCTCAAGTCCGTGCGCAGCCGGTCGCGCGCGGCTTCGAGCTCGACGCGCGCCGGCTCGAGCGCCGCCAGCGCGTCGATCGCCCCTTCCATGCGGCCGCGC
This sequence comes from Gammaproteobacteria bacterium, assembly GCA_037441085.1. Lineage (GTDB taxonomy): Bacteria > Pseudomonadota > Gammaproteobacteria > Steroidobacterales > Steroidobacteraceae > Bog-1198. The sequence continues at coordinate 19,228 of JBBISV010000019.1, read as the reverse complement.
GCCGCGCGAAGTTCCACGTCCGTCCTCTCGAGCTCCAGCCGCACGTCCTCGAGCCCCGCCTCCAATTGGGCGGCGCGGCGTGCGGTGTCCTGCGCCCGGGCCCGCGCGGTGTCATGCGCGGAGCGCCGGTCCAGGTGCTCGCGATGCAGCCGGTTGACGTCGCTCTGAATCCGTTCGCGTTGGTCTTCCTGCTCGCGCACACGATCGCGCGTCGCGGCTTGCTGGCGTTCGAGGTCGGCCAGATCCAGGGCGAGCCTCGCCACCTCCGCACGCGCCGCCCGCAGCGTCTCCTCGCGCTCGATGATGCCTTCGCGGCTGTCGTGGTCGCGCGACACGCGCAGCCAGTCCCGACCCAGCCAGATGCCGTCGCGCGTGACCACGGACTCGCCGGCCGCGAGGCTCGCGCGCCGCGCCAACGCCTGCTGCAGCGAGTCGGCCGGATATACCGCCGACAACAGCGACGCGAGCACCGATGCGCCCTGCACTTTCGACTGCAGCGACCCGCCCGCCGCCGGCACGGTGGAGGCGCCGTCGCCGACCACCGCGAGATGACCACCGTCGAAGCTTTCGACCAGGCGCGCCACGTCGTCGAGCTCGTCGACGCAAACCGCCTCGAGATACGAGCCGAGCACCGTTTCGACGGCCCGTTCCCAGCCACGCTCGACGCGCAGCTGCTGCGCGAGACGCGGCCGCTGGTCCAGCGACTTGGCCTTCAACCACTGCACGACCTTGCCGGAGGCCTTGCCCAGCGCCGCCTGTTGCAGCGCCTCGGTGGACACCTGCGTGCTGACCGCGCCCTGCCAGCGCGCGCGCAGCTCGGCGACCGCCTTGACCTGGGCGCGTTCGCGCTCGCGGGTCTCGGTCAGAGCGGCGAGCACATCCTGAAGCTCCGCCTGGGACTTGCGCCCCGCCGCCTCGACGACCGCCGCCTGTTCGGCGAGCGCGTCAAGCGACGTGCCGGGGTTCGCCGCGGCGAGCTGGGCATGCTCGGCGCGCTGCCGGTCCTGTTGCTGCACCAGGCGGCGCTGCTGCCCCTCCAATTGCTCGATGCGCGCGCGTTCGACCTGGGTCTGGCGCTCGCCGAGCGACACCGACTGGGCGTGGGCATTCCACGCGACCTGCCAGGCGGCGAGCTGCTGCTCCGCACGTTCGAGCGCGCCGCGCGAGACCTGTTCCTGGTCGTGAGCGGCGGCCAGGGCGGGCACCATCGTCGCCAGTTCGCCGGACAGCGACTCGATCCGACCGCGGTCGCGTTGAATGGAATCGGCCAGGTCGCGCGCCTGCGCGCCGACGCGGTCGAGGTCGGCCCGCTGCCGCTGGCGCAGCTCCCGCGTGTGCAGGATCGTCTGTTCGACCTTGGACACCTCGGCGCCGGCCTCGTAGAAGCGCGCCTGGATCACGCCCAGGGCGTCGCTGCGCCCGGACTGATCGACGCGTATCCGTTCGATCACGGCCTCGACCTCGCGCAGCTCGGCGATCACCGCGTGCATCGCGGACTCGCACTGCGCGGTCGTCTGCTCGCGTTGCGCGGCCTCGACGTCGAGGCTCTGCAGCCGCAGCGCCAGCAGTTCGGCCTGCAGCTTGCGTTGTTCTTCCTTCAGGGCTTGATAGCGGCGGGCGGTCGCCGCCTGGCGCTGAAGATGGCGCAGCTGCTTCTCGACCTCCTCGCGCAGGTCATTCAGACGGTCCAGGTTCTCGCGTGTCTGCGAGATGCGGCTCTCGGTCTCGCGCCGCCTCTCCTTGTAGCGCGATATGCCGGCCGCCTCCTCGAGAAACGCGCGCAGGTCGTCGGGACGGGCCTCGATGACGCGGGAAATCATCCCCTGCTCGATGATCGCGTAGCTGCGCGCCCCGAGGCCGGTGCCGAGGAACAGCTGCGTGATGTCCTTGCGGCGGACCTTGGTGCCGTTGATGAAATAGTCGGACGTGCCGTCGCGGCTGACCGCGCGCCGCAACGCCACCTCGTTGTAGCTGGCGTACTGGCCGGAGATCTTGCCCTCGGAATTGTCGAACACCAGCTCCACCGAGGCGGCGCCCAGCGGCTTGCGCGCGGATGAGCCGTTGAAGATGACGTCGGCCATCGACTCGCCGCGCAGGTGCTTGGCCGAGATCTCGCCCATCACCCAGCGCACCGCGTCGATGATGTTCGACTTGCCGCAGCCGTTCGGGCCCACGACACCGGTCAGACTGCTGGGAAAAGTGATCGAAGTCGGATCGACGAACGACTTGAAACCGGCGATCTTGAGCTTCGTTAGACGCATTTTTTTGTGCTGGACCTTCCGCTTGGTGGAGAGTTGACGGGCCTTTCGGCTGAGGCGCGTGGCCGTCGATGTGGCGCGTAGTGTAAAGTAATCGACACTTTCGTAAACCCCTGGCGCCGCGCGCCCCAAGCCCCCATGACCGAACCCGGCAAGACCCTGGAGACCTTCCCCAACCCCGCGCCGGAGCGCGACTACACGATTCGGATGACGATTCCCGAGTTCAGCTGTCTGTGCCCGAAAACCGGGCAACCGGACTTCGCCACCCTGAAGCTCGACTACGTCCCCGATCGGCTGTGCGTCGAGTTGAAGTCCCTGAAGCTCTACATCTGGAGCTACCGCGACCAGGGCGCGTTTCATGAGGCCGTAACCAATCGGATCCTCGGCGATCTGGCGGGCGCCACGATGCCGCGATTCATGCGCCTGACGGCAGAATTCAACGTACGCGGCGGGATCTACACCACCGTGGTTGCCGAACACCGCCAGCCCGGCTGGGCCGCCACGGCGCCTGTGCAACTCCCGCAGTAGACCCCGGAGCGCCGCCGACCACCCCTTTTGGATCATACACTTGAGCCGACCCGGCGGCTCGAAAGTTCTTTTTGTTCCGACCTGTACAGCGCGTGCCGCATCGGTATAATCCGCGCTCTTTCGTTAGGAGGCGAAGACGCAAATGCCAGCGAAGAAATCGAGCAAATCGGCGAAGAAGCCGGTAAAACCCGCGCCAAAGAAGGCCGCGGTCAAAGCGGCTGCGTCACGGAAGGTCGCGCGTCCGCAGGCGAAAGCGCCTGTCAAGCCCCCAGCATCCAAGGTGAACGTGAAGCCCAAAAAGTCCGCGATCAAATCGGCTCCGGCCAAGCCCGCGGAACCGAAACCGCGTCCCAAGGCTGCGGCCCCCGCCCCGGCCGCCAAGGCGGAACCGGCGAAAGTCGTCAAATCCAAGCCCGTGGCCGCGGGCGCCGCGCCGATCAAATTCGACGTGCGGCCGCTGGTGACCAACCGCAGCCTGGCCGGCGACGAGGACGGCGAAATCGAGTCCCAGTCATCGAGCCTGCTGGCCGGTCCGCGCAACGTCAAACCGTACATTCCGCGGCGCGGCGAACAGTACATGAACAAGGGGCAGCTCGAGCACTTCGCGCGCATCCTTCAAAACTGGAAGCGCGACCTGATGGTCGAAGTGGATCGCACCGTGCTGCACATGAAGGATGAGGCGGCGAACTTCCCGGACCCCAATGATCGCGCGACCCAGGAAGAAGAATTCAGCCTGGAGCTGCGCACCCGCGACCGCGAACGCAAGCTGATCCGCAAGATCGACGAAGCGCTGAAGCGCATCGAGGACGGCACCTACGGCTATTGCCTCGAAACCGGCGAAGAAATCGGCATCAAGCGCCTCGAGGCTCGGCCGGTAGCCACCCTGTCGGTCGAAGCCCAGGAGCGGCGCGAGCGCCGTGAAAAACAGTACGGCGACCGCGACGACCGCTATCGCTGACGGAGGCCTCGCACGCTTCCCTATGTAGGGCGCTTCGCGCCGTCGCCGACCGGCGACCTGCATCTCGGCTCCCTGTACACGGCCGCGGGAGCTTACCTGGAGTCGAGGTCGCGCGGCGGCCGCTTCCTGGTCCGCATCGAGGATTTGGACCGGCCGCGCGAGGTCCCCGGAGCCGCGGACCGGATCCTGGCGACGCTGGAGAGCTTCGGCTTCGAATGGGACGGTCCGGTGATGCGCCAGAGCGCGCGGTCCGACCAGTATGCGGCCGCGTTGCAGACACTCGCGGGACGTGGCCTCGTGTTCCACTGCGCCTGCAGCCGCGCACGGCTACCCGACTCGGCGCCCTACCCCGGCACCTGCCGCGACAAGCAGCTGCCGCCAGGAGCCGACACCTCAATTCGAGTGCGCGTGGAGTCGGGCGAGATCGCCGTCGCCGATCGCATCCAGGGCGAATTCCGGCAGGATCTTGCCGTGATGGGCGGCGACTTCATCGTCCGGCGCCGCGACGGGCCGGCCGCCTACCAGCTTGCCGTCGTCGTAGATGACGCCGCGCAAGGGGTCACGGAGGTCGTACGCGGCGCGGACCTGCTGGCAAGTACGCCGCAGCAGATCCACCTGCAGCGGGCGCTAGCGCTGCCGACTCCCGCTTATGCGCACCTGCCGGTTCTGACGGAGCGCGACGGCACGAAGCTCGCCAAATCGCGTCGCAGCCTGGGCTTGGACGGCGCCCGTGCCGGCGCGCAGCTGCTGCGCGCCCTGGCCTTGCTCGGCTTGGACCCGCCGCGGGGGCTCGCGGGCGCGACGGTCGATGAGATCTGGCCCTGGGCCCTCCACCAGTGGAGCATGCAGCGGGTTCCGCGCCGCCTTGCGCTCGCACTGGCAGCGGATCCCGCCACGGCCCCCTGAGCAAACCCCGACTTGCCTTGTCGCCGCATTGCGCTATCCTGCAATGAGGCGGCGCACTCGATTCGGCGCCGCTGAGCGGCCGTAAGAACGGCAGTCGCCGGCCCCCCCGGGGGGTTCGGCTTAGCGCGAGCGAGGAGCCATATGAGCGAGCCTCGAGTAATCAAGAAGTACCCGAACCGCCGCCTCTACGACACCGTGGAGAGCCGCTACATCACCCTCACCGATGTATTGCGCCTCGTGATGGACCGGATCGAGTTCGTCGTCGTCGACAAGAAGAACAACGCGGATATCACGCGCAGCATCCTGCTGCAGGTGATATCGGAACAGGAACAGCAGACCGAACAGATCCTGACCCAGGAGTTCATGATCCAGCTGATCCGCGCGCACGGCGGACAGCTACAGGACCTCGTCGGCGGCTACCTGGAACAAAGCATGAAACAGTTCATGAACCACCAGGGCCAGGCGCGCGAGCGCGTCAACGCGATCGTCGGCAACGATCCGGGCGGGCCGCGGGTGGTTCCGCCGTTGCGGATGCGGGAAATGGGCCGGGAACTCGCCCGCGACTTGAGCCGCGAAGGCGACAAGGACTGACCCGAGCCGAAATGGCCCGCCGGCAGACGCCGGCGGGCCGAACATCAGGCCAGGTCGACGTTGCGCATCGACAGGCGCACGCGCCCCTGCCGGTCGACCTCGAGAACCTTGACGCGCACCACGTCGCCTTCCTTCAGCTTGTCGCCGACGCGCTCGACGCGCTCCTCGGAAATCTGCGAGATGTGCACCAGACCGTCACGGCCCGGAAGGATCGTCACGAACGCGCCGAAATCCATCAAGCGCGCCACGCGGCCTTCGTAGATCCGCCCCACTTCGATGTCGGCGGTGATCAGTTCGATCCGGCGCTGCGCCTCGCGGCCCGCGGCACCCTGAACCGACGCGATCTTGACCGTGCCGTCGTTCTCGATGTCGATCGACGTCCCGGTCTCCTCGGTGATCTGACGGATGACCGCGCCACCCTTGCCGATGACGTCGCGGATCTTCTCGGGATCGATCTTGAGCGTGATGATGGTCGGCGCCCACTCGGACATGTTGTCGCGGGACGTCGACAGGACCTTGTTCATCTCGCCGAGAATGTGCAGGCGGCCGTCGCGCGCCTGGTCGAGGGCGATCTGCATGATCTCGCGCGTGATGCTCGTGATCTTGATGTCCATCTGCAGGGCCGTGATGCCGGCCTTGGTGCCCGCCACCTTGAAATCCATGTCGCCGAGGTGATCCTCGTCGCCCAGGATGTCCGTCAGCACCTTGAAACGCGCGCCTTCCTTGACGAGACCCATCGCCACGCCGGCCACCGGGGCCTTGATCGGCACGCCCGCGTCCATCAGCGCGAGGCTCGTGCCGCACACCGACGCCATCGAGCTGGAGCCGTTGGATTCGAGGATTTCCGAGACCACGCGGATCACGTACGGAAACTTTTCCATGTCCGGCATCACGGCCTTCACGCCGCGCTTCGCCAGGTTGCCGTGACCGATTTCGCGGCGCTTCGGCGAGCCCATCATGCCGGTCTCGCCGACGCTGAACGGAGGGAAATTGTAGTGCAGCATGAACGGCTCTTTACGCTCGCCGGACAGCCCGTCGATGATCTGCGCGTCGCGGCCCGTGCCCAGCGTCGTGACGACCAGCGCCTGGGTTTCACCACGCGTGAACAGCGCGCTGCCGTGCGTGCGGGCGAGCACGCCGGTGCGGATGTTGATCGGCCGCACCGTCTTGGTGTCGCGGCCGTCGATGCGCGGCAAACCTTCCAGGATGCGCTCGCGTACCAGCCGGTATTCGAGGTTGAAGAACTCGTTGCCAACCTGTTCGGCGCTGAACTTCGGCGCCTCGCCGGTCGCGAGCGCGGCGAGCACCGCGTTCTTGATCTCGCCGATCCTGGCATGACGCTGCTGCTTCTCGGTCATCGCGTAGGCTTCGACGAGCGCCTTTTCGGCGTGCGCCTGCACCGCGTCCTTCAGTTCGCCGTTCACCGCGGGCGCGTTCCAGCTCCACTTCGGCTTGCCGGCGGTCGCGGCGAGTTCCTTGATCGCCGAGATCGCGGTCTGCATCTGTTCATGTCCGAACATCACCGCGCCCAGCATGACCTCCTCGGTCAGGCCGGCGGCTTCGGACTCGACCATCAGCACGCCTTCCTCGGTGCCCGCGACGACCAGGTCGAGCTGGGACTCGCGCAGCTGCGTCGCCGTCGGATTGAGCACGTACTTTCCGCCGATGTAGCCGACGCGCGCGGCGCCGATCGGACCCATGAAGGGCATCCCCGAGATCGCGAGCGCTGCCGATGCGCCGATCAGCGAAGCGATGTCGGGATCGACCTCCGCGTTGACCGAAAGGACCGAGGCGACCACTTGAACTTCATTGATGAAGCCCTCGGGAAACAGCGGCCGGATCGGCCGGTCGATCAGGCGGGACGTCAGCGTCTCCTTTTCGCTCGGACGGCCCTCGCGCTTGAAGAACCCGCCCGGGATGCGGCCGGCCGCGTAGGTTTTTTCCTGGTAATTCACCGTCAGGGGGAAGAAGTCGCGACCGGGCACCGCCTTCTTCAAGCCGACCGCCGTGACCAGCACGACCGTTTCGCTCATCGTGACGAGAACGGCGCCGTCCGCTTGTCGGGCCATCTCGCCGGTCTCTATCGTGACCGTGTGGTCCCCGTATTGAAAACTTTTCTTGGTAACGCTCACGTCGGCTGTCCCTTATATATTCATGGAGTAAACGTACGCAGACGCGCAACGGGTCTGCGGCGGCGCCGTGTTCAGCGGCGTAATCCGAGACGCTCGACGATTTCGGCGTATTTTTGCGGCGTCGTGCTCTTCAGGTAATCGAGCAGCTTGCGACGTTGATTCACCATCTTGAGCAAGCCGCGACGCGAGGCGTGATCCGCCTTGTGCGCCGTGAAATGCTGGCTCAATCCGTTGATCCGCTCGGACAGCAGGGCGATCTGGACTTCCGGCGAACCGGTGTCGCGCGCGCTGCGCTGGAATTTACCGACGATTCCGGTCTTTTCTTCTAAAGTAAGTGGCATTGAAAACAATCCTCAATCAATAACTTAGACCCGTTAGGAAGGCGCGCATTGTACGCGCCGCGACAGATACCCTCAAGCTCGATTCACCGGCGCGGCAATCAGCCGCAACGGTACGAGGCGGCCGGTCTCCCGGACCTCACCCAAACCCAAAAAAACGCCCCCGGCAGCGTAAATTCTGACCGTTCCCGGCCCGTCGGCGGCGATATCGATGGTCTGCCCCTGCCGGAACGCATCGACGCCGCCCGCCCCCAGGTCCAGGCGCCGGCAGGCTTGCAGCGCGGCGTCCACCGGCAACAACACGTCGCGGCGCCCGGCCAACTCCATCCGCTCGAGTTCCGCGAAGGTCCACAGCCGCTCGGGCGCGAACGGCGCGACGGCGACACGCCGCAATGCGGTCAGATGCGCGATCGTCCCCAGCCGCAGCGCGATGTCCTCGGCCAACACGCGGATATAGGCGCCCTTGGAACTGCGCACCCGGAAACGGAGATCGGGGTGCCGGTATTCGCGCAGCGTCAGTTCATGGATCACGATGCTCCGCGGCGCACGCTCCCGGACCTCCCCGGCCCGGGCATATTCATACAGCGGCCTGCCGTCCTGCTTGATCGCCGAATGCATCGGCGGGACCTGCAGATACTCGCGCGGGAATTCGGCGAGCGCGGCCGCGATCCGCTCCGCCGGGAACGCGGCCAGATCGCGCTTCTCGATCACCGGCGACTCCAAATCGGCGCTCGCGGTGCGTTCGCCGAGGCGCGCGGTCACCTCGTAGGTCTTGTCGGCATCCAGCAGGTGCGAACCGAATTTCGTCGCCTCGCCGAAGCACACCGGCAACAGCCCGTCGGCGAGGGGGTCGAGCGAACCGGTGTGGCCCGCCTTCGCCGCGGCGAACAAGTGCTTCGCACGCGCGACGGCGCCGGCGGAGCTCATCCCGAGCGGCTTGTCGAGCAGCAGGATCCCGTGCACCTCGCGCGTCATTCGGGCTCCTTGTCGGGATCAGCCTGTTTGACGGCCGAGTCGATCAGTTGCGCGAGGCGCACCCCGCGTTCGATCGACGTGTCGAGCTCGAAGCTCAACGTGGGCGTGTAGCGCACCATCAGCGAGCGCGACAGCGCGTTGCGCAGGAACCCGGCCGCGCTCTCGAGGCCCCGCTGCACCGCCGGATCGGGTCCTTCGCGGCCGAAAACCAGGTAGTACACCTTCGCGGTGCGCAGGTCGCCGCTGACGTCCACGTCGGTGATGGTGACGTTGCCGATGCGCGAGTCCTTGACCCCGCGGCGGAGCACGTCCGTCAGCAGCCGCTGGATTTCCCCGCCGAGCCGCTTCGCGCGCTGATTTTCCTTGCGTACCGGCAAGCGGGCCTACGGCACGCTACAGCGTGCGCGCAACCTCCACCCGGGAATAGCATTCGATCTGGTCGCCCTCGCGCACGTCATTGTAGTTCTTGACGCCGATGCCGCATTCGGTGCCTGCGCGCACCTCGTTGACGTCGTCCTTGAAGCGTTTCAGGGACTCGAGCGCGCCCTCGAAGATCACGACGTTGTTTCGCAGCACGCGGATCGGGAAATTGCGGCGCACGTAGCCGTCGATGACCATGCATCCGGCGACCGTGCCGAACTTGCTGGAGCGGAACACGCTGCGCACCTCGGCGAGACCGACGATCTGCTCCTTGACCTCCGGCGCGAGCAGCCCGGTGAGCAGCGTGCGCACGTCGTCGATCGCCTCGTAGATGATGCTGTAGTAGCGCACATCCACGCCGTGATCCTTGATCGCCGCGCGCGCCGCGGCATCGCCGCGGACGTTGAACGCGATGATGCGGGCTTTTGATGCCGCCGCCAGCGTCACGTCCGACTCGGTCAGACCGCCAACCCCGGAGGTGACGATGTTCACCCCGACCTCGGTCGTCGACAGCGCGTTCAACGCGTCGCGCAGCGCCTCGACGCTGCCCTGGACGTCGCCCTTGACGACGAGCGGCACGATGTTCGGCTTCAGGTCGCCCATCGTCGAGAACACGTCCTGCATGTTCGCGCTCTGCTTGGCGAGTTTGACGTCGCGCATCTTCGCCTGGCGGTGCATCGCCACTTCCCGCGCCTTGCGCTCGCTCTCGACCACGAGCAGTTCGTCACCGGCGTTGGGGGAGCCGGACAGGCCGAGCACCACCACCGGCGTCGACGGACCGGCCGATTCGATCGGCCTGCCGGCCTCGTCGAACAGCGCGCGCACGCGCCCGAACTCCTGTCCGATCAGAATGGCGTCGCCTAGCTTCAGCGTGCCGCGCAGCACGAGAATGGTGGCGATCGCGCCGCGGCCCTTCTCCAGGCTCGATTCGATGACGAAGCCGGCCGCGTAGCCGGCGGTCGGAGCCTTCAGTTCCAGGACCTCGGCCTGCAGCAACAGGCTCTCGAGCAGCTTCTCGACACCCTCGCCCGTGCGCGCCGACACCGGAACGAAGATGTTCTCGCCGCCCCACTCCTCGGGGATGACCCCGTGTTTGGTGAGTTCCTGCTTGACCTTCTCGGCGTCCGCCTCGGGCTTGTCGATCTTGTTCAGCGCGACCACGATGGGGACATTGGCGGCCTTCGCGTGCTTGATCGCCTCGATGGTCTGCGGCATGACGCCGTCGTCGGCCGCAACGACCAGGATGACGATGTCCGTCACCTGGGCGCCGCGCGCGCGCATCGCCGTGAACGCGGCGTGACCGGGCGTGTCGAGGAAGGTCAGCGTGCCCTTCGCCGTCTCGACGTGATACGCGCCGATGTGCTGCGTGATGCCGCCCGCCTCGCCGGCCGCGACCTTGGTGCGGCGGATGTAGTCGAGCAGCGAGGTCTTGCCGTGGTCGACGTGGCCCATGACCGTGACCACCGGAGGACGCGGCACGCTCTCGAACGCCTCCTCGCCGGCGCCCTGAATGTCGGTTTCGATCAGATTGTCGTTGCGCAGCACCGGGGTGTGACCCATCTCCTCGACGACCAGAACCGCCGTGTCCTGCTCGATCATTTGATTGATCGTCGCCATGACGCCCATGTTCATCATGACCTTGATGACCTCGGTCGCCTTGACCGCCATTTTTTGCGCGAGCTCGGCCACCGTCATCGCCTCGCCGATCGCCACCTCGCGCACCACGCGCGCGGTCGGCATCTCGAAGCCGTGCTTGCCGTCGCCGTCGCCGACCGAGCGGCGCCTGCCGTGCGATTTCTTCTTCTTGTGGCGCGAACTGACGTCGCCGACGATGTGCAGTTCCTGACGGCCGTACCGTGTGGCCTTGTCATCGACCACTTCGCGCGCCGGCTTCGCGGGCTTGGCCGCGGCGGTCTTGCGCTCGCGCTCGGCCGCCTCGCGGGCGGCGACCTCGGCCTGGCGGCGCGCATCCTCCTCCGCGGTGCGCTTGCGAAGTTCCTCGTCCGTGCGCCGCCGGCTCTCCTCCTCGAGCCGCTCCTTGTCGAGGCGCTCGCGCTCGCGTCGCTCGCTCTCCTCGCGCTCGAGGGCGGCCTTCGCCTGTTCCTCGGACTCGCGCTGACGGTCGATCTCCTCCTGTTGATGCCGCGCCTGATCCTCGAGGACCTCGCGCTTCACGTAGGTCCTCTTGCTGCGCACCTCGACGCTGACCGTGCGCGCGCGCCCCTGGGGACTCGCGAGCTTGAGCTCGGACTGCGATTTGCGCCGCAGGGTGATCTTGCGCGGGGCGGCGTCGGCCGGCGCGTCGTCGCGCCCGTGGCTGCGCCGCAAATGGGTCAACAGCTCGTGCTTGGCGTCCTCGCTGATGATCGCCTGCGCACCCTCGACCTGGATGCCTGCCTGATCGAGCTGCTGGAGGAGCCGGTCGACCGGCACCTTCAACACCTCGGCGAATTGTGCAACCGTAACATCGGCCATAATCCTGCTCCTAAGCCTTCGCTTCTTCCGCGAACCAGTGCTTGCGGGCTTCCATGATCAATTCGGCGGCCTTCTTGTCATCGACGCCCGCCATCTCGACGAGTTCATCGACCGACAAGTCGGCCAGGTCATCGCGCGTGCGCACGCCCTTCGCGGACAGCGTGCCCGCGAGGTCGGCGCCGGTGATGGCGACGAGGTCGGCGGTGGGCTCGCCGCCAGATGCAGACTCCTCGCTGGCGATGGCCAGGGTCAGCAGCACGTCGCGCGCGCGCGTGCGCAGTTCCTTGACGATCTCCTCGTCGAACTCCTCGATGCTGTTCAACTCGGCGGCCGGCACGTACGCGATCTCCTCGATGGTCGAGAATCCCTCCTGCACCAGGATGTTGGCGACGTCCGCATCCACGTCCAGCTGCTTCATGAACGTCTCGCGCAGCGCGACCGATTCGGTCTCGCTCTTGGCCTCGGCCTGGGATTCGCTCATGACGTTCAATTCCCACCCGGTCAGCTCGCTCGCCAGCCGGATGTTCTGGCCGCCGCGGCCGATCGCCTGCGACAGCTTGTCCTCTGACACGGCGATGTCCATCGAATGCGTGTCCTCGTCCACCACGATCGAAGTGACCTCGGCGGGCGCCATCGCGTTGATGACGAACTGCGCCGCGTTCTCGTCGAACGGGATGATGTCCACGCGCTCGCCGGCGATCTCGTTGGAGACCGCCTGCACGCGCGAGCCGCGCATGCCGACGCAGGCGCCGACCGGATCGATCCGCGGATCGTTGCTGCGAACGGCGATCTTGGCGCGCACGCCCGCATCGCGCGCGGCCGCGAGGATGTTGATCAAGCCCTGGCCGACCTCGGGCACCTCCAGCTTGAACAGCTCAATGAGGAATTCGGGCGCGGTGCGCGACATGAACAGCTGCGGCCCTCGCGGCTCGGAGCGGACCTCCTTCAGGTAGGCCTTGATCCGGTCCTGCGCCCGCACCGGCTCGCGCGGAATCATCTCCTCGCGCGGCACGAACCCCTCGGCGTTGGCGCCGAGGTCGACGAACACGCCGTTGCGGTCGACCCGCTTGACGATGCCGCTCACCAGCGTTCCGGCGCGGTCCTTGTAGGCGTCCACGACCTGCGCGCGTTCGGCCTCGCGCACCTTCTGCACGATGACCTGTTTGGCGGTCTGGGCGAGGATGCGGCCGAACGGCACGGATTCCATCGGCTGCTCGACGTAGCCGCCCGGCTCCACGTCCTTGTCGATGTCCCGCGCGTCGTCCAGGCGCAATTCGCGCTGCGGCACCTCGAGTTCGGTCGAATCGTCCGCGAAGACCTTCCAGCGCTGGAACGTGTCGTAGTCGCCGGTCTTGCGGTTGATGGATACGCGCACGTCGAGTTCCTCGCCGTGCTTCTTGCGCGTGGCCGACGCGAGCGCGGCCTCCAGCGCATCGAATATGATTTCCTTGTCGACGCCCTTCTCGTTGGAGACCGCATCGACCGCCATCAAAATTTCTCTGTTCATGGTTCTCTGAAACTCCTGATCAGCGCGGCACCGCGCCGCCCGATTCGCCCTGTCTTCATTCGGGACGCAACCTCGCCTTTTGTATCCGGTCGAACGGAAGGCGGAATTCACGCCCATCCACTTCCACCGAGATCGCATCGTCCCCAACCGATTTCAACCCGCCGAGAAAGCGCCGCCTGCCGTCCTGGGGCAGCTTCAACTCGACGAAAACCCGCTCGCCGACGAATCGCTCGAAGTGCGACTTCTTGCGCAGGATCCGATCGAAGCCGGGCGAGGACACCTCCAGGGTGTAATGCCCCTTGATCGGATCGGCCGCTTCCAGCACCTCGCTGACCGCATGGCTCGCGCGCGCGCAATCATCGACCGTGATGCCGGGCCCCTCGGACGCTCCCCGCACCAGATCGATGTACAGTCGCAGCACGCCGCTCCGACCGGACTGGGAGAGTTCGAGCTCGATCAACTCGAATCCGAGACCCTCGACCACCGGCTCCAGCAAGCGCATCAAGCCATCGGCTACCGTCATAAACCCTTCGCGAACAAAAAAGGGGACCATCGGCCCCCTCTTAACGAAAAAGCCCCCTGCGGGGCTTTTGAACTAAGGCGTTCTTACGAACGAATCCAACAGGAATCGTCCGCAGGAGCGTGATTCATCACGGACCCCCGCCGAGCGCCGAGATTATAGGCAAAGCCGCCCCGAGGGTAAACCCGGCACCCTCCAAAAAAGCCGGGGCCGCAAACGCGCGGCCCCGGCTCTTCAAGACTCCGTGAAGAGTCTTACCAGCGCTTCGGGCCGCGGGAACCGCCGCCGCCGCCGCCGCCACCGCCGCCGCCGCCGCCGGTGCGCTCTTGCGCCTCGTTCACCTTCAACACGCGCCCGTCGACGTCTTGGCCGTTCAAGGCCTGCATCGCGCGGGCGGCATCGGCGCTCGCCATCTCAACGAATCCGAAGCCGCGCGGGCGGCCGGTGTCGCGATCGTTGATCAGCGCAACCGACTGCACCGGTCCATGTTTTTCGAACAGTGCACGCACCGCCGACTCGTCCATTGAGAACGGGAGATTGCCAACATACATTTTCGTCATTAAGAAACCCTGCAACTGAAGAGACTATCGGCCGGTCACGTGCGCAACATTTAAGTTTCCGGCGTGCCTGCCACCTGGGTCGAAGAAACCTGCTTTGTGGGTTGTGGTCAAGGTGACGCCGGAGCGGCGCGGTGACCAGAAACGGACCAAGTAGAACTTCACGAACCGGCGCCAAGTGTACACGACAAATGGAATTTTTACGAATAGGAATATTTATCATCCCTTGCGGTCGCCGGACTCGGTCCCTTCGGGGGTGGAAGCGAGCCAAATCGACAGAACCGGCGGGCGGGCGCGGTAGGCGCTGAGCGGCCCTCCGAGCGCCTCGCCGTACAGACGCCTCAAACCTGCTGCATCGCACAAGGCCATGGCAGTGCGCGCCTCCTCGAGACCGTGATTCACCATAATGAACATGCCGCCCCGCGCGAGATTCGCGGCGACCTTTTGAAACAAGTCCAGCGGCCGCAACAGCGACAGCGGCAAACGCCACGCGAGTATCGCGGTCGCGGTCAAAAACGGAAACCAGGCCGTGATCAAATCCGCCGATTCATCGACAAGAAGATAATCCGCGATCTCGAAGCGGGTGCGCGGCAGGTCCGCAATATAGCCCGCGGCGTAGTCGATGCGGCTGTGGCCGTCGCGATAGCGCCGATAGCCCTCGAGTTCGATGCCGGTGAGTCGGTCCGGCCGAAAAAAGGCGTGCAGCGCCCGTGCGTACCAGAAATTCGCGCAACCGACATCGACCAGGGACCCGGCACGCGGCGGGGACAGCCCCGCGCGCGCGAAGCCGCGATCGAGCAGGTCCAGGTATTCATAGTTTCTGACGCTGGTGGCGGCGTTGAGATGGCTCTCGAAATTTACTTGGTATCGGTCGCGCAACGCGGCTATTCTCTCGCCCTGTTCCCCGGACAGCGCCGCCAGCGCATGGGCCGGGATCTCCAGATGCGCCCCAGCACGGCGGCGCGCCCGTTCGGAAAGGCGGTACGAGAAGCGGTGCCGCAGCGAGGCCAGTCGTTGTAACCATGAATACATCGTTCGAATCCTATTCAAGGATCGACCGTCCGTCGATGCCGCGCTGATGCCGCCGTTGCGACCGGGCCTGTTCGCCCCGCGTTATTGGCCGACCTGGCTGGTCCTCGGGATGCTGCGCGGCGTGTCGCAACTGCCATTCCGCGCGCAGATGCGCGTCGGGTCCGCGCTCGGCCGGCTGCTGCACCGCCTGCCGCTCGCCTACGTGCGCATCGCGCGACGCAACATCGAACTGTGCCACCCCGGCCTCGGCGACAGCGAACGGGACCTGCTGCTCCACCGGCATTGCCGCAGCCTCGGCAAGGGCGTATGCGAAACCGCGGTCACCTGGTGGAAGGCCGACGCCGAAATCAGGGGGCTCGCGCAAATCGAGGGGATGGAGCATCTGCGCGCGGCTCTCGCCGCGGGTCGCGGCGCGATCATGATCGGAGGGCATTTCACGACCATCGAAATCGCCACCCGGATCCTCGGCACCGCGCTGCGCTTGAACGTCATCTACCGGCCGCCGAAGAATCCGGTCCTCGCACGGACGATGCTGAAGAACTTCCTGCGGCACGGCAACCCGATCGCTCACGACGACATCCGCGCGATGATTCGCGCGCTGAAGCGCAACGAAGTGGTCTGGTACGCGCCGGACCAGAGCTATCGCAACAAGGGCGCGGCGATGGTGGACTTCTTCGGCATTCCGGCCGCGACGACCACGGCGACCTCGCGCCTGGCGCGCATCTCGGGCGCCGCGGTGCTCACCTACTTCACCGAACGCCTGCCCGATGATCGCGGCTATCGCGCCTGCATCGGGCCGGCCCTGTCCGATTTTCCGGGCGAGTGTCCGGTCAAGGACGCGGAACGCTTCAACCGCCTGCTCGAAGCGCAGATCCGCCGGGTGCCGGAGCAATACCTGTGGACCCATCGGCGCTTCAAAGGATTGAGCGCCGATTATCCGGAGTTCTACGGTCGCGATTCGCGCCGGCACGCGCCGGTGACCGGCGCGGGGTCGTAAGCGCGGCGACGACGGCAACGCGCGGGCGGCCCGGGATTTTAGTATTCTACGCGGCCACATTGCCATCGAGACCGAACCGCATGCCCTCGAAGATCGACGCCACCTTGATTCCCGGCGACGGAATCGGCCCCGAAATCGTCGATGCCACGGTCGCGGTTCTCGATGCGCTCGGCGCACCGTTCCGCTGGGACCGGCAGATCGCGGGCCTCGAGGGCTTGCAGCGCGCCGGGGATCCGCTGCCGGCCGCGGCGCTCGAGAGCATCAAGCGCACGCGGCTCGCGCTGAAGGGCCCGCTGGAGACGCCCTCGGGCGGCGGCTACCGCTCATCCAACGTCCGGCTGCGCGAGGAATTCAAGCTCTACGCCAACCTGCGGCCGGCGCGCACGCTGGTGCCCGGAGGCCGGTTCGACAACATCGACCTGGTGGTCGTGCGGGAAAATCTCGAGGGCCTGTACATCGGCCACGAACACTACATCCAGATCGACGACGACCCGCACGCCGTCGCGATGGCGACCGGCGTCAACACCCGCCAGGGCAGCCGTCGCCTGCTGGAGTTCGCGTTCGAGCACGCGATCGCCACCGGCCGCAAGAAGGTCACGATCGTACACAAGGCCAACATCATGAAGGCGCTGACCGGCATCTTCCTCGAGACCGGCACCGAACTGTACGAGCGCAAATACAAGGGCCGCTTCACGCTGGACACCGTCATCATCGACGCCTGCGCGATGAAGCTCGTCCAGAATCCCTGGCAATTCGACGTCCTGGTGACGACGAACCTGTTCGGCGACATCCTCTCGGACCTTGTCGCCGGACTCGTCGGCGGCCTGGGGATGACGCCCGGCGCGAACATCGGCGCGGACGCCTCGATCTTCGAGGCGGTGCACGGCTCCGCGCCGGACATCGCCGGCAAGGGCATCGCGAATCCGACCGCCCTGCTGCTCGCCGCGGCAATGATGCTCGACCACTGCCGCCTGCATGCCGAGGCGACGCGCCTGCGCGGCGCCATCGACGCCACGCTGAACGTCGACATGATCCGCACCGGCGACCTCGGCGGCCGCAGCACCACCGCCGAATACACCCGGGCGCTCGTGGCGCGCATCGGCGCGGGTTGAACCGGGGAACCGGCGCCGATGAGCGCAGCGCAGGCGGCCATTTCGATCCGCGGGATCGGCAAACGCTACGCCTCCGGGCATGCGGCCCTGAGGGACGTGAACCTCGACATCCGCCAGGGCGAGATTTTCGCGCTGCTCGGCCCGAACGGCGCCGGCAAGACGACGCTGATCAACATCGTCTGCGGAATCGTCACGGCGACCGAGGGCCGCGTGCTCGCCGACGGCCACGACGTCGCCGCCGATTACCGCGCCGCGCGCTCGATGATCGGCCTGGTGCCACAGGAACTCGCCACCGACAATTTCGAGTCGGTGTGGGACACCGTCAGTTTCAGCCGCGGACTGTTTGGTCGGGCCCCGAACCCGCGGCACATCGAGTCCCTGCTCGCGGACCTGTCGCTCGCCGACAAACGCGACGCCCGCATCCGGACGCTTTCAGGCGGCATGAAGCGGCGGGTGATGATCGCCAAGGCGCTGTCGCACGAACCGCGGATATTGTTCCTCGACGAGCCGACCGCCGGCGTCGACGTCGAACTGCGGCGCGACATGTGGGCGCTCGTGCGCCGCCTGCGCGACCGCGGCGTGACGATCATTTTGACCACGCATTACATCGAGGAGGCCGAGGAGATGGCCGACCGCATCGGCGTCATCGATCGCGGCTCGCTGATCCTGGTCGAGGACAAGCTCACGCTGATCGAAAAGCTCGGCAAGAAGCAGCTGACCATGCAATTGCGCCGGCCGCTGCCCGCGCTTCCGCCGGGACTCGAGGACTGGGGGCTCGAACTGCGCGCGGACGGCGCCGAACTGGTGTTCACGTACGGCAACCGCCGCGACATCGACTTGTCGGCGCTGGTGCGCCGACTGGTGGAACAGTACGGACCCCTGCTGTTCCACCAGTCCGGTGGGTGCTGTGACGGCTCGAGCCCGATGTGCTTCCCCCGTGACGAGTTCCGGGTCGGGGAGCGCGAGGTCTACCTCGGTGAGGTCGAGGGCACGCCGTTCTACATGGGTCCCGACCAGTACGCCTACTGGTCCCACACCCATCTGACGGTCGACGTGGTCCCCGGCCGGGGCGGTGGCTTCTCGGTGGAGGCACCCGAGGGCGTCCGGTTCCTCATCCGCTCCCGGCTGTTCGATGACGACGAGCTCGCCGCCCTGGAACCGGTCGGGATCGGGCAGCACCACGAGCCCGCCGGGGGCTGACCCCGGGTCGGCCGGCAGGGTCAGCGGATCCGGCCGAGGCCCTCCTGGCAGTGGAGTCCGCCCCCGTGCTCCACGATCTTCCCGTCGCGCATGCGCACGATGCCGGTCCCGTTGATGGTGACCGCCCCGCCCGCGGGCGGGCCGGCGCAGCAGGCGGTCCCGGTGGGGGGCCCCGGACCGTCCGGTTCGAGACGATGACGTCGTCGGCCTCGACGACCAGGTTCACCGTGAAGGTCATGTGTGGGAAGGCGGACCGGGCCATGTCCCACCACTGCTGCTCCTCGCCCCGCACGTCCTCGCCCGCGCGCTCGGGGGTCACCCGGCCGGTCACATGACTGTGGAACTCGGGGGCCCAGCACCCGTAGACGGCCTCGGTGGCGCCCCGTTCTATGGAGGCGCTGTACCCGGCCAGGATCCGAAGATCGTCCGACATGGTGCCGTCCTCCCCGTGTGCTCCAGCGCACCCTACCCAGCGCCGGCCCTCCCGGCCCCGACGGTTCGGCCGGCGTCAGCCCGTGAACTCCTCGACGTACTCGTCGGACGAGGCCAGCTCCTCGAACTCCTGGGTCACCATCCGGTCGTGCTCGGCGGCGTCCGCGATGGCCGACGCGCGCTTCCACCGTCCGACCAGGAGGAAGATGGTCGGGAGGAACAGCACCTCGCCCGCCACGCACACGTACCACCAGCGCTGCCATTGCTCCGGCGCCGCCGCCCGGGCGGCC
>JBBISV010000018.1:1008-27623 GCA_037441085.1 Gammaproteobacteria bacterium | reverse complement strand
CGCCGCCTGCGCGCGCGTCGTCGCGGCGCTGGTCGCGGTCCGCGCCGATCCGCGCGGCCGCTGGATCCTGAAGCCGGGCCGCCGCTGCGACTGGCGTGAATACGCGCTCTCCGGCCTGTTCGACGGCGTGTTGAGTCATGTCGTGCTCGATCGCAGTTTCATCGAGGACGGCGTGCGCTGGGTCATCGACTACAAGACGAGCGAACACCAGGGCGGCGGCGCCGAGGATTTCCTGGCGCGGGAGGTGGAACGCTATCGTCCGCAAATGCGGCGCTACGGGGGCCTCGCGCGGCATCTGGGCCCGGAGCCGGTCCGTCTCGGGCTGTATTTCCCGCTGATGCGCGCGTGGCGGGAGTGGGACCCTTGAGCCTCAGAACGTGAATTCGAGATCGACCGGCACGAGGCCCTCGCCGTCGCGTCCGCGCACGTCGGCCATCTGCGCGACCAGTGCGGCGAGCGCCGCCGGCGCCTGTGGACGCGCGGCCAGGGTGCCGGAGATCACGCCCCGATGCGCCGTCTGGTCGATGGTGATCTTGGCGCGCAGCCGCAGGGGGCCGCCGCTGTCCTCGACGCGCGCCGACAGACTGCCGTCGGCGGCGGGCGCGGCGCTGAACGTCGCGCGATAGCCGCCGAGGTCGGCGCCGCCCGCGATGGCGGTGGACGCGAGATCGGAAACGCGGACGTCGCCCGCGACCGATTCGACCCGCGTCAGACTCGTTTCGAGGTTCTCGATCCGCAGCTCCGTCATGCCGCTCCAGCCCGGCGTGACACCGAGACGCGCGAGATCCCCGATCGGACCGCCGCCGTGGATGTCGCGCGCCTCCAAGCCGCGGCGATCGACCCGGGTCGCCCCGTCGACGGAGAGGCCGAGGGCCACCCAATGAAAGTCGAGGTCCACCGCGCCATGGAGCAGGCCGAGCGGGTGCAGCCGCCATTCGATTGCGCCGGCTTCGCGCCCGGCGAGCGTGAGCTTGCCGGCCGCACCGTGCCAGATGGTGCCGGACAAGTCCGCGAGGCGCACCTCGGCCGGCAGGAAATGCGTGAGGACCGCCGCCGGCAGTGCGGCCAGCAGCGTGGCCGCCGCGATCGCGGCGCCGATCGGGATCAGCGGCCAGTACGAGCGGCGCGGTCGGGGAGGCGCCTTGGCATCAGGGGTGGGGCGGCGTGAACGTGACGTTGGCATTGACGGTTCCCGGGTGCGCCGCGCGGTCGACCGTGATCGATTCGACCGTGAGGCCGTAGCGCTGATCGAGGCTGGCGATCCATATCATCATGGTGTCGAAGGGCGCGGCCTCGAGCTGCACGCGCACGCCGTCGGCGCCGGAGGGCTGCGTTCCGCGCAGCGCCGCCGCGAGACCCGACGCCCGCGCGGTGCGGTCGACGAGCA
Source organism: Gammaproteobacteria bacterium (assembly GCA_037441085.1). GTDB lineage: Bacteria > Pseudomonadota > Gammaproteobacteria > Steroidobacterales > Steroidobacteraceae > Bog-1198. The sequence continues at coordinate 26,236 of JBBISV010000018.1, read as the reverse complement.
CGACCGGAGGCTCGTTCGTCGGCTGACGAAGCTCACCGGCGGCGTCGCGGATTTCCGCCGCGTGCGCCTGCATCCATGCAAGGTCCGCGCGTTGCCGGTCGCGGCGCGCCGTCGCCGCCGAAAGTTTCGCCGCGAGCGGCATCAGGATCCCGCCGACCAGGATCAAGACCGCGAGCACGGCCGCACCGGCCTGCACCATGCGCCGCTCGCGCGGCTGCAGGCCGCCGAACCACACGCGCATCCTGTCCGCCGCTTGGTCGATCATCGGGCACCCGGTGCGCGGATCCGCAGGTTCGCCTCGACCCCGTCCTTGCCGGGCGTCGAGGACTGGATCGCGGTCGTGTAACCGCGGGCCGCGAGCGACTGCGACAGCGGCGACAGCAGTTCGATGCTCTTCGCGGCGAGTTTCAGGTCGATCGTGCGGTCGTGAAAACTCAAGGATTCGATTGTCGTCTGCGCACCCGGGGGCAATGCCGCAGCCAGGGCCTGCATCATCCGCAGGTACAGGTCCGGTCCCGAGGCCTGGGCGCGGATCCGCTTCAGCCGCGACTGCAGCTGGCGGCGGGCGTCGCTCAGTGGCTCGGTGGGCATCGTCGATGCGTATACCCGCCCGATTTCCGTGTCCAGCCGGGCGGACTCGCGATGGGCGGCGCGGATCTGGATCGCCTGGGCCGCGACGTGTGCGCCGATCAGCCCCAGGCCGAGAAAGGCGGCCACACGCCACTCGCGCCAACGTTCACCGTACGGCGTCGCGCGCGCAAAGTCGCCCTGCAACAGGTTCACGGCGTCCGGCGCGTTCAAGCCGCGCGCGAGCCACGGCAGCGCGCCGTCCGCGAGCAGCTGCACCTTCAATGTGTCGAATCGCGGCAGCAGCCGTTCGAACTCCGCCTCGGTACGGGTCCAGTCCTCGCGCGTCAGGTACAGAATCGCGTTCTCCATCGCGCGCGGCTCCGAGGCGGGCGCGTCCGGCTCGGCGATCACGCCCGCGAGCGCCAAGGCGTCGGCGATCGGGGCTACCTCGACGACGAAGGGCAGGGCGCCCGGTCGGCGCACGACGAGGCGGTCTTGTTCCAGCCACAGCACGGTCTGGGCCGGATTGGCGGGCAGCAGCGAGGCTTCCGAGTACAGCGCAAGAGGTAGGATGCCCGCGGCCGCGAGCTGCGCGAGCCAGGTATCGAGGGTGCCGCGGGACACGACGGCGACCGGGGTCGTGCCGCCCGCACCACGCCGGCCGATCGCGAAACTCAGGCGCTCGACGTCCTCGGTGAGCTGTTCCTCGAGCGCGAACGGCACCGCGCGCGCGAGTTTCGGACCGCTGCCGGGCGGCAATTGCGGCGCGGCGAGCAGGATTTGCGTCGCCGGCGCGAGCGCGATCGTCTTGGATGCGCCGCCCGCGAGCGCCGCCGCCGCCGTGAGCGCGCCGCGCTGTACCGGACCCGCGGGCGTGCCGGACTCGTCGACCAGCAGCCATTCGGCGTCGCTCTGGTCGGAAATCGGCAGTCGGATGAGGAGGATCTGGGTCATGGATTGCTTAGAGTGTGCCGAAGCTGCGCAACAGGGGCGTGACTTTGCCGCCGTTGCCGCGCATCAAAAGACTGTACAAGGTGAATTCCGTAGTGCCAAGCGTTACCCGCGTCGTCAAACGGAAATATTGGCTGGTGTCGGCGATCAAGTTGGCTATTTGCGGTAGTTCGGCCGGCCCGACCGTGGCGCGGAACGTGTTGAGATCGGGGAAACAGCCGCTCTTGCGGCCGGTCGCGAGAACTTGCGGATTGCCCGAATATTCGCCGCTGAGGTTCGGCGAGAGGCTCTCCAGCACCAGCGCGGGTGCGGTGCAAATGTTGATTTTCGCGGTTGCGGTCGGCAGCGCGGTGACGTAGGGGGCGATCGCGAGGTAGCGGTCCCGGCCGAAGTCCGGCAGCGCCATCAACTCCGTCGGGCTCGTCATCGGCCAGTTGCCGGTCCAGTACGGAGGCGTCAAGCGCGTATAGACGTCGTCCTCGGCCCCGTCCGGCTGACCCGGCACGTTGTCGGCGTCGATCCAGTCGCGGGCGATTTCGGCCCATTTCGGCTCCAAATGCACCGAGACGAGCAATCGTTGAAATTGGGCGAGCGGCTGCGGATCCTGGGTGCCGTCGGGCAGGAGATGACCGAGATTGTTCAGGTTGAACCGGCCTTGCATGTCCTCGAGCGCGCCCTGCAGCGTGCCGATCGGCGCGCCGTCGGGCGACTCCTCCGGCGTGATCGGCAGCGGCGCGGTGGGCTGCGCCCAGGCCTGGGCGAGGGTCACTTGCGGAGTTTGCTGGAGTTGGCTGGTCAGCGCGTCCGCGGCGAGCGCCTCGGCGCCCAGGCCGAATTGCATCGCTTGTTCGACCGACATCACCGCGAGCGTGCGCTGACGTTCCAGATAGCTGTCGAAACCGACCTTCCACGCGAGCACGGTCGCGAGCGCGACGATCACGAGCGCGATGATCAGCGCGACGCCGCGCTGGCTGCGCATCGGGCCGGCGCGCCTCATCCGGCCACCTCGACCAGGCGCCGGATGCGGCCCCAATCCTTGAAATGCACGATGATCTCGACCGCGACGGGCCGGGTCCATAGCCGCTCCGGCGACGGCAGCGTCGCCGGCGGCCATTGGCTGACCCAATTTTGGTTGGCGTCCAGATAGTTGATCTCGATCCGCTCGACGCCTGACAGCAAATCCTCCACGACCGGTTGATCGTTCGAGGTCGGATCCAGCACGACCTGATAACTGCGCTTCAACACGGTGCCGACCAGTTGATACGAAACGCGTTGCAGCGTGCTGCGTTGCACCCCGGCGGTGTTGGACCAGCCGCCGCGCGTCAAGTCGACCAGGTCCGCGTCGCCTTGGCCGGCGAGCAGCGCGGGCTCGCGGCTCTGACCGAGGGGGTCACGGATCGGCCGCGGCACCATTTCCGCGAAATCCTGGACCAGCACCCGCATCCCGAACTCGATTTCCCGGGTGCGTTGCAGCGCTTTTTCGGTGTGTTGGGCCGAAATCCGCGCCTGGCGGTACGTGCCGTAGGCGAGACCCGACATGATCGCGAGGATCAGCAGCGCGACCAGCATCTCGATCAGCGTGAAGCCGGCGGCACTCCGGCCCGGGGCGCCGCGCGAGCAGGGTGGGTGCGGGATCATGGCGGCGTGACCGGCTGTGTCACCGGCGCTTGCGCGGCGCTCGCGCCGCCGGGCACGCCGTTCGGCGCCGCGCCGCTCGACGCCGGGACGCTGCCCAGGGTCCAGTCGACGTTCGAGCCGCCCGGCACCGTGAGATCCGCGCCGGTGAAGCCGATCGCCTCGGCGAGCGGATTGCCCTTGGCATCGGTCTTGCCCGCCCAGACGCGCACCACCACGCGGCGCATCGACGCGATGCTGGTGTCGTAGTAGCGGGTGTCGTAATGCCAGTCGCGCCCCGCCATCTTGAGCTCGGTCTTGTCGTTGTTCTGCCCGAATTTCTGCAGGTTCAGGCGCACCTCGACGAGCCGGTTCATCGCGATCCATTGCGCGATCGTCTTGTCGCGCAGATAGCCGCTCTGATCGGCCGCGCCGCTGATCGTCGTCATCAACGCGGCGAGGCCGAGCGCGACGATCAGCAGCGCGACGAGCACCTCTACCAGCGTGAATCCGCGCTGACGCCGGGCGCTCACGAGGCATGCGCGGGCGGTTTCGGACCGCCCAGCCAGGTCTTGCCGAAGGCATCACCGCTGACCAGGGACTTGGCGCGTGTATCCGCGCGCGTGATCGCGAGTTCGAAGGGCGTGCCTTCGCCGCTCGCGGCGATCGCGAGCTGCGGGGCGGGGGGCGCGGCGTCGGTGGGAAGATTCGGGTCGGGCGCCTTCAGCACGATCGGGCGTGAATCGAGCACCAGCGAGAAGCTCAGGCCCTTCGGCAGCGTGCGGCGGCGGAAAGTCGGGTTCTCGTCGTATGGCCGCCAGCGCTCGCGCAGGTTGTCGTAGACCAGGAATTCATAGGCCTGCGGTTCGATCAGCATCCCGAAATCGCGGCCTTCGAGCAGCGCCTGATCATGCAACAGCCCGATCAGGCCGACGATGCGGCGGCCTTCCTCGTCGACCTGCGAATCGCGGCCGCCGACGTTGATCGACAGCACGGCCATCGCGATGACCACCGCCATGATCACCAGCACGACCAGAATCTCGACCAGCGTGAAGCCTTTGTTGCGCATGGGGCGGCAAAACCGCGTCCGCCGGGCTAGTTCTGGTCGAGCGAGTCGCTGCTGATGTCCGCGTCGTAGCCGTCGCCGCCCGGCTTGCCGTCCCGTCCGTACGAAATGATGTCATAGTCGCGGCCGTCCGCGCCCGGACTGGTGTAGTGGTAGGGGTTGCCCCAGGGATCCTTCGGCAGCGCCTTCAGGTAGCCGCCGGCCCGGTAATTCGTCAGCGACGGATCGTTGGGCTTCTTGACGAGCGCCTCCAATCCTTGTTCAGTCGTCGGATATTTGAAATTATCGAGGCGGTACAGGTCGAGCGCGGTCTCGATCGCACGGATGTCGCTGCCGGCGCGCGTGACGCGGGCCTTGTCGACGTTCTCGAGAATCTTCGGCACCACCAGCGCACCGAGGACGGCGAGAATGACGACGACGACCATGATCTCGATCAGAGTGAAACCGCGGGAGCGAATGCGCATGGTGAATCCTTGGAAGCCCGTCGAATGATACCAAAAAGCGCCGCGGCCGAGGCCCGTCGCCCGCGTGGACGCCTGGCGGAGATCGCCGCGTCGCTACAGTGGGACCGCGGCCGCTGGATTTGGTTGCTGTGCCTGCTCGGGGCGCTCGACGCCCTGTCGGCGCTTGGCGACCCTGTGCGTGACGGCCTGCGCTACGATCGCGCGGCGCTCGCCGCCGGTCAATGGTGGCGCCTGTTGACTGCGCATGCGGTGCACCTCGACGCGCACCACCTGATCCTGAACGAACTCGGTCTGGTGCTCGTCTGGGCCCTGTTCGCGCAGGACTACGACGCGCTCGACTGGTGCGTGATCCTCCTGACCGGCGCGCTCGCGATCAGCTGCGGTCTGTGGTGGCTGAGTCCGCAGGTGCTCTGGTATCTCGGCGCCTCGGGTCTGCTGCACACGGCCATGGCGGCGGGGACCGCCCGGCACCTGATCGACCGCGCCTGGGATCGCTGGATCCTGCTGATCGGCCTCGTGCTCAAGCTCGCGCATGAACAGTATGCGCAGGCAACCGGCCACGCCGCGCCGCTGATCGTCGTCGATGCGCATTTATACGGCGCGACGGCCGGTTTCATCGTCGGGGCTGCACTCTGCGGGCGGATGGCTATAATCCGACGCCGTAACACACCTTAAGGGCGTTTCGTATGTCACTTGCTTTCGTGTTCCCGGGCCAAGGCTCGCAATCGGTCGGCATGATGCGGGCCCTCGCGGAACGGCACGCGCTCGTGCAGCACACGTTCGCCGAAGCATCCGAAGTTCTCGGCTACGACCTGTGGGCGGTCTGCCGCGACGGTCCGGCCGAAACCCTGAACGAGACGCTGCACACCCAGCCGGCGATGCTCGCCGCGGGCGTCGCGACGTTCCGCGTCTGGCGCGATCTCGGCGGCTTCCCGCCGCGGATGATGGCGGGGCACAGTCTCGGCGAATTCTCGGCGCTGGTGGCGGCCGGGTGCCTGGATTTCAGGGACGCGGTCGCGCTCGTGCGCTTTCGCGCCGAGGCGATGCAGTCGGCCGTGCCGCAGGGCGAGGGTGCGATGGCGGCGATTCTCGGTCTCGAGGACAGCGACGTCGAAGCGGCCTGCGCCGAGGCCGCGCAGGGCGGGGTCGTCGAGGCCGTCAATTTCAACTCCCCGGGCCAGGTGGTCATCGCCGGCCAGGCGGCGGCGGTCGCTCGCGCGATCGACGCGGCCACCGCGCGCGGCGCCAAGCGCGCGGTGCTGTTGCCGATCAGCGTGCCGGCGCACAGTTCCCTGATGCGCCCGGCCGCCGAGCGCCTCGCGCTGCGCCTCGCGGGCGTGACGGTGCTGCCGCCCGACGGGACCGCGGTGTACGGCGTGGATGTGCGGGTTCACACCCGACCGGCGGACATACGGGACGGGCTCGTCAAACAGCTGCGCACCCCGGTTTACTGGGCCGCCACGGTGCGTACGATGATCGGCGCCGGCGCGACCATGATCGTCGAGTGCGGTCCGGGGAAGGTCCTGACCAGCCTGAACCGGCGAATCGACAAGAATCGGGATCTGAAGATGCTCGCGCTCGAGGATCCTGAATCGATCGACAATGCGCTGGAATCCGCGCGAACCGCCTGAACCATCGAGGAACAACGAAGCCATGCCGACGCTGAAAGGGGAAATCGCACTGGTCACCGGCGCCTCGCGGGGTATCGGCGCCGCGATCGCATCGCAGCTTGCACAGGAGGGGGCGATCGTGATCGGCACCGCGACCAGCGCGGCCGGCGCGGCCGGCATCGACGCCGCCCTGGCGCCGCACGGCGGCCGCGGCGCGGTGCTCGACGTCGCCCGCCAGGATTCGATCGACGAATTGCTGGCCGCCATCGAGGCGCGCGAGGGCGCGGTCGGGATACTTTGCAACAATGCCGGCATCACCCGCGACACGTTGCTCGTGCGCATGAAGCCGGACGATTGGGACGCCGTGATCCAGACCAACCTGGCCTCCGTGTTCCGGCTGTCGAAGGGGGTGCTCCGCGGCATGATGAAGGCCCGGAAGGGGCGCATCATCAGCATCGCCTCGGTGGTGGGCCTCACCGGCAATCCCGGCCAGGCCAATTACGCGGCCGCCAAGGCCGGGATCATCGGCTTCACGAAGTCCCTTGCCCGCGAGGTCGGCTCGCGCGGGATCACCGTCAACGTGATCGCGCCGGGATTCATCGACACCGACATGACCCGCGGGCTGGACGAGGCGCAGCGCGCCGCGCTGACCGCCCAGATCCCGCTCGGCCGCCTCGGGCTCGCGGCGGACGTCGCGGCGGCCGCGGTGTTCCTGGCGTCTCCCGCCGCCGGATACATCACCGGCGAAACGCTGCATGTCAACGGCGGGATGTACATGCCCTGAAGGGCGGTAAAAGGCGCCGGGGCGGTGTGGTTTGTCAAGGAGCCCCTGCTCGCCGGCGTCGATTTGCTCGGCCACGGTAGCCGCGCGGTCCGCGTTCACATAAAATACGCGCCCTGCCCGTGACGGGGGCCGGTCAGAAGAGCCGCTTCGATGCGGCGCGTATCCAAAGAATTTCCGAGAGGACACCATAACGATGAGCACTGTCGAGCAGCAAGTTAAGAAGATCGTGGCCGAGCAGCTGGGCGTCAAGGAAGAGGAAGTGACCAACGACGCCTCGTTCGTCGACGATCTGGGGGCGGACTCGCTCGACACGGTCGAGCTGGTCATGGCGTTGGAGGAAGAGTTCGAGACGGAAATCCCCGACGAGGATGCCGAGAAGATCACGACGGTTCAGCAGGCCATCGACTACATCAATTCGCACAAAGCGAAAGCCTGATTCGTTCGAGGAGCGTGTTTTGAGCAAGCGGCGCGTCGTCGTGACCGGTATTGGGATCGTCTCGCCCGTGGGAAACGACGTCGCCAGCGCGTGGGCGTCCATCTGCGAGGGTCGCAGCGGCATCGCCCCCGTGACCCGCTTCGACACGAGCGCCTTCCCGGTCCACTTCGGCGGCGAGATCCGCGATCTCGATTTGGAGCCCTTCATCAGCCCGAAGGAGGCGCGCCGGATGGACGCCTTCATGCAGTACGGCGTGGTCGCCGGCATGCAGGCGATGCGCGATTCCGGGCTCGAGGTCACGCCGGCGCGCAGCGACCGCGTGGGCGTGCTGATGGGTTCCGGGATGGGCGGCCTCGAGTCGATCGAGGACACCTACGACAAGTTCCTGGAAACGCACTCGCCGAAGAAGGTGTCGCCGTTCTTCATTCCGGGCAGCATCATCAACCTCGTCAGCGGACACTTGTCGATGGCCTTCAATCTGACGGGCCCGAATCTCGCGGTGGCCACGGCCTGCACCACCTCGACGCACGCGATCGGGCTCGCAGCGCGGCTCATCCAATATGGCGAGGCGGATGCGATGCTCGCCGGCGGCTCGGAGATGGCGACCTGCGTGACCGGCGTCAGCGGCTTCGCCCAGGCGCGGGCGCTGTCGCTGCGCAACGATGATCCGGCCGGGGCCAGCCGGCCCTGGGACAAGGACCGGGACGGCTTCGTGATGGGAGATGGCGCCGGCGCGATGGTGCTCGAGGAATACGAGTCCGCCCGGGCGCGCGGCGCGAACATCTACGCCGAGGTCGCGGGCTTCGGCATGAGCGGCGACGCCTACCACGTCACGGCGCCGACGGAAGACGGCGAGGGCGCCCGCAAGGCGATGACCAAGGCGCTCGGCGATGCGCGTCTGAATGCCGACGAGATCCAGTACGTGAACGCGCATGCCACGTCGACCGAACTCGGTGACCGTGCCGAGACCACGGCGATCCGCCGGACCTTCGGCGCGGCCGCCGACCGCTTGGCGGTCAGCTCGACCAAATCGATGACCGGACACTTGCTCGGTGCGGCCGGGGCCGTCGAGGCGATCTTCTGCGTGTTGGCGCTGCGCGACCAGATCGCCCCGCCGACCATCAATCTGCACCAGCCGGGCGAAGGCTGCGACCTCGATTACGTTCCCAATGTTGCGCGCAGGATGCCCCTGCAGAACGTGTTGTCCAATTCGTTCGGCTTCGGTGGCACCAACGGTTCGCTCATTTTCCGCCGACTTTGAGCCTTCGGGCCTGCCGGCCCGGTTTCCGGAACGCTATCCCGGAATGCTCGAAAGCGGCGCCTTCGCGGCCGACGGCGGCGCGTCGAGCCGCTTCGACATCCTGCCGATTTCGACCGGCGAAGTGCTGTCCGCGGCGGCTCCGGGTTCCCGGGACGGCGGCTTTCTTGCCGCATTGGACCGTTGGTGGCGCGAACTCGCGCTGCCCGCGGCGCCCGCGCCGGACGCGGCGGTCGCGCCGGCCCCGTTTCGCGGCGGCTGGATGGTTTATCTCGGCTATGAACTCGCGGCCGAGATCGAGCCGCGACTCGACCTGCCCGGCGCCGGCGACCCGGTTTGCGGTCTCGCGATCCGCACGCCCGCGGCGTGGATCCGCGATCGCCGGGAGCGGCGCGCGTGGCTGCTCGCAGAGCCGGGATACGAGAGCCTGATCGATCGCTTCATCGCCGATGCCGCCGCCATCGGCGGCCTCCCGGACGCCCGGTTCGCGGCGGCCGGCGGCGCCGGCGTCGAAGTGATCGAGGAGGCGCCGGAGCGCTTTGTCGCGGCGGTTCGCCGCGCGCTCGAGTACACCGCGGCGGGCGACGTGTATCAGACGAACCTGTCGCGCCTGTGGGAGGGCGAGGCGCCGGCGCCGCTCGATCCGGTGGCGCTGTATCTTCGGCTGCGTGCGGCCAATCCCAGCCCCTTCGCGGCGCTGCTGCGCCACCGCGACTTCGCGATCGCGAGTTCCTCGCCGGAACGGCTGCTGGCGATCGACGGCGGGCGCGCCTCGACGCGGCCGATCGCCGGCACCCGGCCGCGCGGCGCGACGCCGCAGGAGGATCGGGATCTGATCCGTTCGTTGCTGGCGAACGAGAAGGAGCGCGCCGAACACGTGATGTTGATCGACCTGGAGCGCAACGACCTCGGCCGCGTATGCCGCGGCGGGTCGGTCCGGGTCGACGAATACATGACGATCGAGAGCTATGCCCACGTGCATCACATCGTCTCGAATGTGACCGGCCGCTTGCGCGACGACGTCTCGCCGGTCGACGTGATTCGCGCGGTGTTTCCCGGCGGCACCATCACCGGCTGTCCGAAGGTGCGTTGCATGCAAATCATCGCGGAACTCGAGGGCGCCGGTCGGGGCGCGTACACCGGCTCGATCGGCTACCTCAATCGCGATGGCGGCTGCGACTTCAACATCCTGATCCGCACGTTGAGCGTCCAGGGACGGCGCCTCAGGTTCCGCGCCGGGGCCGGCATCGTCGCCGATTCCGACCCGGCGCAGGAACTCGCCGAGACCCGTGCCAAGGCCAAGGGCCTGCTGCGCGCGCTCGAGGCACGGCCGTGAACGTCTGGATCAACGGCAGGGTTTGCAGCCGGCTCGATTGGCGCGACCGCGGCCTGCAATATGGCGACGGGTTGTTCGAGACGATGCGGGTGCGGCACGGGTCGGTGCGCCTGCTCGATTATCATCTCGACCGCCTGGCCGCGGGATGCGCGCGTCTTTGCATCCCGGCGCCCGCTTCGGCGCTGCTGCGCCGGGAGATTCGCCGCGCGGCGGCGCTGGCCGATGAGGCGGTCGTGAAGCTGGTCGTGACCCGCGGAGTCGGCGTCCGCGGTTATCGTCCGACGGGACGGGAACGGCCGACCCGCATCGTCAGCGTGCAGGAACTCGGCCCACGGGCCGCCACGGCGCCGCCCGTGGCGTGGACCGTGCGCCTGTGTCGCACGCGTCTCGGGTGGAACGAGGCGCTGGCGGGCATGAAGACCTTGAACCGTCTGGAATCGGTGCTGGCACGGGCCGAATGGCGCGGCGCCGCGGTCGCCGAGGGACTGATGCTCGACGCCGGCGGACATGTGGTCTGCGGTACGATGTCGAATCTGTTCATCCGCCGCGGCGCGGTCCTGGCGACCCCGCTGCTCGATCGCTGCGGCGTCGCGGGCGTGATGCGCCGCTTCGTGCTCGCACAGGCGCGGTCGGCGGGGCTTCGGCCGTGCGAACGGCGCCTGCGTCTCGCGGACTTGGGCGCCGCGGAGGAAGTGTTCATGACCAATGCCCTCGTCGGCGTGATGCCGGTCGCCGAGATCCGCATGGGGAGCCTGCGCATCCGGCCTCCCGAGCGCTCCACGGCGCGCCGATTGGCCGACCTGCTGGAGGCCGGATGAAGCGTGCCGCCGCCGCGCTCGGCTCGATCGCGCTGCTGGTCGCGGGCGCTTGGTTCGTGCTGCGTCATGAGAGCGCGCTGCTCGACCGCCCGCTCGCGCTTGTCGCCCCCGTCGTCTACCGTGTGCCGCCGGGCGCGAGTCTGGCGCGCGTGGCGGCGGACCTGCACCGGCGTGGCTGGCTCGCCGCGCCGCACGCGTGGGTGCTGCTCGCGCGCTGGCGCGGCGAGGCCGCGAGTGTGCGCGCGGGCGAATACGAATTGCGGCCGGGGCTCACCGCGCGTGGTTTGCTCGGCCTGTTCGTCCGGGGTGAAGTCCTGCTGCATTCCTTCACGATCGTCGACGGTTGGCAGGTCGCCGACCTGATCGCCGCGATGCGCCGCGATCCGGACATTGCGAAGACGCCGGCCGCGAAACCGGCCGACCTGATGGCCCGATTCGGCGAGCCGGGGGTGAGTCCCGAAGGGCAGTTCCTGCCGGAGACCTACAAGTTTCCGCTCGGAACCACCGACGTCGAACTGCTGGAGTTCGCCCATCGGGCACTGGTCCGCGAACTCGATGCGGCGTGGAAGTCCCGAAGTCCCGGTTTGCCGCTTGCGAACGAATCACAGTTGTTGATCGTCGCCTCGATCGTGCAAAAGGAATCGGCTCTGCCCGAAGAGCGGCGCAAGATCGCCGGTCTTTACCTGCATCGGCTGAGGATCGGGATGCGGCTCCAGGCGGATCCGACCGTCATCTACGGCCTCGGGGATCGCTACCAGGGGCGGCTGCACGCGATCGATCTGCGCACCGACGGTCCATACAACACCTACACGCGCACGGGGTTGCCGCCGACGCCGATCGCGCTGCCGGGTGCCGCGGCGATCCGCGCGAGCGCCGACCCGGAGGAGACGGATGCGCTGTACTTCGTCGCATCCGGCAATGGCGATGGCAGCCACGTTTTTTCGGCCACGCTCGCGGAACAAAACGCGGCCGTCAGACGCTACCTGCGGCAATTGCGACGGCGTGAGGGGGCGAAATGAGGCAGGCGCGCTTCCTGACGCTCGAGGGGATCGAGGGGGTCGGCAAGTCGACGCAAATCGCGCGGCTCGCCGCCGCGCTCGCGCGGCGCGACATCGACACCGCGCTCACCCGCGAGCCCGGTGGCACCGCTCTCGCCGAAAGGATTCGGGCGATGCTGCTCGATCACGGCGAGGAGAGCCTGCCGCCGATCGCCGAATTGTTGTTGATGTTCGCGGCGCGGGCATTGCACCTGGGCAATTTGATAGAGCCCGCGCTCGGGCGCGGCCGATGGGTGTTGTGCGATCGTTTCACCGACGCGACCTATGCCTACCAGGGAGGCGGGCGGCGCCTCGACGCCGCGGCCATCGGCATGCTCGAAACACTGGTGCAGGGGGGGCGCCGCCCCGACCTGACGATCCTGCTGGACATGCCGGTCGCGTCGGCACTCGCGCGCGCGCGCGCGCGCGCCGGCGGCGCCGATCGCTTCGAGTCCGAACGGGAGGAATTTTTCGAGCGTGTGCGGCGGGTCTACCTGGAGCGGGCGGAGGCCGAGCCGCAGCGCTTCGCGGTCATCGACGCCGCAGGCACACCGGAGGACGTGGAGCGCGCCGTATGGGCCGCGATCGAGGCAAAGTCATGGATTTCCTGAGCGCCGAATCCCTGCCCTGGCTCGCCGGGCCGATCGCGCAGCTGCGCGATGCGGCGGGCGCCGGCCGGCTGCCGCATTCGCTGTTGGTGCTCGGCGCACCGGGTCTCGGGGGCGACCGCCTCGCCGCGTGGGCGATCGGGTTCGCGCTGTGTCAAGCGGATGGCCGCCGGCCTTGTGGAGACTGCGCCTCCTGTCAGTTGCTGCGCGCCGACAATCATCCGGACGCCCATGTCGTGCGGCGCGAGGAGGACGCGCAGCAGATCAAGGTGGATCAGGTGCGCGAGCTGATCGAGGAGCTTTCCCAGACGAGCTACCGTGGCGGCTACAAGGTCGGCTGGATCGACGGCGCCGAGGCCTTGAACGTCAATGGGGCGAACGCCTTCCTGAAGACGCTGGAAGAGCCGACCGCCGGCACGATGCTGATCCTCACCGCCGCCCGGGGCAATCGGCTGCCGGCGACGATCCTGAGCCGCTGCCTGCGGATTGCGCTGCCCGTGCCGGATGCGGCCGTCGCGCGCGCCTGGCTGGTCGCCGAAGCGGGCGAGGATGATTGGGACGCCGCGCTGGCGCTCGCCGGCGGGGCGCCGCTGCTCGCCGCCGAATTTCGTGGAGGCGGACTCGGGGAACTGGACAGGGATATGCGCGCGGCCGTCGCCCGGCTTGCCGCCGGGTCCGTCGACGTGACGCTGCTCGCCGAGAGCTGGGGACGCGGCGACCCCGTGATGCGCGTCGTGTGGCTTGAGAACTGGATCACAAGGCGGATCGTTGCCGGGCTCGGAGGGCATGGTTCCGTTGAAACTGCGGAACCGGTCCGCTTGCCTGGCGCTTTACTTAAGGCCAAGATACGACGCCTGTACGCGCTGCTGGACGCCACCCGGGAATTCAAACGGTTCGCGTCGACCGGGCTGAATCAACAACTGGCCTTGGAGGCGCTGCTGTTGCGCTGCCGGGGCGCGCTTTCTTGAGCGGTGATATTGCCGAGATTCGATGACATTGCGAAGCCCAAACAACAAGCCGGGTCTGCTGACCCTGACGATCAAGGACAAGAGCGCGCTCTACCTGGCGTACATGCCGTTCGTCAAGAACGGCGGATTGTTCATCCCGACGAACAGCAACTACCGGCTTGGCGACGAAGTGTTCATGCTCCTCAATCTCATGGGCGAGGAAGAGAAGCTCCCGGTGGCCGGCCGCGTGATCTGGATGACGCCGAAGGGCGCCCAGGGCAAGAGAACCGCGGGAATCGGCGTCCAGTTCAGCGAACAGGACCGCGGCATCACCCAGAAGAAGATCGAGAATTACCTCGCCGGCGCGCTCGGCGGCGACAAACCCACCCACACGATGTAGCGGCCGGCGGCGCCGTGCCGCGGAGTCGCCCTCAGGCCGGACGCTGGCGCACCGCGTCGGTGCCGGCGAGTCCGCCCCGCAGCACGTACGCGTCGTAGCCCCGCTCGCAGAGGATGTAGGCCGCCGCGGAGCTGCGGCGGCCGGTGTCGCAACAGACGATGTACGGCGTCTTCTTGTCGAGCGCGTTCAGCTTCAGCCTGATGAAATAGAGCGGGATGTTGACCGCATCGTCGATGCGGAAATTCTGGAATTCGCTCGGCAGGCGCACGTCGAGCCATTTGCCGCCGCGGGCGATCATTTCCTTGGCCTGGTCGTAGTCAAGCCACTGCAGCAGCGGCTCGTTGAGCAGCGTCTGGAAGTCCTGTTTGCCGAGGCGCATCAGCGTCCCATCGGTCGACATCACGACGGTCGCGTTGCGCTTGGCCTCGGCGATCAACGCCTCCTCGCCGAAACTGTCGCCGGGGCCGAGTTCGGCGAGCTTGATGCCTTCCTTGTTCAGCGGCGTTTCCCGCGTGACGACGCAGCGTCCCGCGATCACGACGTAGAAATAATCCCCCTCGGTGCCCTGCTTGATGACGACGTCGCCCGCGCGGTAATTGATCCGCTGCATGCGCATGAAAATCGCCTGGATGTTCGCCGGCGGAATGCGATGGAACGCCTTCGTCTGCAGCAGCGTCGTCATCCAGTCGCCTTCCTCGCCCGGCACGTCGCCGTTCAGTTCGGCGACCTCGTACTGGCCGGTCTGGTCCCAGGTCAGCAGCACGTCGAGCAGATCGCTGTCGATCATGATGTATTCGAGGTCGGTCGCGGCACGCGCGGTGAACTTGCGCGGCAGCCCCGGGGCGAGCGCCGTTCGTGCCTCCGCCGAGCGGGCCTGCACGCTGCCGATGGTGCGTTCGTCGAGGCGGTAGTCGATCCGGCCGGAGACCAGATAGAAGGTGCGCTTGTCGTTGTCGCCTTCCTTGAACAGGAGCCGCCCGGCGCCCAGGGTCTTCACCTGGGTCTTGCGCGCGAGGGCATGCAGGTTCTCGGCCTTCAGGCCGTCGAGCGGCGAAAAGCTCTTTAACAAGGCAAGGTCGATCGGTCTTTCATCCATCGAGATATGGCGCCGCCGAGGTCAATCCAACCCCCTGATTTTCTGTGTAAAGACTACCATATGCGGCCCGGTTCCGGGCTGCGCAGTGGGTCACAGCGTGATCCCTTGCCAGCCGGCATCGGGTCGAAACCGATCTCCGTGGCGCTCCGCGAGTTCGGCGAGGCGCGCGCGCACCGCTTCGGCGCCTCTCTGTCGAGCGGTGGCGACGGGGCCGCCGCGGAACGGCGCGAAGCCGGTGCCGAAGATCGCGCCTGCATCGAGCAGGTCGGCATCGGCGACGATCCGCTCGCGCAGCACCGCGACCGCCTCGTTCAACATCGGCAGGATCAGGCGATCCTCGAGGTCGGGCGGGATCGGCGGGATGGGCGCCAGGTTGCGCTGCGGCTTGCCGCCGGTCCAGGTGTAAAAGCCCTGTCCGCTCTTGCGGCCGAGTTTCCCCGCGGCGACCAGGTCGATCAGCACCTGCGGCACGCGGCGCCCGAAGGCGTCGGCCAGCACGCGTCCGACGTGCAAGGCCACGTCCAGGCCGATCGCATCGACCAGTTCGATCGGTCCCATCGGCATGCCGAAACCCACGCCGACCGCATCGATCAGTTCGGCCGGCATGCCTTCCTCATATGCGAAAATCGCCTCGTTCAGGTAGGGTACGAGGACGCGGTTGACGACGAATCCCGGCGCGCTGCGGCACGGGAGCGGCAGCTTGTCGAGCCGGCGCGTGAAGGCGGTCGCGGCCTCGACGATCTGCGGTCGCGTCGCGGCGCCGGCGACGACCTCGACCAGCTGCATCTGCGCGACCGGATTGAAGAAATGGATGCCGACGAGGCGCGACGGATCGGCCAGCCGCGCGCCCAGCGCCTCGAGCGCGATGCTCGAGGTGTTCGTCGCGAGAATGGCGCCCGGCTTGAGCCGCGGTTCGAGCGCCGCGTACAGCGCGCGCTTGGCGTCGAGATCCTCGGAGATCGCCTCGATCACCACGTCGGCGTCGGCGACTCCCGCGCCGGCCATGTCCATCCGCAGCCGTGCCGCGGCCAGGCTCGCGGCCTGGGGATCCTTGAGGCGTTTGTCGAACAGGGCCTGCGCGCGCGCGCTCGCCGCGGCGAGCAGCTCCTCGCTGAGATCCTGCAGCGTCACCTCGAGCCCGCGCAGCGCCGACCACGCGGCGATGTCGCCGCCCATGGTTCCGGCGCCGATGACGTGAATGCGCTTGAACTCGTGCGCCGATTTGCCGCCGAGACCCTTGAGCCGGTCCTGGAGCAGGAATACCCGCACCAGATTTCGGGCCGTCGACGAGCACAGAAGCTCGCCGATCGACCGCGCTTCCGCGTCGTAGGCGGCCGGCGACGCGGCCGCATGGCGCCTCCACAGGTCGACGATCGCAAAGGGCGCCGGGTAATGGGCGCGTGCGACGCGGCCGGACAGCTTCGCATCGAGCTTGCGCGCGATGATCGGTCGCAGTACCGGCAGCGCGAGGAGGCGATCGCGGAGTGGGGCGGTGCGCGGTGCCGGGCGCTCGGCAAGCAGGGATTTCGCCGCGGCGAGGAGCTCCGCCGCGGGCGCGGTCCGGTCCAGCAGCCCGGCGGCGAGCGCCTTGTGCGCATCCCAGGACTTGCCTTGCAGCATCAAGTCCATCGCCGCGCGCACGCCGAGAATGCGCACCGAGCGCACCGTGCCGCCGAAGCCCGGATGGATTCCCAGCTGCACCTCCGGCAGGCCCAGGGTGAGCCGGCCGTCGGCGGCGCCGATCCGGTACCTGCAGGCGAGCGCGAGCTCGAGGCCGCCGCCGAGCGCGAAGCCGTGTATCGCGGCGACGCTGGGACACGGCAGATCCTCGAGGCGCTGCAGGGCCTCCTGGCCGGCGCGCACCAGCCGCAGGCCCTCGGCCGGGGTGCGGATCGTCGTGAATTCCTTGATATCCGCGCCGGCGATGAATCCGCTCTTCTTCGCAGAACGGACGATCAGCGCGGTCGGCCGCCGGACGGCGAGCTCATCGAGCCGCGCGCACAGATCCGCCACCGCCGCGCCCGACAGCACATTGACCGCGGCATCCGGCGCGTCGAATATCAGCTGAGCCGTGCCGTCCGCGTCGAACTCCAGATTCCAATGGCGCGCCATCGGCTATGCGGCTTCGCGGGCGGCCGGCCGTATGGTGAAATCGCAGATCAGCGGCAGATGATCCGAGTACCGCACCTGGGGGATCTCGAAGGTCTGAATCTCGATCCGGTCGCTGTGCAGGATGAAATCCAGCTCCTTGCGCGGACCGCGGCTGGGATAGGACGGAAGCCCGCGCAGGTTGGCGTTGCGCAGCCCGGCCGCCTGCATGAACAGGTAGATCTCGTGATCACCCCAGTAGGTGTTGAAGTCCCCGGCGACGATCACCGGCTTCGCGCACTTGCGGATCAGGTCGTACAGATAGCGCAGCTGGTACTGGCGATGGCGGAATTTCAGCGACAGGTGCACCAGGAAGATCGCCACATCGTCCAGTTCCAGCTCGATGATGAGCCGTTTGATGCCGGTGTCGAAATAATGGAAGCGCTCGCCGTGCACGCGCGGCGCGGCGAGGAAGGCGTTCGACTGCTTGCGCACGATCGGCATCAACTGGTTGACCGAGGCGATCCCGTATTTGCATTCGTAGGTCGAGTAATGGCCGATGGAGCGGGCGATGTAGTCGGCCTGGTTGACCATGCCGGTGCGGATCGATCCGGTGTCCACTTCGATCAAGCCGACCACGTCCGGATCGCGGGCCTTGATGAAATTGGTGATTCCGGACAGCACGTGGCGGCTCGATCGCAGGTAGCCCGCGCCCGGCACCGGGAAATGGAACGCCGGACCCGTCCCGGTCGCGTAGCGGATATTGTAAACCAGCAGTCGCACGCGCAACATTGTAATGGCGCGCACCGCGTCGCGCTCGGTGATCGTAGGGACACACACACACGCATGAGCACTCCGTCGAATCCGATCCGCCTGTTCGTGACCCACATCTGGGAGGAGAGCGACGACTACCATCGCGTTTTCGAGTACCTGGAGGCGCCCGGCACGTTCTATTACAAGAACACGAGCCAGCCGCAGGGCAAGCGCCCGCTGGACCGCGAAAGCCAGCGCGAGGACCTGCGCCGCCAGATCGCCCCCTGCGAGGTCGTCGTCGTCCTGTCGAGCGTTTATCGCGCCGCGCCGGAGCTTGCGATGTTTCAGATGAATTTCGCGAAGGCGGCCGACAGGCCGATCGTCGCGCTCGAGTTTTTCGGATCGAGCGAGCCGCTGCCGCAGGCGATACGCGATCTCGCCGACGAGGTCAGCGCATGGAATGAACGGGACTTGATCGACGCGCTGCGGCGCCAGGCGCGCCACGAGGAAACGACGCGCTGGGACACGATCGAATTCAAACTCGACTAGCTGTTGGCGATCCAGGCGGGCACTTCGAACTCGCCGCTGTCGGATGAATTCGCCGCGTGCGCAAGCGTCGATTGGGCGCGGCAGATGAGCCCGAAGATTTCGACGATCATCGCCGCGCATTCGTCGGCGTCGTGGTTCGACATCTTGCGCACCGAGGCTTCGACCGCATCTTCGCCGCGCAGGGGATGCACGCCGCTCAAGGAGCGCACCACCTGGCCGAAGGGTTCGCGGATCTCACCGGGAAGTTGGTCCTCGGCGATCGAGGCGAGATGACGCCGGTAGGCGCAGATCAGGCGCTGTTTGATCGGCGCGGAGCGCACCAATTCCAGGGTCGCGTGATGAAAATTGTCCCAAGCCGTGGTCATGTCCGCCTCACTGACTCGAAACACGGCCTAATTAAAGTGGTTTCGAGAAAAATGGTCCCGGCAAGAGCCGTGAGAAATCAAGATGCTATAGGCGGAATATACAAGACAATTGACAAAACGCAACGCGGATTTTTATTGCGGGCGGATGACGCCGTCCAAGCCGCCTGCGGAGGATCGCTCGGGACCGGATCTGCACAAATCAGCGCAGGAAGATGCTGTATATTGTTGATTTATCTGTTGTTACAGGACAAACGTCAGTGTCCGCCGGCGGCCGATGCGGATCCGGCCGCGGCGGCTGGCGGCCGATGCCCGAGCCAGACGATCCCGATCAGCGCGAAAAACAGCACTGCGGAGATCGCGAACACGTCGTTCGCGGCGAGCAGGTGCGATTGCACGTCGATCGAACGATTCACGAGGCTCGCCGCCTGCGACGCCGAAAGGCCCGCGGCGCGCATCCCATGGAGGGCTTCGACCGCGCTCGAATTCATGGTCGTGACGGACTCGGCGATGCGCGCGTGATGAAACCGGGCGCGATCGTCCCACAGGGTGATGGCGATCGACGTGCCGAAACTGCCGGCGGTGATGCGGACGAAATTGGCGAGTCCCGAGGCGTCCGGTATCTTCGCCTGCGGCAATCCGGCGAGAATGATGCTGATCAGCGGCACGAAGAAGTAGGCCATCGCCGCGCCCTGGATGATGATCGGCGCCACGAGGAACGCGAAATTGGCGTCGGTGTCGTAGTGGGTCCGCAGATACATCGACAGCCCGAACACGCAGAAGGCAACCGTCGCGAGCCGGCGCGAATCGGTCCGGCCGATTCGCCGTCCGACATAGGGCGACAGCAGCAGCGCGAAGATTCCCACCGGCGCGGTCAATAATCCCGCCCAGGTGGCCGTATAGCCCATGTACTCCTGCAGCCACAGCGGCATCAGTACGACGTTACCAAAGAAAACACCGTAACCCAATGAAAAGGCGAGTGTTCCGCTCCAGAAATTGCGCTGTTTGAACAGCCGGAGGTCGACGATCGGATGGGGGTTGTCGACCAGCTCCCACGCGAGAAAGACGGCGAAGCCGAAAGCCGCGACGACCGCGAGCGCGATGATGGTCGTGGAACCGAACCAGTCGAGTTCCTCGCCCTTGTCGAGCAGGATTTGCAGCGAGCCGACCCACACGATCAGAAGACCGAGCCCCACCACGTCGATCGGCAGGCGTTTGCGCGGCGTCTCGCGCAGCCGGTAGATGTCCCAGGTGATCAGCGCGGCGAACAAGCCCACCGGGATGTTGATGTAGAAGATCCACGGCCAGGAGATGTTGTCCGTGATCCAGCCGCCGAGCAGCGGTCCCATGACCGGCGCGATCAGCGTCGTCATTGCCCAGATCGCGAGCGCCGTGCCCGCGCGTGATTTCGGGAAAGTCGACAACAACAGCGCCTGCGACAGCGGGATCATGGGTCCGGCCGCCGCACCCTGCAGAACCCGGAAGAGGATCAGCATCTGCAGCGAGGTCGCCAGCCCGCACAGCCACGAGAACAGGGTGAACAGCAGGATCGAGGCGGTGAACAGGCGCACCGCGCCGAAGCGCATCGTCAGCCAGCCCGTCAGGGGTACGGCGATCGCGTTGGCGACCGCGAAGGAGGTGATGACCCAGGTCAGCTGGGACGCGGCGGCGCCGAGATCCCCGCCGATCGCCGATAGCGAAACGTTGGCGATGGACGTGTCCAGCACGTTCATGAACGTCGCGAGCGCGAGCGCGAAGGCGCCGAGCGTCCGCGCCGCGCCCTGGAGCGGCGCTATTTCCGGCGGTTCCGCCATCGCCCGATCAGCGACCGGCCGGGGATTCGGCGGGCAGCTTGAAGCGGTCCGCGCCGACCATCAAATAGACCCCCGGGACGACGAACAGCGTGAACAGCGTGCCGATCGCGAGCCCGGTCGAGATCACGAGGCCGATCGCATAGCGCGATGCCGCGCCGGCGCCGCTCGCGAAAACCAGCGGCAGCACGCCGAGCACCATCGCCGCGGTCGTCATCAGGATCGGACGCAGGCGCAGGCTCGCGGCGGCGACGATCGCCTCGTATTTGGACCGGCCTTGGGCCTGTTCGGCGTTCGCCACTTCGACGATCAGGATGCCGTGCTTGCTGATCAGGCCCATCAGCGTGACGAGGCCCACCTCCGTGTAGATGTTGAGGGAGGCGCCGCCCACGCCGAGGGCGATGAAGATGAGCGCGCCCGCGATCGACAGCGGCACCGAGATCAGGATCACGAACGGATCCCGGAAGCTCTCGAAGAGCGCCGCGAGCGACAGGAACACGATGATGATCGCGAACCCGAAGGTCGCGATGATGCCGCTCGACTCCTGCACGAACTGGCGCGCCTGGCCCGCGTAGTCGATCGAATAGCCCTGCGGCAGGTCGCGCGCCGCGAGTCCGCGCAGGTACGTGAGCGCATCGCCGATGGACACCCCGGGCGCCATCACGCCGGAAATCGTCGCCGCGTTCTGTTGCTGGAAGTGGTTCAGCGTCTCCGGAATGGTCTCGGTGCGGATCGTCGCGATCGTCGACAAGGGCACGGAGACCCCGCCGATCGTCGCGATCGGGTAATCGAGGAGCTGCGAGACGTTGAGCCGCGACAGCCGCTGCACCTGCGGGATGACCTTGTAGGAGCGCGTGTCCATGCTGAAATAGTTCACGTAGCCGCCGCCGAGCAGCGAACTCAGCGCGCCGCCCACCTGGCTCATCGTCAGCCCGAGTTCGGCGGCCTTGTTGCGGTCGATCTCGATGATCGATTGCGGCAGGTCGTATTTCAGGTCCGTGTCGAGGAACATGAACTTGCCGCTTTTCTGCGCGTCGCTGAGGAAGGCCTGCGACACGGCGTTCAGGCGCAGCGGCGGATCGGTCGTCTGGATCACGAACTGCATCGGCAGGCCGAACGCGCCGGGCAGCGAAGGCCTCTGGAAGGCGACGATGCGCTGGCCGGCGATCGCCTGATTGATCGCCGTCTGCAGGTCGCGCTGCAGTTCGGTCGCGCTCTTCTTGCGCTCGCTCGGCGGCGGCAGCACGAGGCCGGTGAACGAGGTTCCCGGGGCGTCGATGTGAAACACGTGCTGCGGATGCCCGAGCTTGGTCGCGAGCGGGTAGAGCACGTGGAACCATTGCTGTTTCGCCTGCAGCGTCGCATTTGGCGCCGAGGTCGCCGACAGCAGCACGAAGTTCTGGTCCTCCTGCGGGGCGAGTTCGGATTTCGAATGGGTCGCGAGGAAGTAAATGGCGGCGAGCACGACGACCACGAGCACCCCGACCACAGGGGTGTAGGCGAGGCTGCGTTCGAGCTTGCGCTGATACCAGCGGCGCAAATTCTCGAAGCGCACGTCGATGAAGCGGGTCAGGCGCGCCTCCCAGTGATCCGGGTCGTCGCGGCGGGAGATCAAGAGCCTCGAGCACATCATCGGCGACAGGGTGAGCGCGATCACCGCCGAAACGGTCACCGTGCTCGCGAGCGTGAAAGCAAACTCGATGAACAAGGCGCCCGTGAGCCCGCCCTGGAAGCCGATCGGCACGAACACGGCCAGCAGGACGACCGTCATCGCGATGATCGGGGCGCCGAGGTCGCGGGCGGCGGTGATCGCGGCGGCGATCGGCGCCTTGCCCTCGGACAGGTGGCGGTTGACGTTCTCGACGACGATGATCGCATCGTCCACGACGAGTCCGATCGCGAGCACGAGCGCGAGGAGGGTCAGGAGGTTGATCGAGAAGCCGAGGGCCAGCATGATCGCGAAGGTGCCGACGAGGGACAGCGGGATCGCGATGATCGGAATGATCACCGAGCGCGGCGATCCGAGGAACGCGAAGATCACGAGAATCACGATCGCCACCGCCTCGATCAGCGTGGCGGCGACCTCGTGGATCGAGCTGTTGACGAAATTGGTCGAGTCGTAGACGATGCGGCCCTTCAGTCCCTGGGGAAGCTGCGCGAGAATCCGCGGCAATGCGCTCTTCACTCCGCCTATCGTGGTCAGAAGGTTCGCGTTCGGCGCGATTTGTATGCCGATGAAAACGCCGCCGACGCCGTCGAACGCGACCGAGCTTTCGTAGTTGTCGGCGCCGAGCGAAACCGAGGCGACGTCGCTCAGCCTGACGATCGCGCCTCCGACCTGCTTGACGATCAGGTTGCGGAAGTCCTCGAGGCTGTGCAGATTGCTGGTGGAGGTCAGCGTGACCTGGACCATCTGGCCCTTCGTGGAACCGACCGCCGAGATGTAGTCGTTGTCGGCGAGCGCCTTGGACACGTCGCTCGCGGTCAGGCCGTAGGCGGCGTGCTTGCGCGGGTCGAGCCAGGCGCGCAGGGAGAAGTATTGCGCCCCGATGAGATCGACGGTCTGGACGCCGGGCACCGCCTGCAGCTGCGGCTCGATCACGCGCTGCAGATAGTCCGTGATCTGATTGCGGCCGAGCGATTCGCTGGCGAAGCCGATATACATCGCGTCGATCGTGTCGCCGACCTTCACGGTGATCGACGGCTGCTGCGAGCCGATCGGCAGCTGGTTGAGCACCGAGTTGACCTTGATGTTGATCTCGGCGGCCGCCTTCGACGTGTCGTAGTTCTGGCGCAGCACCACGGTGATCGAACTGACGCCGCTCTGGCTGGTCGAGGTCATGTAGTCGATGCCGTCCGCCTGCGCCACGGCGGCCTCGATCGGCGTCGTGATGAAGCCGGCGATCGAGTCGGGATCGGCGCCCGGGTAGGCCGTGGTGATGGTGACCACGCCGTCCTCGGTCTTCGGATACGCGAGGACCTGCAGCGACGTGAAGCTGCGCATGCCGACGACCAGGATCACGAGGCTGATGACGCTCGCGAGAACGGGTCGGCGGACGAAGATGTCGGTGAAATTCAAGGGGCGCCTCTCGCGGTTATTCGTTCGGCGGCGACGGATTCGCCGAATCGGCCGGCTGTACCGAGTTGTTGACGACCACGATGCTGCCGTTGTGCAGCTTCATCTGGCCGCTGCTGACGATGGTCTCGCCGGCGGCGAGCCCTTCGGTGACCGCGACCTGGTCGCCGCGCGTGGGACCGAGCTTCACGAAGCGCTGGTCCGCGATGAGCTTCGGCCGGCCCTTGGCGTCCTGCCCCTGGCGCTGGATCACGAACACGGTGTCACCGTAGGGGTTGTAGGTGATCGCGGCCTGCGGCACCGTGACGTACGGGCGGGGAGCCCCCTCGTTGATGATCACGCTCGCGAACATGCCCGGCACGAGACGCCCGTCCTTGTTCCGGAACGTGGCGCGCACGAGCACGTTGCGGCTCGCGTTGTCGACCTTGGAATTGATCGCGGCGATCACGCCTTGGAATCGGGCGCCCCGATAGGTGTCGACGCTCGCATCGACGCTCTGGCCCTTCTTGAGGACCGCGAGCGCCTGTTGCGGAACGTAGAAGTCGATCAATATCGGGTCCACGGCCTGCAGCGTGACGATCGCGGTCCCCGCGGCGAGATACTGGCCCTGGTCGACCTGGCGGATTCCGAGGCGGCCGGAGAAGGGCGCACGGATGATTTTCTCGGCGATCAGCGCCTGCTGCGCGGCGACCTGGGCGCGCGCGGCCTTGAGGTTGGCGAGGTCCGCGTCGACGACCGCCTGGCTGATCGCGCGCGCGGCGAGCTGCGCGGTGTCGCGCCGGTAGGTCACCGCCGCGAGCGCGGCCTGCGCCCGCAGTTGCGCGAGCTTTGCCGGATCGTCGTTGAGCCGCAGCCGCACCAGCGTCGCGCCGGCGTGGACCGTGGCGCCGGACTTGAAGTCCACCGTGTCGACGACACCCGCGATCTGCGCGGCGAGATCCGCGCCGTGCAGCGCGCGCACGTTGCCGACGGCCTGAGTCTCGCTCTGCCACGGCATTTCCTTCGCCACGTAGGTCGACACGAGCTGCGGCGCGGTGGCGCCGGCGGCCATGTATTTGGCCATCATGCGGCCCACGAACAGCTGGAAGCCGAATATGCCGCCGATGATCACGAGCGCGGCCACGGCCACGATCAGGATCGGCTTGATCAGCGCCGAGCGCGGGACGCGCGAAGGGCCGCCCTGGCCGGCGTTCGTCGATTCGATGTTGCTCACAGATGCCCCTTACAGCAGTCGTTCGATTGTGGTTTCGTGTCGGCGCGGTGCCACCAGCCGCCGCCCAAGGCCTGGAACAGCGCCGCGGTGTCGGCGAAGCGCTGGGCGCGCGCCTTGACCAGCGCGACGGATGCGCCGAGCTTGGACTCCTCGGCCAGCAACACCTGCGGATAGGCGGCCGCGCCGCTCGCGTATTGGGACTGCACGAGGCGCAGGCTTTCGTCCGCGGCGGCGGCCGCCGCCGCCTGGGCGGCGACGCTGCGCGCGTCCGCCTCGAGCGCGAGCAGGGTGTCGGACACGTTCGCGAACGCGGTCAGCACCGTCGCCTTGTAGTTGGCCGCCGCTTCCTGGGCCGCGGCGATCGCGGCACGGCGCCGGTGG
>JBBISV010000018.1:0-998 GCA_037441085.1 Gammaproteobacteria bacterium | reverse complement strand
CGCCGCGAAACAGTGGCTGCGTGACCGACGCCGCCAGGCTCCAGACCGCCGCCGCCGGCGAGAACAGGTCGGCGAACCGCGCCGACTGGCCGCCGGCGCCGCCGGACAGCGTGAGCTGCGGCAGCATGTCGGACGTCGCCACCCCGATCTGGGCCGTCGCCTCGTGCAACAGGGCTGCATAGGCGCGCACGTCCGGACGCTGGCCGACCAGCTTCGACGGCAGGGAGACCGGCAGTTCGGCGGGCAGGTGCAGGGAGTTCAGGTCGAAATCGACGGCATCGAAATCTTCCGGCATGGAGCCGGTATAGGTCGCGAGCAGGTTGCGCTGCTGCGCGAGCGCATTCTCGAGCGGCGGCAGCGTCGCGAGCGTGCCCGCGAGCACGGAGCGCTGCTGGAGGAGGTCGGCGCGCGAGGCGCCGCCGGCGGCGACGCGCCGCGTGACGATGTCGAGCTGGGCCCGCTGCGCGTCGATGATTTGTCGCGTGGCGTCGATTTGCGCGCGCAACGAGGCCTCGGTCACGGCCGCGGTGACGATGTTCGCGGTCAGGCTCAGGTAGGCGGCCTCCAGCGAGAAGCGTTGGTACTCGGCCTGTGCGCGCAGCGCCTCGACCTGGCGGCGGACCCCGCCGAACGCGTCGAGTGTGTAGGAGACGTTCACCGAGGCGCTGTTCAGCGTATAGATCAGGGGGCGGGTGCTGCCGAAGGCCGCACCCGAGCTGCGCTCGCGTGTGACCCCCATCGAGCCCGAGACCGCCGGGAAATACGATCCACGGCCCGCGGCCAGATTCTCATCGGCCTGGCGCAGCGCCGCCTGCGCGCCCGCGAGCGTCGGATTGTGCGCGAGCGCGCGCGCGACCAGCGCGTTCAATTCCGGTGAACGAAACAGCGTCCACCAATCGCCCGGCAGATCGAGCGCCGGCACGAAGCGCTGCGCGGCGCCGCCGGCGACGTCCACGCCGGCCGTGTGCGCTGGCAGGCCGCCGCGCACATAGTCATGG
>JBBISV010000017.1:0-30286 GCA_037441085.1 Gammaproteobacteria bacterium | reverse complement strand
CCGCCTGAACGGCTTGGTCATCACCGCATCCGCCCCCGACCGGGATGCGAGCAACAAGCACCCTTCGGTCAGGGCGGCAGCGGGCTTGTATCCGAGCGGTTCGAAATTACCCCCTCCGGTGATGGCAATGATGCGGGCACCGGGAAAACGGGACCTTATGCTCTTGATCACCGCGATGCCGTCGGACCGCGGCATCATGATGTCGACGATCACCACGTCGACCGGGCGTTCGAAGAATTTGTCGATCCCGGCGACCCCGTCATCCGCGGTGTCGACCTCGAAGCCGCGGCGCGCCAGCACTTGGCGGATCGACTCTCGTATGGCCGGCTCGTCATCGATCACCAATACGGTTGGCATTTGCGTTCTCCCGTGCCGATGGCAACACGATGATGAATTCGGCGCCCTTGCCCGGCGCCGTAACCACGTCGATTGTACCGCCCATGCCGGTCACTATACCGTGGACCACGGACAGACCGAGACCGGTTCCCTCGCCCACACCGCGGGTGGTGAAAAACGGTTCGAATATGTGCTCCCTAAGCTCGTCGCTCATACCGACCCCATCGTCCTTGATCCGCACTTCGACGCCGGTTCCTCCGCCAATCTGCCGGACGGTCACCGCGAGCCGGCCGCCGGCGGTGCGCATCGCATACGTGGCGTTCGAGAACAGGTTCAGGACGACCTGGCTGAACTGGGTCGAATCGCCCGAAACCCGCAGTGCCAATGCGGGCAAATCCAACTGCAGTACGATGTTGGCAGGCATCAGAACCCGGAACAAGGCCGAGGTCTCGGTCAAAACCGAAACCGGGTCGAACAGTTCCGGCGCGCAATTCGCGAGCGGTCTGCCGAATGCCAGCATCTTGGCGATCACGTCGCTGGCGCGTGCGGCCAAGGTCATTACCTGCTCCACGTTCCGCCGTGCCGGATGGTCCGGTGCAATGTCGTCGAGGGACTCCTCGCAAAAGAGCAGCAGCGGCAGAAGAATGTTGTTGAACTCGTGCGCCAAGCCGCTCGCGAAGGTGCCGACGGTGGCCAGACGCTGCTCGTGGAGCAGATGGCTTTCCAGTGCCGCGCGCTCCGTCTTTTCGAGCTCGCGCTGACCGATCTCGGCCCGCAATTTTTCGACCGTGCCGATCAGTTCGGAGCGCATGAATTCGAGAACCTGGGCAAGTTCGACAATTTCGGTCATTGAGCTGTCGGCCCTGATTCGCTCGGCCGGATCGCCCTGCGCCGCCCGGCGCGACGCCCTCTGTAGCTGGGTGAGCGGCCTCGCGACCAAGCGGGCCATGATGACGGCCGCCGCCACCGATACGCACGCGTAGACCAACAGCGCCAGGAGAATCTGCCTCCACGCGCTGCTGATTTGACGCAGCATCGGCCGGGTGTCGAAGCCGATATACAGGGCTCCGACCCCGGCGTCCCTGCGAATTTTTACCGCGACGGCAAATACATGATGGGGAGAATGCAGGATCTTTCGATCACTGCCGCGCGCGCGGATCCAAGGCGGCGTTTCGGCCAAGGAGCTGCCGATGATTCGGCCGCCGAAATCGATGGCCGCGTAGGCACAACCCCCTCCCTGGACGATCGTATCGAGAAAGATCACCGTCCGGCTCGGTGACAGAAGTACGTCGCCGAGTTCCAGTTCGTTCGCAAGCGCCCGTGCATACGCATGGGCATGCCGTATGAAAGTCTCGGTCGCATTGGTGCGCACCACCGCATCGAGGCGGTACAACAGCAGCGGGACGAGCACCAAGTGCATGATGAGCTGCAATGTCCCCAGGCGACCCGCCAGCGTGTTCACGTTGCGCAGCCTGCCCGCGATCGAATGCGCCATGATGAATGGTCCTTCGCCGGCAATTTTCCGGGATTATCCTCAGCTGCCCACCGCGTTTGGATCGCGCCACACGCGCTCGAACGGCAAGCGCCACGCATGCGGCGCGATCAGCTGGTGCATGGCATTCGGCCCCCATGAACCCGGCTCGTAGAAACGGACCGGCGGACCACCATCGAGCAAGGGCTGCGACACCTCCCACAGCCGCTCGATGCCCTCCCCCGTCGTAAAAAGCGTATGGTCGCCGCGCATCGCATCGAGAATCAGCCGCTCGTAGGCTTCGAGCACATCGCCGATATGGGTCGAATCGTGCATCGCGAATTGCATGCTGAGCTTGTCGAGACGCATGCCGGGACCCGGGCGCTTGCCGTAGAACGACAGCGACAGCCTCGAGGCATCCGCCAGGTCGAAGGTGAGGTGATCCGGACCCTGCGTTCCCACGCCGGAATCGGCCGGGAACATGCTCTTCGGCGGTTCCCGAAAGGCGATCGAAATGATGCGCTGGCCCTCCGCAAGCCGCTTGCCGGTGCGCAGATAGAACGGAACCCCCGCCCAACGCCAGTTGTCGATGTAGCACTTCAACGCGATGAAGGTCTCGGTGTCCGAATCGCCGGATACGCCCGGCTCGCGCCGGTACCCGGTGTACTGTCCGCGCACCACGTCGACCGGCCGGATCGGCAGCATGCTGCGAAAGACCTTGTTCTTCTCTTCGCTGATCGGCTTCGGCTCCAGGGATGTCGGCGCCTCCATGGCCATGAACCCGAGGATCTGGAACAGATGGGTGACCACCATGTCCCGATAGGCTCCGGTCTGTTCGTAGAAGCCGGCGCGCTTCCCGAGCGTGAGCTTCTCCGGCACGTCGATCTGCACGTGGTCGATGAAATTCCGGTTCCAGATCGGCTCGAACAGCCCGTTCGCGAATCGGAATGCGAGAATGTTCTGCGCCGCTTCCTTGCCGAGAAAGTGATCGATGCGGAAGATCCGATCCTCCTCGAATACTTCGTGCAGCCTCGCATTCAGCGCGACCGCGGTCTCGAGGTCGGTGCCGAAGGGCTTCTCCATGATGATGCGGGACCGGTCGACCAGATCCGCCTCACCGAGCAGGCGCACCGCCGACAGCGCGGCGTTCGGCGGAACGCTGAGATAATGCAAGCGACGGCAATTGCCCTTGAATTCGGCTTCGGCGGCCAGCACTGCCGCCCTGAGCACGGCCGCGCCGGCGGCCATCGGCACGTAGTTCAATCCGCCCGCGAACCGCGCCCAGTCCTCGTCCGAGACCGTTCGGGACGAGAACTCCATGAGCGCCGCCCGCGCGATTTTGCGAAACCCGTCCGCGTCGATGTCGTCCAGCGATACGCCGATGATCCGGCAATCAGGGATGAAGCCGGCGCTCGCAAGATGGAACAACCCCGGCAACAGCTTGCGTTGCGCAAGGTCACCCGTGGCGCCGACGAGAACGACGACCTGGGGATGCTCCGGACCCACTCCGGGAGGTATTTTTCCGGCCATTTGCTGAATCTCCGTCGTAACTACCGTTGGGACGATCCGCCGTTCGCCGCGGTGACGCGCTCGAACCAGGGAGCGAGGCACAGGTCCCCGATGCGCTCGACCGTCACATCCGCCGGCGGATAGGACGCGAGATTGAGGGGGTCGAGCGCGTAATGCCCCTGGCGCGGGAACACCGTCGTGAGCCGGGTTCCGAGAATCGCCTTCATCGCGGCGAGGATGCGCAGCTTGTCGTCCAGCATGACGTAGTGGCGGGCCGGGTGGCGCCGCTCGACATCCGCCAGCATCTCCTCCTTGTGGATGTAGATGAGGACACGGCCTTCGACGGCGTCCCACAGTCCGGAGCGCCGGACCTTGCGCGGCTGAAACACGACGTCGCCGTCCGACAGGATCACCGTGGGTCCGTGTCGGTGCAGCAGCGCGATGACCTCGAGCGCGCCCGGGTACAGGCGGTCCGCGAACGGGTAGTCGACCAGGAACTCCGACATCCGCAGCAGCCGCGGATCGGTCATCGCGCCGAGCCGATAGCGCTGCAAGGCGCCGAGATAGTCTGCGTAGCCCAGTTCTGTTCGCAATGCCTCGAAGATCTCCCAGTACCGGTCGCTGCTCGCGGCGCCGACCTCGGCGATGAGATGTGCGCGCAGGTCCTCCTGGACGCGATCGTTGTCGAGCAGCGTATTGTCCACGTCGAGCAGAAATACGCGCTCAGGTGTGTTCGTCATGATGCCCCGTCGCGTGGCGCGGGATTGTGCCAGCCGCCGTAGCCGGCGATGAGCGTATCGGCTTCCCGGGGCCCCCAGCCGCCGCGCCGATAGGGCACCGCCGATCTATGCGTCTCGAGGACCGGGTCGACCACCGCCCACGCCGCCTCCACCGCATCTTCACGCGTAAAGAGGGCGCCATTGCCCGCCATGGCATCGCCCAGCAGGCGCTCATACGGCGTCTCTTCGCCGGGGTGATCATCGACCAGATAGAGTTCACGTTGTTCGCCCGTGAAATCCTCGCCGGCGCGCTTGACGCGTGCGGCAAGCGCGATGGCGGAACCGGGGGACAGGTGGAAGCGCAGATAATTCGTCCGGCCGGACTTCGGATCGGAATCGGCGAAAAGCCGTTGCGGCGGCGGCTTCAATTGGACGATCACCTCGGCGGCGGTTTCGGCGAGGAATTTGCCGGAACGCAGATACCACGGCACTCCCTCCCAGCGCCAGGAATCGATGTGGAGCCGCAGCGCGCAGAAGGTTTCGACATCGGAACGCCTCGCGACGCCCGGTTCCTTACGATAGCCCGCATATTGGCCGCGCACGAGGTCGCGGGTCCTTAAGGGGCGCATCGCGCGAAACACGTCGGCGCTTTCACCGTGAACCGCGCCGAATCCCCGGCTGGTCGGCGGCTCCATGGCGAGCAACGCGACGATCTGGAACAGGTGGTTCTGCACGACATCGCGCAGACAGCCGGCCGTCTCGTAGAAGGCGCCCCGTCCCTTGACGCCGAAATTCTCGGCAAGCGTGATCTGCACGCTCGCCACGTAGTTGCGATTCCAGACCGGCTCCAGAAACGAATTGGCGAAGCGAAAATAGAGAATGTTCATGATCGCCTCCTTCGCGAGGAAGTGATCGATGCGGAAGATCGCGTCCTCGGGGAAGACCGACGCGGCGACGCGATTCAGCGCCCGTGCCGACGCGAGGTCGCGTCCGAACGGCTTTTCGACGATGACGCGACCGCCGGCGGCGAGTCCGGCCGCGCCGAGACCTTCGATGACCGTCGCGAAGAGTGCCGGCGGGATGGCGAGGTAATGCGCGGGGCGCCGCGCCCTGCCCAACGCTTCCTTCAGCGCGACGTAGATCGCGGGATCTCGGTAGTCGCCGGCAACGTAGCGGAGCATCGAGTGCAGGTGGCCGAGCGCGGCACGGTCGTCGATCCGGCCCGATGCCTTGATGCTTTCGGTCGCGCGCGCGCGCAATTGCGCCAGCGTCCAGTTCGATGAGGCGACGCCGACCACCGGCACTTCGAGAGCGCCCCGTTTCGCCATCGCGTAGAGCGCCGGAAAGATCATCTTGAATGCAAGATCGCCGGTCACCCCGAACACGACCAGCGCGTCCGAGCGCGGAGCATGGTTGTGCGCGGACTTCATTGCTCGACGACCTAGGCGGCCGGACCGGCTTTGTCCTGGGTCTTCGTGTCGAAATCACCCGCGTCGTGCCGCTCGTGCAGCTGTTCGGCGGGCTCGCCCCAGGTGCGGTTGACCTTGCGTCCGCGCTGCACGGCGGGCCGCGCGGCGATCGTTGCGGCCCAGCGCTGCACGTTGACGTAGCTCCGCACCTGCAGGAATTCCGCCGCCTCGTACAGCGAGCCCAAGGCTAGGGCCCCGTACCAGGGCCACACCGCGATGTCGGCGATCGAATATTCGGCGCCCGCAAGGAATTCACACTCCGTCAGGCGCCGATCGAGCACATCCAGCTGCCGCTTCGCCTCCATCGCGAACCGGTCGATCGCGTACTCGATCTTCAGCGGCGCGTACGCGTAGAAATGCCCGAATCCGCCGCCGAGATACGGCGCACTGCCCATCTGCCAGAACAACCACGACAGGCATTCGGTGCGCGGCGCGGCATCCGTCGGGATGAAGGCGCCGAACTTTTCGGCGAGGTGGAGCAGGATCGCGCCCGACTCGAACACGCGGACCGGCTTCGGTCCGCTGCGATCAAGCAGCGCCGGTATCTTCGAGTTCGGATTGATCGCGACGAAGCCGCTGCCGAACTGGTCGCCGTCGTTGATCCGGATCGGCCATGCGTCGTATTCGGCGCCGCGATGCCCGGCCGCCAGCAGTTCCTCGAGCAGCACCGTGACCTTGACGCCGTTCGGGGTGGCGAGGGAGTAAAGTTGCAGCGGATGACGGCCGACGGGCAGCGTCTTGTCGTGGGTCGCGCCGGCCACGGGGCGGTTGATGGACGCGAAGCGGCCGCCATTCTCCTTGTTCCATTCCCAGATCCTGGGCGGCGTATACGTAGAATCGCTCATCGGACGGACTCCAGACTCAAGGTCGCGGACCGCAACGGCGCATCTTAACCCAGCGGCAGGTGGTGCGGCCGCACGAGCATGTGCCAGTCCTCATGTTCCTCGAGCACGAGTTCGAGCGCCCCGGATACGGCGCTCTTGACGCGCGCGGCGCGCGCGGGCGCGGCGTCCTCCCGGAGCGCGCCCCGGATCTCGGCGATCGCACGTTCGAGGTCCGCGGCGAGACCCGCCGACGTCGTGCTCAAGCGATAGGCCTCGGACTGCGCGAGCGCGCCGTGCAGCGAAGCGCCCAGGGCCGGGAAGAACGTCGTCACGAGCGACAGCCACAGCGAGTGGACGAAGAGGTGCGCAAGCGCGGCCGCGGCGGTCAGCCCGAACAGGCCCGCGTTGATCGCGTGCACCCGATGCATGAGGGAGTGCTGCCGCCGCGCGACGCCCAGGTGGTAGTGCCGCTGGCCTTCGAGAACGGTCGCCGCCCAGTTCGCATAGGCGGCGACGAATTCAGAGTCCTGCCACGCACCCGCGAGCACGCGCCGGGCGGTGTCGGTGACGCGGGCGCAAAGCGAGGCGATCTCGCCGCCGTCGGGCTGTTCCAGGTCGAATACGTGAAGGTACCAGTCTATCCGCCCGGGATTCGTCTCGAAGTCCACCAGCGGCGCGACCAGCGGCAGGTACCACGTGAGCTCGGCGGTCGTGCGCGCCATCAGCCACTGGCCCTGCCAGTCCCGCCGGTGGCCGATCCAATAGATCGCGCTGACGGTGGCGATGACGGCCACCTCGGCGAGCGTCCAGGAACGCGCCATCGGGCGCAGGGTCCCGAATCCGTTGTCCCAGCCGAGCGCGAGCGGCAGCACCGCGCACAGCACCGCGAGCGCGCTCAGCAGATAGATGCTCCAGAAGCCGCTGCGATAGCGGTCGCCGAACGTGACCGCCCGCGCATCGAAGCGCCGGTGATCCGGCGCCACCGCGTCGATCAAGGGCCGCAGGCGCGCCGGCGGCTCTGGGTCGGGAGGCGGCGGTTCCGCCCGCAGGCGCACGCCGAGCAACAACACGCGCTGGACCAGCCGGTGGAAGGCCCGCGGCGGGGCGCGGCTAAGGGAGTAATTCATACGTATCGGCAAACGCGGCGCCGGAGACGATCCCGAGACTGCCGTCGCAGTAATCGACCAGCCAGTCGCCCGGCTTGCCCGAAAGCCGCGACACGCCGTCCGCGAGCCAGACCTCGAAAGGCTCTTGCATCAATCGCGCGAACACCCGGTAGGGCCGGCTCGTGTACCCGCCGGATTCGCCATGCGCCGTCGCCGCACGGGCGCGGTACTTGTCGTCGAAGCGGGCGCGCGTCACGCGCCAGCGATCCCCGCGGGTGCCGGTCACGATCGCGTCGCCGCTGCGCACCTGCACGGCGCCCTCATGCGTGTCGATCACGCCGGTCTGGTCGGCGAAGCGGACATCGACGTCGCGCTCGCGCTTGCGCGCGGCGACGGTGTCGGGATGATCCTGGAGCGCTGGGTTGACGCCGGGGTGGCCGGTCGAGCGGAACACCGGCATCGACGGCGCGCTCACCGGCCCGCAGCCGCGCCGCGACCGCCCCCCGCGGCGGCGCGGATCCAGTCGCGCCAGATGCGCACATCGGCGGTCGCACGCATCTCGGCGGGTACCGCGGCGATCAACGGGTCGGCCTCGTGCAGCAGGCGGCCGCGCCGGTCCGGGGTGACGAGCGCCTGCGCATAGAGTGCCGCGGCGAGTTCGACGTGCTGCCATTGGTCGCCGTGATTGCGCAGACTCAAGGAGCGCTGGAATTGGACGACCGGCTCGATCGTGGCCCGCGCCTCTTCCGCATGTCCATCGTGCGCGAGCGCGAGCGCGAGCCAGGTGGAGATGCGGCCGAGATCGCGCTGGTCGTCGATGTTCGCGTGGCCGACCGCGGTGCGCAGCGCCAGCGCGTCGCGCAGCGAGGTCACCGCCGCGCCGTAGTCGCCGTGCAGCACCTGCGCCTGACCGAGCAACAATGCGGAAAATCCCAGGCTCGAGTCATGGATCGACTGCTGCGTGCCGCCGACGGGATGCGTGGCACGCATGCTCGCGGCCGCCGCCGCGGCGAGCCGCGCAGCCGCCGCGCTGTCGCCGCGCTCGAGCGCGATCTCGGCGGCGGCGGCGGTCGGCGTCGTGAACGAGAGCGCCGCGCCGAACCCACCCTGGCGGCGCGCGCGCTCGAGGCCCGCGCGTTCTTCCGCGTTCGGCGCGAGGATCGCTTTTGCGCCGGCGAAATCGCCGATCTGCGCGTGGTGCGTCGCCGCGACGAGCGCGAAAAGGCGCTGCAGCAGCACGAACTGCGCGCCACCCGAGATCCCGGCGTTCAAGTCCGCGACCGCGCGGTCGTAGTACGGGACCGCGGCGCCGAGGCGGCCCATCGCCCAGTAGGCGTCGCCGATCCCCGAGTGCACGACGCCGAGGTTGTTGCGGGTGATCGTGTTGTTCGGGTCGAGCCGCACCATCGCGAGCGAGGTTGCCTCGCCGCGCGCCTGGAGCTTCAGGGCCTCCTGCGGCCGCAGCTCCGTCGTCAGCGAACTGCCGAGGTTCGTGTCGATGACCTGGGTCGCATGCAGCGCGAGGCGATAGCCCGGACGCTGTTCGAGCAGCTTGTCAGCGACCGCGTCGGCATCCTCGCCGACGCGCAGCGCCTCGTCGTTGCGGCCGAGCGCGAGCAGGCTCTCGACCTGCCACGCGGTCGCCTCGGCGTATTGCGCCGCCATGTCGACGTGCGCGAGCGTTCGGGCGCCGTCCGCGACGGCGAGTGCCTTGGCCTCGTCGAGTGCCGCGAGCGCCGGCGCGTAGTGAGCCGCGTTGGTCTGTTCGAAGCCGATACGCACGAGCACGTCGACATAGGCGCGCTGCGCGGCGAGCGAGGCCTGCGGACCCGTCGCGAGCGGCCGCAGGAGCGCCGCGGCACGCGCCGAGTACTGCGCCGACCGCGGGTCGAATTCATTGTCGAGGATCGTCCCCTGGACCGTGATGCCTTCGGCGAGCGCGATCGTGGTCGCGTCCGAGCGCTCGCCGCCGCGCCGCAGGCCCTCGAGGAGGCCGACCGCCTCGTCGCTGCTCTGGCGCGCCGCGTCGAGGTGCCCCACGAGGCGCTCGGCCTTCGCGTAATAGATCATCGCCAGCGCGCCGTTGCGCACCGTCTCGGCGTCCTTAAGATCCACCGGCAGCTTGCGGAAATAGTCGATCTGACTGTGTGCGAAATCGGCGATCACGCCGAGCCGGCCGAAGCTCTCGAGTTCACGCACGAAATTGTCGGACAGGTACCCGAGCAGATGTTCGGCCTGGGCGCGCGCCTGCAGCGCGACCTCGCGGGTCTGCTGCGCCTCGCGCTCGGCGCGCTCGGCGCGCCGGGCGCTCTGGAATCCGAAAATCGCCGCTGCGACCGCGCCGATCGCGAGCGCGACGCCCGCCGTCGCGACCTTGCGTGCACGGACGAGGTCGCGGCGGGCGGCGAGTTCCCGTTCGCGCTGCAGGGCGAGCAGCCGCTCGGTCGCCTCGCGCGCCTCGCGCTCCTTGCGCAGGTCGCGGCTCGACTTGACCACGCCGCAGAGCACGTCGTGGGTGAGCTCGACGCGGCGCACGTCGAGCCGCTCCTCGATCCGGAGCAGACGGCGGTTCACGAGCGTCGCGAGCGCATCCGGCGTCGCGCCGGCCGCGGCGAACGACTGGCGGATCCGCTCTTCGGCGACGTTCTCGCGGAAGCCCGATTCGGTCAGGAGTTCATCCTCGACGATCCGCCGCACCGCCGGCGGCTGGTCGGCGAGCGCGCGTTCGTAGAAGTTCGTCAGGATGGCCGCGTGCGAGCCCGCGACCAGGTCGAGCGAGATCTCCGTGCGGCCCTGCGCGATGCGGGCGTCGTTGAGCTCGCGGCAGATCAGGCTCAAGAGCGAGGGCTCGACCTCCGCGTGCTCGATCTCGGCGCCGCCGGCGACGAAGCGCACGATCGCCGCGGCGACCTCCTCGGTCACGAGACCGCGGCCGGGCTTTTGCACCGCGGCCATGGCCTGCGCACCGTTCATCGGCGCAAGTCGCAGCCGGTTCTGGGTGATGCTCGGCATCACGCCCTTCAAGCCCTCGAGCGGCGCGAGGTAGTCCTCGCGCAGCGCGATCAGCACCCGGTAGTCGCTGCGTGCGAAGTCGAAGCGCTCGGCCGCCGAATCGTCCGCCTCCAGACGCGCCTCGAGCGATCGCGGCGGCCGGTTCTCGACGAGATCCGCGAGCTCCGTGACGAAGCGCTGCGCGCGTGTACGGCCGAACTCGTCGCCCTGCGCGAGCGTGAAGATCTCCTCGAACTGGTCGAAGATCAACAGCGGGATCAGCGTCGCGCCCTGTTCGTCGCGCAGCACGTCGTCGCGGTGATGCAGGAATTCCCACAGGGATTCGCCCTCGACCGCGACCCCGGCCCGGGTCCATTCGCCCGAGCGGTGCGCGGACTGCGCGATCGCCGCCTTGATCTGCTCGGCGGGCTCGGGCGCGCCCGGCGCGTAATCGATGCGCACGTAGATCGGACAAAAGCCCTGGTCGCGCAGGCGCGGCACCAACCCGGCGCGCAGGATCGAGGTCTTGCCGAGGCCGGACTGGCCGAACAGCACCGTCAGCAGCTTTCGCTGCACGCGCCGCGCGAGTTCGGCGGTCTCCTCTTCGCGACCGTAGAAATACTCGCGCGTCTCCTCGGTGAACGAGGCGAGGCCGAGCCAGGGATTGCGCACGTCCAGTGCGGGCTCGTTCATTGCCGCGCCCGCATGAAATCCGCCAGCCGCTGCGCGAACTCCGCCGGCACCGCGCCGTCGGGCAGCGGCGAGAAGTGCAGCGACTTGAACCTGTCCGGAACCTGCGCCTCGGCCGGACTCGTCGCGTCGATGGTGACCGGCAGGATGAACACGGCGCCGTCGGCCATGTTGCGCATGCGGTCGAGCGCGTAGCTCCACTCCCGGCGGAAATACGCCTCGAGCCGCCGCTGCGTGGTCGCCGAGATCACCGGCAGGAAATACGAGCAACGCGCGATGTTCCGCTGAATCTTGCGGTCGTAGTCGTCGCCCGCCTCCAGGCGGTCGATGTCGAACCAGGTGGTGATTCCGGCCGCCTCGAGCCCCGCCTTGATCCGCTGCACCGCCGGGAGGTCTTCCCGCGCGTAGCTGATGAACACCGCGTTGTCCGGCATCTCGCGCGCGGGCGGCGCGAAGCGCACCGGCGCGACGGGGGCGGCCGCGCTCGCGGCGGGCTTTTGCCGCGCCGTCCAACGCGCGTGCAGCTCCTCGACGAAGCGTTCCGCGCCGACGTAGATCCGCGTGCGCACGCTGACCTGGTGCAGGAACGCGACCAGCCGGTCGTCCTCGCCCGTATGATCGCCGGCGAGCACCTCGCCGACGTCGCGCGGATCCGAGAGGCGCTGGCGCTTCGCCATCCGGAGGAAAAGCCGGGCGAGCCAGTTGGTGAAGCTGCTGCCGATGAACAGCAGGTGGCTGTGCTCGAGCTCGTGGAACAGCTTCTCCGGCGCGAGATGCTCGCTCTGCAGCGCGCAGATGAACTCCAGCAGATCCTCGTCCGAGATCACGTAGGTCGGCGAAGCCGACAGCCGGCCAAATAGGTGATAGACGACCGGACGCTGCAACTGCTCGCGCTCCGACGGCAGGTCGGCGACGCGGTTCGGCGCATAGGAGAGCACCTCGGTCGACGGGGCCCCGCCGAAACGCGCCTGATTGACCGCATTCTCAAGCAGCGCGTCGAAGGTTGTCGTGACGAACAGGTCGAAGTCCGTGATCGAGGCGAGGCGGCGCAACGCGAGCGGCGGCTCGAAGTTCGCATCCTTCAGAATCCCGCGCAGCCGCACGTAGGCCTCCTCGCGCCGGCCGCGCGCGGCGAGGAACGAGCACACGACGTCATTCAGCGAGTAGGGCTGGGGAAGCTCGCCGACATCGACGTTCAAGCGCCCCGCGAGCTTTTCCGCAAGCCAGTCGTACAACTGGCGCGGTCCCCGGTCGGTCGAGACCTGGAGCAGTTCCGGGCCGACGATCGGGATCACGCGCCGCTCCTCGATGAAGCTGAGGAGATCGTCCCAGGCGTCATCGTCGAGCGTCGCGCCCGGCATCCCTTTCATTGCGGCATTCGTCATTGGAAGCTCATGAAACCGAATTTGACAATGATTATCGTTGTCTTGGAAGTATGCGGTACGGCCGGGGTGTGCGGCAAGGCGCGTAGGCCCCCCGCGATCGCGCCTCGGACGCCTGCGGTGGATGCGCCATCAGCGACCTGATGACGAACGCGGATGTCACCCCGCGGCCGCGCGTTTCTCCCGTCCGTCCAATCCCTGTAAACTCACCTCCACGCGGGCGGCGGCGACCGCCTCATTACTGCGCTCACCCAGGAGGTTTTCACGTGAAACTCAAGTCGACGCTGTGCGCGACGATCGTCATGGGCCTGATGTCCGGCGCCGCCGCCATGCACGCGGTGGCGGCGGACAAGCCCGCTGCGGACGCGAAGGCCGATGCGGGCAAGTCGGACCTTCCGCCGCTTCCGGCGGACAGGACCATCCACCAGAAGATCCAGCTCAACGGCAGGGCGTTCGCCTATGACGCGACCGTCGGCAAGATTCCCGTCCGCGATCCGAAGGGCAAGATAATCGCCGAAGTCGTCTATACCGCGTACACGGTTCCCGGAGCCGCCAACCGCCCGGTGACGTTCGCGTTCAACGGCGGCCCCGGCGCCTCGTCCGTCTTCCTCAACATGGGAGCCATCGGCCCGAGACAAGTGGAATTCGGGGACGAAGGCGACGCGCCGTCGGACTTCAAGGTTCACGACAACCCATCCACGTGGCTCGACATGACCGATCTCGTGTTCATCGATCCGGTGGGCACCGGCTTTTCCCGTTCCGAGGAATCGGATGCCAAGACCAAGAAGGACTTTTTCTCGACCGAGGCCGACATTCAATATCTGTCCCGCGTCGTTTACGACTGGCTGGTCGCGAACGGCCGCCTGGCATCCGCCAAATACGTGGTCGGCGAGAGCTACGGCGGTTATCGCGCGCCGCGGATCGCCCTGAACCTGCAGACGCGGATGGGCGTGGGCGTCTCGGGCGTCGTCATGGTCTCGCCCTACCTCGATCCGGCGGCGATCGGCGACGAGGATGCGCTGTCGCCGCTTCCGTGGATGATCGACCTGCCCTCGATGGCGGCGGGAAATTTCGAGCGACACGGCGTGTTCACCCCGGAAAAGGTGGCCGAAGTCGAACAATATGTCCGCACGCAGTTCGTCACCGACCTGCTGGCGGGGCGCGCCGATCCGGCGGCGGTGAAGCGTCTGATCGCGAAGGTCACCGAGTATACCGGGCTCGATCCGGCGCTGGTGGCCCGCATGGACGGCAGGATCGACATCGAAACCTATCTGCGCGAGGCTCATCGCGCCGAGCACAAGATCGGCAGCGTCTACGACTCCAACGTCACGGCCTACGATCCCTTTCCCGGTGCCCCGGAAAACCGCGCCGGCGACCCGATACTGAACGCCGTCATCGCGCCGACGACGAGCGCGATGGTCGACTTCATCACTCGCCAGGTCGGCTGGAAGACGGACGCGCATTACGAGACGCTCTCCTACGACGTGAACCGCGCGTGGGACCGCGGCAACACCGATGATCGGCCCGTCAGTGACCTGCGCAAGGCGATCGCCAACGACCCGAAGATGGCCGTGCTGATCGCGCACGGCTACAACGATCTGTCCTGTCCCTTCTTCACGTCGCGCCTGGTCATCGATCAACTGCCGGATTTCGGCGTTCCCGACCGGGTCCGGCTCGCGGTCTTCCCCGGCGGACACATGTTCTACTCGCGCCCCGCGAGCGATGCGGCCTTCAAGAAGGCCGCGAGCTTCATGTTCACCGGCACCTGACTCGGGAGCAGGCCCAGATCGCGGCGGCCTCGGCCGCCGCGAGCGCGCCCTCGAGATAGCCGCCGAATTCCGGCGCCGATTCCGATCCGCACAACCTCAGACGACTGCCCCAGGGGTCGGGCAGCGGAATGAAGCGGTATTCGGGGTGCGATGCGGGAGTCTCCCGATCGGCGGCCGTTGCGGTCCAACGCTCGGTGGACCAATCGCGCAATATCACCGCCCTCGGCGAGGCGGCCGGTGCGCCGAACAGGACGCCGAGCTGCGCGGCGACCTGCTCGATCAGCGTCGCCCGTTGCGCTTCACGCTGCGCGGCATCCCAGCCGAAGAAGCCGACGAGCGCCGCCTCGGCCGCCCCCGGCAGGCTGGCATCGTGTATTTCCGACAAGGGGCCGCATTGGCTTACGGCGCTTCCGGACAGCTTCGCGGCGCGCCAGAGGGCGGTGTCGTACAGCGCCAGGGCCTTCGCGTGTCCGGCCATCCAAGTCGGCACCGCGAGCAGCCGCGCGTTCAGCGCAACGGGCATTTTCGGTGTGATTTCGATTTCCGCCAGGAGGCGCGGCGAAAGCGCCAGCGCGACCCGATCGGCGGTGATTTTGACCGTGGCGCCCGCATGCTCGGCCGATACTTCGACCCCATGGTCGGTGACGGCGATGCGGCGGACTGCATGATCCAAGTGGATGCCGCCGGACGGGCACTTGCGAGCGACCGAGGCAAGCAGCGAGTCGATCCCTCCCCGTACTCGCATGGAGGGCGGCTCCTGCCGGAACCCTTGAGCGATTCGTTGCGTCCGGCCCCGGTGATCCTGGTGGATGAAACCGCCCCGGTCGGCCTGTTCATACACCACCACTCCGGCCATCCGGACGAGTTGGGCGGTCCGCGGTTGTATCCCGGGCCATATCCACGCCGGCCCCAAATCGTACGCCCCGGCGGGCGTGGCATGGGTCGCCACACGCCCGCCAATGCGCGCGCGCGCCTCCAACACGACCACGTCCGCACCCAGCTCGGTCATCGCCCCGGCGAGCGCGAGGCCGGCGAGACCCGCGCCCACGATGATCATTTCATGCGCCATTTGTAATCCGTTGCCGTGCAGTCCGGAACGTACCGAGATTAAACTGAACCACCCGGCCGCGCAGCATGCGCGCCAACCTCCGACACGGGAGAGATGACACATGGGCGGCACCCGCTACCAATTGAATGCCGGCACGGCCGTCATCACATTCGATCATCCGCCGGTCAACAGTCTGAACCTCGCGCTGCGCACCGGCATCGCCGCCAACCTCGAGGCGGCCGCATCGGATCCCGGCGTCGAGGCGATCGTGCTGATCGGCACCGGGCGGGCATTTTCCGCCGGCGCCGACATCAAGGAATTCGGCACTCCGCTCGCCATGGCTGCGCCTGATTTGCGGACCCTGATCCGCGCCCTCGAGGAGTCCCGCAAACCGGTCATCGCCGCCGTCGGCGGGGCGTGCATGGGCGGCGGGTTCGAACTCGCGCTCGGCGCGCATTTTCGCATCGCCACGCCCGATGCGTCGATCGCGCTGCCCGAAGTCAAGCTCGGCCTGATCCCCGGCGCGGGCGGCACGCAGCGTCTGCCGCGCCTGATCGGCGTCGAGATGACCACGGATTTCATGATTGCCGGCGAACCGTGGCCGGCCGCGCGATTCAAGGGCACGCCGCTGTTCGACGCCTGCGTCGATGGCGATTTGCTCCAGGCTGCCCTCGCCTTCTCGAGGGAAATCGCGATGACGCGCCGCCCCCTCGTGCGCGTGCGCGACCTCGGCATCGACCGCTCGAACGCCGCAGCGTATTTCCGGATCGCGCGCGAAAGGACCCGGGCGCTCGCCGGCCGGTTCCCGGCGCCGCTGAAATGCATCGATGCCGTGGAGGCCGCCGTCACGGGCTCCTTCGAGGAGGGCCTGCAGCGCGAGCGGAGCCTGTTCGTCGAACTGCTGCAATCGAGCGAATCGCGTGCGCTGCGCCACGTGTTCACGGCCCGGCGAGCCGCCGCGAAGGTCCCCGGCGTCCCCGCGGATACGGCAGTGCGTCCGGTCGCCGGCGTCGGCGTCATCGGCGCCGGCACGATGGGCTGCGGCATCACGATGAATTTCCTCAATGCCGGCATGCCGGTCACGCTGCTCGAAACCGACGAGGCTGCGCTCGAGGCGGGACTCGGGCGGATCCGCGGGAATTACGCGGGCCGCCTGAAAAGGGGGGCGTTGACCGAAGCGGAGCTCGAACAGCGCATGCGGCTGGTCACCGGCACCCTGACCGATGCGGACCTCTCGGGCTGCGACCTGATCATCGAGGCGGCGTTCGAGGATCGGGGCGTCAAGGAGACGCTGTTCCGAAGACTCGACGCGGTCGCGAAGCCCGGCGCGATCCTGGCGACGAACACGTCGACACTCGACGTCAATGCGATCGCGCATTGCACGCGACGACCGCAAGACGTGCTCGGCATGCATTTCTTCAGCCCCGCCCACGTCATGAAGCTGTTGGAGGTCGTGCGCGGCGCGGCGACTGCCGCCGACGTGCTCGCGACCGTGATGCGATTGGCACGGACGATCGACAAGATCGCCGTCGTCGCGGGCGTGTGCGACGGCTTCATCGGCAACCGCATGCTCGACAAGTACGCCGGCATGGCCCGATACCTGGTGGTCGCCGGCGCAACGCCGTGGCAGGTCGACCAGGCGCTCGAGGACTGGGGCATGGCGATGGGCCCGTTTCGGATGGGCGACCTGGCCGGCAACGACATCGGCTGGGCGATCCGCAAACGCCGCTACCGGGAACATCCGCCGTCGGTCCCCAACATCGCCGACCGGCTCTGTGAACTAGGCCGGTTCGGCCAGAAGACCGGTAGGGGCTGGTATGCATATCAACCCGGCAGTCGCGGCGCGAGCCCGGATCCCGAGGTCGAGAGGATGATCGACAGCCATCGCAGGGAACTCGGGCTGACGCCGCGGCCCGTCCAGGCGGAGGAGATCGTTCAGCGCTGCATTTATGCCCTCATCAACGAGGGCGCGCGGATCCTGGACGAAGGGATCGCGGTCCGGGCCTCGGACATCGACTTGATTTACCTCTACGGATACGGGTTCCCCATGCATCGCGGCGGCCCGATGCTTTATGCGGATCAGGTCGGACTCCGCTCCGTGGCCCAAACCATGCGCGGGTTCGCCGCCTCGTCCCGGGACGAGTTCTGGGAGCCGGCCCCGCTGATATTGAGGCTCATCGCCGAAGGCCGGAGCCTGACTTGAGGGCGTAGAATTCCCCCATGCCCCCGCCGTCCCGAATCGCCCCCCTCTCCCCCGCCGGCTGGGACGAGATCCGTCATTGGCGCAAACTCACTCGCGACGCCTTGCTGGAACGGCGTACCGCGCGCGCCCCGGCCGCGCGCCGCGAGCTGGGCGAGCACGCCTGCGCGCGCCTCAGGCAGGCGGTCGATCTGAGGGCTTACGGCGTGCTCGGCTTCTGCTGGCCCATTCGCGGCGAGTTCGACGTGCGCGGCATCGTCGAGGAGCACCTGTCCAATGGCGGTCGGGCGGCCCTGCCCGTCATTGTCCAACGATCCGCCCCGGTGGAGTTCTGGCAATGGCGCCCGGGCGCGCCGATGCAGACGGGAATCTGGAATATTCCGATACCGGCGACGCGGGACGTGGTATGCCCTGATGTCGTCATCGTCCCGCTGGTCGGCTTCGATGACGCGGGGTATCGCCTCGGATATGGCGG
The DNA here is from genome assembly GCA_037441085.1 of Gammaproteobacteria bacterium. Classification (GTDB taxonomy): domain Bacteria; phylum Pseudomonadota; class Gammaproteobacteria; order Steroidobacterales; family Steroidobacteraceae; genus Bog-1198. The sequence goes on along the minus strand of JBBISV010000017.1, from coordinate 12,297 downwards.
CGGCTACTTCGACCGGAGCCTCGCGGTGGCGGTGCCGCGGCCTTATTCGATCGGCTTAGGATATGCGGACTCGCGCCTCGAATCGATCCATCCCCAGCCGCACGACATTCCGATGGACCTGATCGTGACGGAGGAGTCGAGCTTCCGGGCCCCGTCGAGGACATGACATCCTTACAGCGGGACCGCCCGCCGCTTCGACGCGCGGCGTGCCTGTGCCTGCGAAAGCCGCATCCACACGCGGAGCGCCAACAGCGCGGCGACGGTCTCGATCATCGAAGCCGGCACCCACGAGATCAGTCCGCCGATCTGCTGATCGGTCAACACGTCGATATCGAACACGCGTCCGCAGGCCGCGAAGACCGGATACAGGTCCGTTTTCGTGAATGTGATGACCGCTCCGACCACGATCTGCGGAGTCATGCTGACGATGGGCGAGAGCACCCTCATGCCCGAACCCATGCGTGCGGGCGGACGCCGCCGATGGTCCAGCACGAGCGACCAATAGATCAATCCGCTCGCCAGCATCGACACGTTCATCAGCCAGTACAAACGCCAGTCCAGCATCGCGAGCGTCATCGCCCGCGGGACGAGCCACAGCAGCACCAGTGCGACGAAGGTCACGGTCGCCGCCCAAGGGTGGCCCAGCAGGAATAGGACCGCCCGGCCGATTCGGGAACGCGCCGCGGGCTTGAAGAACCGCGCACGCCAACGCGGCGGCAGCGCGGCACGCAGCGTGGGCAGGGGGTACGCGAAGGCGATCAACAGCGGCGCCAGATGATGCATCAGCACCTGCTGGATTCGATCGATGAAGAACTGGTGCAGCGCGTAGAAATCGAAGCGGGTCAACAGCGCGCAGTAAACGATCGCCATGCCGCTCCAGTACGACAGCTTGCGGTCGAACGGCACGTGCCGCCTGCGCGCGCCGCGGACGTACAGCAGAGCCGCCGCGAGCCACGCAAACAGAAGCGACGGAGAGAAGTCGTAGGGGATCAGCCAGTTCAACATGGGTACGATGCCGCCGAGGACGGCCATTGTACACAAGATCCGGCGATCGCCCTCGGCGCGCCCCCCCCCCCGGGATCGGAGGCGCATCCCGTCGATGCTACTCGAGTCCTTCCAACCCCCGCTGCGCCAATGCGGGCGTCAACGGCAGATACCCGCCGTGCCGCTCCACGGCCCGCTGCGCGTCACGGCTGAGTATGAAGCGCAGGAATTCGGAGACCTGCGGAGCGAGCGCGCGGCCCGGCACGCGGTTGAAGTACATGTAGATGCTTCGGGACAACGGGTAGCTGTGATCCTGGAAGCTTTGCGGGCTGGGCGGCACGTACGGCCCGCCCGGCCGCGCCGCGAGCGCGATGACCTTCACACCCCGGATGCCCTTGGCCTGCGACAGCACGCCATAGGCAATGCCGAAGCGATCGTGGGCGAGCCGGTCGGCGAGCATGTGACGCAATCCACCCGCCCCCGACCGGTCGCCATCGCCGATCATTTTGGTGCCGCTCTCGACGTACTCACGGTAGTTCGGGTTCCACTTGTCGCCTCCATGCAGCACGTTCAACTGGAAGAAATTGCTCATCCCCGTGGGTGCGTAGCCGTAGGTGTGAATTTCCCGGTCCGCCCACGCGCCTTTCAGCCCGAGCTGGCCCCACGTACGGATATTTTCCGCGGCCGCGCGCCCGTTTCGCAGCGACCATTTGAATCCCCGGAACCCGCCCGTGCGCTGCGCTCCAAAGATGCCGTCCAGCTGCTGCATCGTCAGTTTGGACAGCGGATTGTCCTTCTGCACGAAAATGACCAGCCCATCCGCCATTCCCTCCACATCGTACCCCCCGGTCGCGACGGCGATGCTGCCGGCTGGATGTCCGAAGGTCTCGAAGAACATCAGGCGCTCGACCAGAGTCTGCTCCCGCGCCTGGGGGCCGAGGTCCGCCACCCCCGCGACCAGCCCGGCGATGCCGGCATCGCTGCTGGGAAACCGATTCTCGAACCGAATGCCCGGCTGAATCCTCCGAAAGCCGCTTTCCCATGCCGTCACCAGGCCTCCGAGCGAGGAACCGAACAGGCGAATCGTCCCGTTGAGCTGCTTTGCGGGCGCGTAGCGCGGCAGGCCGCGCAGGTCGAACGTGGCGGCGCCCGCCGCCCCGATCGCAAGGCACAGCGCCGTCACCGACACTCCGGACAATCCGATCCTGATCCACGCTCCGGCCTTCATGCCCGGTCAAAATCTCGCGGTGACGTACAGCTCGGCGGTGCGCGGTGCGCCCGCGTCGATGCTCTCCATTCCGGAAACCAGCTTGCCGTCCTGGTAATAAGTCGTGTTGAAGAGGTTGTTCAGCTTCACGGTCACGTTGATGCCATCCTCGAATTGCTTGTAGAGACCGAGATCGACGACCTGATAGCCGGGCAGCACGAACTCTCCGGGTGAGGACGGCGTGCCGGTGTTCGCCACACGGGAGCCGACATTCGAATACCCGAGACCCGCCCCGAAACCCCGCAGCGCGCCGTGCAGGAAATCGTAGCGAGCCCACAAATGAAAGGAGTTGAGCGGGGAGTTCGGCAACGCGTCGCCGACGATCGGCCCGGTCGCCGAACTCTTTGAAATGCGCGCGTCCGTATACGCGTATCCGGCGATCAGCGTCAGCGCCTCGGTCGGCTTGGCGTCGGCTTCAAGCTCCGCGCCCTTGGAGCGCGCGCCACCGACCTGCACGTCGCAGCCGCCGGTCGGACAGAACGCATCCGTCCCGCCCGCATACGGTGTGAGGACGTTCGTTTCATTGATCAGGAACAGTGCGCCGGTGACGTTGACCCGGTGATCGAGGAAATTGGCCTTGGCGCCAACCTCGTCGCCGCTGCCCTTCGTCGGCTTGAACAGGGGCGAGGTCACCAGGCCCTGCGTGCTCGGGTCCACCGGCGCATAGGAGGTGCTGTAGCTCGCATAGTACGACCAGTGCCGGTTCGGCTGGTAAATGACGCCCACCTGTGGCATCGCGGTGCTCGTCGTCTGCTCGAACGGCTGCTGCGTCGGATCGAATCGGTTGTTGTAGACGGTGAGCTTGTCGCGCGAATACCGCACGCCGGCCATCATCTTCCATTGCGGACTGAACGTCATCAGATCGGAAACGTAGGCCGCTTCGGTCCGTGAAATGATGTAGTTCTCGGCCAGCTTCCCGGCGCCGAAGGCGCTCGGCGGCGGTATGACGCTGAAATCCGGGTTGAAGATCGACACCGTGTACTGGTTTTTGCCGATATTGCAGGTCGCGTCCGCGATCGGCTTTCCCGGCGAATTGATCGCGCAGAATTTCGTGCGCTGGAAGTCGTCGATTTCCCTTCCGGCGTTGACGCCGGCGATGACCCGGTGGCCGACCGGCCCGGTCTCGAACGGCAGCACCACGTTGAGATCGCCGAAGTTGTAGAGCCGCTGATTCCACTGCCCCCGGGCGCGCAGGTCCAGGGTGTTGTAGGTCGGATCGGTCTTGTCGAATCCGGTGATGTCGAACGCATAGGCGTAGTCATGGTGGTCGACGCTGCGCAGGCTCAAGTTCACCGAACCCCGCTCGGCGAACTTATGCTGCAGGTAGAAGCTGGTGGTAGTGCCCCGCTCGTTGCGATTCGTTCCCGGCGCCGTGTAGTTGGTCTGAATGGGCGCAAGCTGGGCTACCGTACGGGCGATCTTGGTGTTCGGCGCGAGCAACGCGACGTTTTCGTAGTCGGCGCTCAGCTTGCGGTATTCGAACTGCAGCGTCGCAGTCGTCGCGTGCCCGAGATCGACCGTCACCATGGGCGCCAGGTACTGGCCGCGCTGATACGAGAGGTTCCGGAAATAGTTGTCGTCGCTGATCTGGCCGATGAACCGGTAGAGCACCCGGTTCGTGCCCAGAGGCCCGGTGCTGTCAAAGGACGCGTCGCCGCCCTTGACCCGCGCGTATCCGCCGGCATTTTCGGTGCCGCGCAGCGCGAGTTCGGTCGACGCGACGGCCTGCGGCTTCTTCGTGATGATGTTGACGAATCCACCGGGCTGGGCCTGGCCGTAGAGCAGCGAGGCGGCCCCTTTGACGAGTTCGATGTGGTCGATGCCGATCGTCGGCGGCGAGCCGAATCGCACCGACAGTCCCGGCAGCCCGTCCGTGAGGAAGGTGTTGCGATCCGAGTCGCTGGTCGAAAAGCCCCGCAACGTCAGGTCGTAACCCGTGATCCCGGCCTTCTGCAGGCCCGTCATGTAGCGGTAGAGATCCGCAATCTGCGACGTCTCGATCGATTTCATGAAGCTATTGGTATAGCTCTCGACGGAGAACGGCGTGTCGCGCGCCGGAATCCCCATCTTCATCGAGTCGTTGCTCTGCTGCTCATACGAACCGGTGACGACGATTTCCTGCAGCGCGTCCGATGATCCCGCGCTTGGAGCCGGCGCGGCGGTCTCGCTTCGCGCGGCGCAGGCCCATGTCACGCAGATCAGGCCCGCGTTGAACGCGGAATGCGCGGCAATCCTGGATGGACTCTTCATTATTGTTCTCCCGTGGATCCAATGAACCCCCCGATCCCGCGGCACGCGGACTCCCGCGTCCCGCAACGCTGTGCGGCTCAATATGTTTGTTTTTATCGGACCGCGGAGGCAGTCTGCGCGCCGAATCTGAAGCGACTCTGAATTGAATCTGAAATTGTCGGCGGCGGCGGTGATGCCCCGCCCTACACGGACCCCGCGGCGCGCTCAAATTGAAGGTGCGTGACCCCGGGGGTCTGCACATGGCCGCGGCACCGGTAGCCGAGCGCCGGCAGGTCGAGATCCGCGAACACCGACTCACCGCTTCCGAGCACGACGGGCGTCGCCGCCAGATGCATCTCGTCGACCAGGCGGGCGCGCAGATATTGGCGAAGCGTCGACACGCCGCCGCCGAGCCTTACATCCCGCGGACCGGCGGCCGCGCGCGCCCGTTCGAGCGCCGCTTCGATGCCCTGCGTGACGAAGTGAAACACCGTGCCGCCCCGCATGGTGACGCTCGGACGCGCATGCCGGGTCAGCACGAACACCGGACAGCGGTACGGGGGATCCTCGCCCCACCATCCCTTCCACGTGTCGTCGACCCACGGGCCGCGCAGCGGCGAGAACATGTTGCGCCCGAGAACCCAGGCGCCGACGCCCTCGAAGCCCCGGATGACGAAGTCGTCGTCCACGCCGGCTCCGCCGTCCGCGCCGTCCGCGGTAATGTGCATGCGGCGGAAGGTGCGCGTCGCGAATGCCCACTCGTGCAGCCGCATGCCGCCGACCCCGAGCGGATGGTCGATGCTCTGGTGCGGACCGGCACCATATCCGTCCACCGAAACGCTGAAACAATGGACGCGCAGCTTGCTCATGGCCCGATATTACGACGCGCTCGCGTTTCGGCGAAATCCCCCAGCCAGCGCCAGGTCCTTCAGGGTTGCGGACCCTCGGGACCGCGCAGTCGCGACAGATAATCCGCCACGGCGTCCACGTCGCGCGCGTCGAAACTGCGGAGGAAGCGCTCGAGATTCTCGTCCATGTCGTGCCGCTCACCATGGGCGAGCCGGCGCATTTGCTTGACGAGGTAGGAATAATGCTGGTTTCGCAGAGACGGGACGTCGCCTGCGTCGTCGCCGCGCGCGCCGGGTCCGTGGCACGAGGCGCACTGTTCGTGGAATATCCCGCGACCGAGGGCGACGTTCGCGCCGCTGCCGGTTTGCGTCGCCGGCGGCGGTTTGGCGGAGCCCAGATAGGCGGCGATGTCGGCCCAATCCTGCGGGCTGCGCAACTCGGTCCGCGAAACCACGCGATGCATGCGCGTGCTCTCGCGCCGGCCCAGATGAAAATTCGCCAGCTGGCGGATGAGATAACCCACGCGTTGACCGGCGAGTTCCGGGATGGCGAGCCCGGGGTCGCCCTGCGCCCGCGCACCGTGACATCCCGAACACAGCCGCGCGAATTCCGTCGCGCCGCGTGCAGGATGCGCCTCGAGCGCGAGCGCGGATCGCGCCACGCGATCGGCCGCGGCCCGCGCCGCAGCCGTCGGCATGCCGTCAGGGGAGAGCTGCGCGATCGTCAACGCGGCGAGCGCGGCCCAGCGCACCGCAAGGGACGGGTTGTTTCCGGTCACGAAGCCTTGATTCTCCTCGACGATCGGCGGACTCACCCATCGATTTACCGCGACGCGACCGCAGGGGCGAGTATGACGCTTAATTGTGTGCGGCCGCAACGTGCCGGCGGCGGCGCCACGCCCGCCCGTCGCGTGTTGCATCGGCACCGTGCTTCGGCATACCATCGGCCCCGGGTTTCCATATTAGCAAAGATGAATATCTAGCGGCCACCGCCAACCCCAGGCTTCGTGCAACTTCAGTCTTCGCCATCCACCCGAAAGACTCCCGAGGAGCAAATCGAACATGACCGTCACCCGTAGAAACGTGCTGGGCATCGTCGCGTCGACCGGCATCGCCGGCATATCCCTGGATGCGGCGCACCGCGAGGCGCGCGCCGACGCGGCGCCGCTCGCCCCGCTGCTCGAAGGAGGCGCCGGCCACCTGAAGGCGCTGATGACGGCGCTCGCGAAAACTCCGCGCCGCCGCGACTTCAAGGAAGTGCCGATGATCCTCGACTCGCCCGACCAGTGGGATCATGCCGCGCTCACCCTGGTGATGCATTATCGCGGAAAATACAAACAGGTCTGGGACAACACCGCGATCGAGGGACCCTGGCTCAACCTGATGCGCAACTCCCTCAACGCGCAGATCTGGGCGTTCAAACACCCGGATTTCCTGGTACTTTCGGCGACCCATGGAACCGCGCACCTGGCGTTGTACGACCAGTATCTGTGGGACAAGTACGGCTTCGCCAAATTGACGGACGGCAAGTTCGCCCGCAACTCCTTTCTCGACATCCCGGCCGCCGCCGCCGGCGACCCCGGGGATTTCGAGAACGCCTCCGGCGTGTTCTCCCCGAAGGACAACAGCATTCCGACCTTGCAGGCGCGCGGGGTGGTGTTCCTCGCGTGCCACAACGCGATCTTCGAGGTTTCCTCGAGGCTGCACGCGATGGGCCACAATCCGGACAAGCTCAGCCTGCCGGCCATGGTCGCCGAACTCACGAATCACCTGATTCCGGGCGCGGTGTTGACCCCGGGGATCGTCGGCACGCTGCCGGAGCTCGGCTTCGCCGGCTTCCAGTACGCGAAATGAGGAGGGTACCGATCATGCGGCGTCCGATGTTGATGTTGTTGGCGGCGGCGGCCTTCACGGTCGGGAGCGCGGGCGCGGCGTCCGCCGCCGACGCGAACGTCTATCCGCCGTGGAGTCACGGCAAGAACGACCCCGCGGTCGACCGGGGCCTGGAGTTCACCGTGCCCGAGGTGGACAACCTGCCGGACTTCCACGGCGATCCCGGAAACGCCAAACTGGTGGTTTTCGTCGGCGGAAACTACTATTTCGCGATGGCGCCACTGGTCGCCCGATTCGAGGCGGAACACCCGGACCTGCGCGGCAAGATCTACTACGAGACCATTCCTCCCGGCCTCTTGATGCGCCAGATCGAGCACGGCGGAACCATCACGGTCGGAAACATGACGTGGACCGTGAAGGCGGACGTGTTCGCGGCCGGGATGAAGGGCGTGCAGAACCTGATCGACCGCGGGTACGCGCGGGCACCGATGGTTCGCTATGCGACCAACGACCTTGCGATCATGGTGCCGCGGGGCAACCCCGCGGGGATCAAGTCGCTTGCTGACCTCGCCAAGCCCGGCGTGCGCGTCGTGATGCCGAACCCGCAATTCGAGGGAATCGCGCGCCAGATCAAGGCCTCGCTGGTCAAGGCCGGCGGCGCCGCGCTGGAAAAGACCGTCTATGACACCAAGGTCAAGAACGGCGAAACGACGCTGACGCACATCCACCACCGGCAAAGCCCGATGTTCCTGATGCAGGGCAAGGCGGACGCGGGTGTGACCTGGAAATCCGAGGCGGTATTTCAGGAACAGAGCGGCAATCCGATAGAGCACGTGGTCATACCCGCGGCACAGAATTCGACGGCGATCTACGCGGCCGCGGTGCTGAAAGACGCCGCCCACCCGCAGGCCGCCGAGGCCTGGGTCCGGTTCCTGAAGTCGCCGCCGGCCCTCGCGATATTCGCAAGGTACGGTTTCAAACCCTATCGACCGGAGTGAAAAAGCCATGTCCGCCGACTCGACGACGACGACGATGAGTGGATGGCGCCTCACCGGCATCGTGCTGCTCTGCACCCGGTTCGTGCAAGGGTGGATCTACTGGGGTGGCGGCAGCCGCCGGTTCATTTATTCGCCGCAAAAGCTCAATCCGCACGCACCGCAGTGGATGGCCAACAAATTTCAGACCGCGATGCCGGGCGCGCTGCTCGGCATGGATCACCTGGTCGATTATCTGCTGCACCACTTCTACCTCCTCTATGCCGGCGTCATCGTGTTCAGCGCGGTCGAATTGTTCTTCGGCCTGTTCCTGATCGTGGGATTCATGACGCGCCTGAGTGCGCTGATGACGATGGGATTGAGCTTCGTGCTGATGCTCCTGTTCGGCTGGCAGGGCGCGACCTGCATCGACGAGTGGACGATGGCCGCGTGCAACTTCGGAATGGGCGCGACTTTGCTGCTCGGCGGCGCGGGCGCCTACTCCGTCGACGCCTGGCTCGCCAAAAGCCGCCCGGCAACCGCCTCGAAGCCATGGTTCACCTGGCTAGCGAGCGGCGCATTGCCCGACAAGACCGTGGTCGGCCTCGGCAAGGTGCTGTTGACCGTGACGGTGATCTTCGTGGTGTCGACGTACCACTATTATCGCGGCTCGGTGTTCACGCCTTTTCACACCGGCCCCGTGAGTCCGGCGAAACACCACGTCTCCTTGACCGACGGCCGTGTGCTCGCGAACGGCGGCATCTCGTTCCACGCCTACCTCGACGGCGGCACCGCCGACGTGCCCGCCCACATCGTGCGCATCGAATTGCGGGGTGCCGACGGCAAGGTCGTGGAATCCTGGAACGGCACCCAGCTCGCGGCGCTGGGAAAGTCGGCGTTCGCGAACGACTACGCGTACAACCAGTTCCGGGCGGGATTCCAGAGCATCCAGGCGGCCGTCGGCTCGAAGGCGACGATCACGCTGCCCGCGGCGGCGGCGAACCTGCATCTCGGACCCGGCGGGTATTCCATCGCGGCCACCACGATCGACGCGCTGACCTTCAAGACGGGGGCGCAGCTCGCCCCCTGAAGCCGTCCGCGGTGCGCGCCGGCGGCGGCCGGCGCGCCCGCAGCGCGGCCACCTCCGACGCCAATGCGTTCGCGGCTTCGCGCTGCGCGACGGTCGGTTCGGCGTCGCATCCGGTCACATCCTCGTACAGGGAATTGACGTCGCCGTCGATCCGACGCAGCTTCTTGACGAATGCCGCGTCGCCGTTTCCCGCCTGCGCCAGCATTTGCGCATCGCCGGCCAACATCGCCGCGAGACGCCGCGCGAGCGCCAATTGGCGCCCGAGCGCTCCGGCGGACACCTTGACTCGCGGATCCAATTCGACGACGAGCGGGGCGCTCGATTCATGCCCGTCCACGGTGAGACGCACGCTGTAACGTCCCGGCACCACCAGGGGTCCGAGCGGCAGTCGCGGCGTGGCATGCGCGATCGCGGCGATCGGATATGCATGGTCGATCGACGGCGGACTGGCATAGCGCAAATTCCAGAGCCATCGATGCATGCCGGCGGCGGTTCCCGGCCTCTGGAATCGCTCGATCCAATAGCCCGGTATCAGCTGCCGGGCCAATTGCGCACTGCTCTGCGCGGGCCGGTCCTCGCTCGAATAGCGGCGCACCAACGCGCCGTGTGAATCGAGGATTTCGAGGCTCACGGAGTGCGCGCCCGCCGCCGGCAGGACGTAGTCGATGATCGCGCCGTCCGGCGGATTTCGGCCCGCGGGCTCGTCGGTGGGAAGCGGCGTATCGGTGTTCGTATCCCGCCGGACCCGGTACGCGACCGCCGGCGGATACAGATAAGGCTCCGATCGCGCGATCCCGGCGTCGGCCTGGCGCAGCGGCGAAACGTCATCGAGGATCCAGAACGAGCGTCCGTGCGTGGCCACGATCAAGTCGTCGCCGTGTATCGCAAGGTCGCGCATCGACGTGTGCGGGAGATTGAGCTGCAGGGACTGCCAATGATCGCCGTCGTCGAACGACACCCAGACTCCGTTTTCGGTGCCGGCGTACAGCAGTCCACGCCGCAGCGGATCCGCGCGCACCGTATCGACCGGCGAATCCGCCGGCAGGCCGTCGACGATCTTCCGCCAGGTCGCGCCGCCGTCGTGCGTCCGATAAATGTAGGGGTGCATGTCGTCGATGCGCATGCGGCTCACCGACACGTATGCGGAGCGGTCATCGAAGCGTGACGCGTCGATCTGCGTCACCTTGCTCCACGGGATCAACTCGCGCGGTGTGATGTTCTTCCAATGCCGGCCGCCGTCGCGCGTCGACCAGACGAAGCCGTCATCCGTTCCCGCCCAGAGGGTGCCGACGGCGCGGTGGGAGGGCGCGAGCGCGTAGATCGCGCCGCGATGCTGCGCGGCCTTACGATCGCCGCTCGCCAGGGTACCGAGGCTCGCGGGCACCCCGGGATGGGGCCTCGCCAGATCGGGACTGATCACGCGCCAGGATTTTCCGCCATTCTGCGTCTCGTAGAGCCTGTTGGCCGCATAATAGAGGGTGTGCGGATCGACCGGCGAAAACACGATCGGCTCCGTGCGTTCGGCGCGCCGCTTTTTCAACAGCGGAATCGGCGTGACGTTCTGGACTTGTCCGGTCGACCAGTGGAATTTCGACACCCTGTTCCTGCCGGCGCCGAAGACGATGTCCGGATGCAGCGGATCGGGCGCGACGCTGCCGTATTCGATCGAGCCGACCGGATGCCAGTCGCGCATCGTGATCTCGCCGTCGTTCCCCCGGCTCGAAATGCAAACCGAGCCGCTCTCTTGCTGCCCGCCGCACACCCGGTACGGAAAGCGATCATCGATGCTGACATGGTAGAGCTGTGCGGTCGGCTGGTTGTACCAGGAACTGAATGTGCGGCCGCCGTTGACGCTCACGATGGCGCCTTGGTCGCCGACGATCAGCAAAGTCTTGGAGTCGCGGGGATCGATCCAGATGTTCTGGTAATCATCGCCGCCGGGGGCCCCGCGCAGCGACTCCCACGTCCGGCCCCCATCCTCGGAGCGCACCGTCACGATGCTCGTGCTGTACAGCACGTCGGCATTGTCCGGATCGACGGCGAGGACCGGCAGATCGCCGCCGCCGATTTTCATCATCGGCCGGGGATCGGTGGTCGCCGAGGCCCAGGTCTCGCCGCCGTCGTCGGAACGGTACAAGCCCATCCCGGCCCCGGATTCGTACGAACTCTTCGCGAGCGTCGAGAACACCGCGTACAGGCGCTTCGGATCGCGGGCGGCCACGGCAACGTTGATTTGCACGACGTCCGCCGGCAGTCCCTTGCTCAATCGCTTCCAGGTCTCGCCGCCGTCGACGGACTTGAAGAGTCCGCCGCCCGTGCCGCTGACGTCATTGTCATCCTCCCAGGGGGCTTGGCGGCCCTGCCACAGCGCCGCGTACACGATCTGGCTGTTCGTCGGGTCGATCAGGACCTGGGATCCGCCGACGTCCGCTCCGCGATAAAGCACGCGTTGCCAACTGCGACCGCCGTCCATCGAGCGGAAGATGCCGCGCTCCGTGTTCGGCCCGTACGGATGACCGAGCACCGCCGCGAACACGCGGTTCGGGTCCCGCGGATCGACGGCGAGCGACGGAATCTGTTCGCCGTCGCGCAAGCCGAGCCTGGTCCAGGTCTTGCCGGAGTCGGCGGACCGATAGAAGCCGTCGCCGACGGACAGATCCGGTCGCTGCAGTCCCTCGCCCGAGGCAACGTAGACGATCCGTGGATCGGACGGCGCCACCGCGATCGCGCCGATCGATTGAGACGGCTCGGCATCGAAAATCGGATGCCATGTGCGGCCGTAATCATCCGATTTCCAGACGCCCCCATCCACCGCGCCGACGTAGAGGATGTCGGGCCTGCCGTGAACGCCGGCGAGCGCACGCGTGCGCCCGCCGCGAAACGGCCCGATCATGCGCCAGCGCATCGCCTGATAATCCCGGGGAGGAACGACGGGCACGACGGCGTGCGCGACGGGTGTCGCGGCCGCGATCACCGCCGCGATCACCGCCGCGACCACGGAGGCGGCGACGAGGGGCGCCGCAATCCCGGTGCATCGCGAGCGACCGAACGGGACTGAACTGGTCATACGCT
>JBBISV010000016.1:0-30951 GCA_037441085.1 Gammaproteobacteria bacterium | reverse complement strand
CCGCGGCTACGAAACCTTCGGCAACGGTTCGGCCGAGACCATGGAGCGCTCGCTCGGGCCGGAGGACACCTCGCGCGAATGGTGGCGCGTGCTGCCGCCGCCTTCGGGCAAGTTTCTCTGGTCGGCACGCGACAACGTCAATTACAACGAGACCGGCATCCTCGCCGCGCTCGATTACTCGGCCAAGAATGCCGGGATGCTGCTGCGGGATTTCTACACCAAGAGCCTGCACAGCCTGCAGAACGGCCTGGACAAGCCGCCCTACGGCTTCATCATCCCGGCCGACCAGGGTGATCCGCGACGGGTCGCGCAGATGGTCGCGCGCCTGATGGCCCAGCACATCGAGGTCTGCGTCGCCGACGCGCCGATCGTGCTGACCGACGGCCGTTATCCCGCGGGCAGCTACGTGGTGCGCGCCGATCAGCCGTATCGCAACTACGCGGTCGACCTGTTGACGCGACAGCACTATCCGAAGGATGCGCCGCCGCCCTACGACGACGTGTCCTGGGAGCTGCCGGCCAATTATCACCTGCATGCGTTTCCGACCGCCGATCCCGGGATCCGGCGCGCGCGGCTGACGCGGCTGCAAACCGCGCCGGATCCGCACGGCGCCGTCGCCGGCGCCGGTCCGGTGTACCTGTTGCGGGACAGCGGTCAGGAGAGCCTGCTCGAGGCGCGATACGAGCTCGCGAAATTCGAGGTCGACATCGCCGCGCGCGACTTTACGTTTGACGGCGTCCGCTATCCGCAGGGTTCCTGGATCATCCCGGCGGCGCCGGGTGTGCGCGCCGCGCTCGCTCGGACCGCGTTCGACCTCGACCTGCGGTTCACGAGCGCGCTGTCGCGGCCCGCGGTTGCGGCACATGCCGCGCCGGTGCCGCGGCTCGGGCTCTGGGTTCCCTGGGCGGACACGGACTCGATCGGCTGGATCCGCTACTCGCTCGACCGCCGCCACATCCCGTACACCTATGTCCGCGACGAAGACATCCGCGCCGGGCATCTGCACGACAAGATCGATGTCCTGTTGTATGGGCGGGTCGACCTCGAACTCGCCGAACAGATCCACGGCATTCCCAAGAAGTGGGGTCCGATGCCGTACGAGAAGACTCCGCAGACGCCGAATCTCGGCACGCCCGCGGCCTCGCGCGACATCACCGGCGGCATCGGCTGGACCGGCATGGCCCACCTGCAGCATTTCATCGATCACGGTGGCCTGATGATCACCCTCAGCAGCGGCTCGCTGCTCCCGATCGAGGGCGGCATCGTCCGCGGCATCCGGCGCGATTCCGGCGGCGTCGACCGCAGCGCGCAGGGCGGCGGCACCGCCGCCGCGGCAGCCGCTCAGGATGCCTTGACGCGCACCCCCGGCACGCACGTGCGGGTGACCTTCCTCGCTCCGCACAACCCGATCGCCTACGGCTATGCGGCGGACACGTACGTGTTCCGCGAGAACGAAGCCCTGTATGCGATGCCGCTGCGCTGGCTGCGGGCATCCTACTGCACGACCTGCCTCGACGGCCCGGTCGACACCCGGCACGTGGTGATGGAGTGGGGCGGCCCGCCGGACAAGCCTTTCGTCGTCAGCGGTCAGGCCTGGGGCGCGGCGAACCTGATCGGCCGCCCCGCGATATTCGACATGCCGGTCGGCAAAGGCCGGGTCGTCGCCTTCGACTTCAACCCCATGCATCGCGATTTGAACCGCGGCGACCAACGGCTGCTGTGGAACGCGATCATCAACTGGCGCCGGATCATCGCCGGGGCGTCGGACGACCGGATCATGGGGGCGGACTCGCCGGCGTCAACGCCAGTTGCGCCAGCCGCCGCTCATCGACGATGACGAAGATGCCGCTCGCGATGACGATCGCTCCGCCGGCGATCAGGCCGGGATCGGGGGCCGCGCGCCAGAAGATCCAGTCGATCGCGAACGCCCATAGCAGCGCGGTGTATTCGAAGGGCCCGACGACGGACGGCGGCGCCAGCCGAAACGCCTCGGTGAGCCAGAACTGACCGAGGGCGCCGCATAGGCCGATCAGCGCGAGCCATCCCCAGTCCTGGTGCGCGACCGGCCGCCAGGAGCCTGCGAGCAGCGCGCAGCCGACGCCGCCGATCGCGAGGTTCCAAAACACCATCGAGGTGCTGGAATTCGTGCGGCCGAGCGGGCGCACGGCGAGCGCGGAGAGCGCGTAGCAGGCGGCCGAGAGCGTCGCGGCGCCGACCGCCCGCCACGCCGGGTGCTCCGCACCGCCGGGCCGCAGGATCAGGAACACGCCGCCGAGTCCGGCGCCGATCGCGAGCCAGCGGCGCATCGGCACCCGTTCTCCCAGGATCGGCACCGACAAGGCGGTCATCATCAGCGGCGCGCACAGGAAAAACGCGTAGGTTTCGGCGAGGCTCAACACGCGCACCGCGTAGACGAAGCTCGCGAGGGTGCTGATCCCGAGCAGTCCGCGTCCCAGGTGCAGCCACGGCGTCCGCGGCATGAGTCCGGCCCAGGAGCGCCGCCACGTGATCGTCACGGCGAGCAGCGCGAGCGAGGCGAAGCAGCGCATCGACGAGGCCTGCAGCGGCGGGTACCGGGTCGACAGGTGTTTCAGCGAGGCGTCCATGATCGCGAATACGAACGCCGCGCCCGTCATCGACAGGATCCCCCGAATTCGCTCCGTCATGCCGGCCCATCCCCATGAAATCCGCTCCCGCAGGGCCGGGTATGCTAATCCACGGCGGCCTCGTGCGCCCGCTTCGCTTGACGCCACCATTGCGCGGTCAGCAGTTCGCCGTGCCGGCGCAGGAACACGGCCTGCAGCTGCGGCGGGATGGCCAGGAACGGCAGCCACTGCTCCGGGAAGACGTCGGAGGGTCCCACGTAGAACCAGGGCTCGGCGCTCGACTCCTCCTCCTCGGAGTGCGCCGTCGGCAGTTCGCGGAACGTGCAGTCGGTCAGCGCACAGAGTTCATCGTAGTCGTAGAACAGGACTCCTCCGTGCTTGGTCACGCCGAAGTTCTTCAACAGCAGATCGCCTGGAAAGACGTTGCTCGCAGCCATGTCGCGCAGCGCGTTGCCGTAATCCAGCACGGCCGACTCGGCCGCCGCCGGGTCCGCTTCGCGCAGGAACAGGTTCAGCGGTCGCAGGCGCCGCTCCATATAACAATGCTCGATGATCAGGTCCGCGCCGTCGACTCGGCAGCTCTGCGCGGCGGCCTCGAGCAGTTCCTCGGCGAGCGCCGGCATGAAGCGCGCGCGGGGCAGACGCAGCCGCTTGAACTCCTGGGCGTCGACCAGTCGTCCGGCGCGGTCGTGCTGGAACACGTAACGGTAGCGCTCCATCACCTCGGCGCGCGTGGTGCGCTTCGGCGCCCCGAAGCGGTCGCGGATGACCTTGAAGACGAGGTCGTGCGAGGGCAGGGTGAACACGATCATCACCAATCCCGGCTCGCCGGGCGCGTGCACGAAGCTGTCGATCGAGGCTTCGAGATGACGCTGCAGCGCGAAGAAGCGCTCTGTCTTGCCCTGCTTCGCGCGGCCTAGGACGGTGTACAGTTCGTCGATCGGCTTGCGCGGCATCAGCGAGCGCAGCAGCGTGATGGCCGCGCCCACGGCGGGCAGGTCGACATGGAAATAGGAGCGCTCGAAGCCGAACAGGGAGCCGATCTCGGCGCGGGACAACAGCACCGCCTCGACGCACACGCCGTCCTCTGCATGCCCGAACGCGATGACGACCGGCGTCATCGCGCCATCGTCGACCAGGCGGCCGACGATGAACGCGCTGCGTCCGCGGTAGAACACCGGATCGATGAACTCCATCGACTGCGGCGGAGCCGAGGGCCGGTAGGCCTCGTAATGGCGTCCGATCTCGGCGCTGACCCGGTGCACGGCGGCATCGAGGTCGACGATCGCCGCGGCGAACGGCAGTTCGGTCAGCACCTCGCGCACCGCGATCGGCAGCGCGCTGCCGACCCGGTAGAGCCGGAGCGGCACGCTTCCCGACGTGCGGGCGACGTTGGTCGAACAGAATTCGACCTGCGGATTGACGCCGACCGTCCCGAACAGGTCGCGCGTCACCGAGTTGAAGAACGTGCGGTAGAAATCGCTGTCCGGGCGGGCGGCGACGAGGCGCTCATAGCAGCGCTTGATGCCGCTCCAGGAATCCGGATCCCGCGCGTCGACACCCTGCTCGTCGATCAGCGACCGCAGGCAGCCGCGAACCCGCTGTTCATAGAGCTCGATGCGCGCGATCGCGTCGCGCTCCGCGGCACGCCAGTCGCGGGTCGCGAAGTGTTCGGCCGCGCGCCGCGTCACACGGCCGAACGCCTCGTTGTAGCCCACGAAGTGATCGGCGATCTGCGCGGCGATCGCCGCGCCGGCCGTCTCAGCCTGCAATGCGCTGGACACCCGGCGCTCCATGGGCGGCGTCCGCGAACTGTTCCTCCTCCGTGCTGCCGGCGAGGGCGACCGTGGAGCTGTGGCCCGCCATGATCGCGGTCTGCACGGCGTCGAAATACCCGGTGCCGACGAAGGCCTGGTGCTTGACCGCCCGGTAGCCCGCCGCCTCGGATTCGAACTCGCGCTGCTGGAGCCGCGAGTAGCCCAGCATGCCGTCCTCGCGATACGCCGAGGCGAGGTCGAACATCGCCATGTTGAGCGCGTGCCAGCCGGCGAGCGTGATGAACTGGAAGCGGTAACCCATCGCCGCGAGTTCCTCGCGCCAGCGTTTCATCGACGCCTCCGGCAGGTTGGCCTTCCAATTGAAGGACGGCGAGCAGTTGTAGGCGAGCATTTTCCCCGGAAACTCCGCGTGTATCGCCTCGGCGAAGCGCCGGGCCTGGGCGAGGTCCGGGCGCGAGGTCTCGCACCAGATCAGATCGGCATACGGGGCATAGGCGAGCCCGCGCGCGATGGCCTGGTCGATGCCGGCCTTGACGTGGTGGAAGCCCTCGCTGGTGCGCGCGCCGGTCAGGAACCGGGCGTCGCGCGGATCATGGTCCGACAGCAGGAGATTGGCGGCGTCGGCATCGGTGCGGGCGATCAGCACCGTCGGCACGCCGAGCACGTCGCTCGCGAGGCGGGCGGCAACCAGCTTGGCCGTGGCCTCGTCCGTCGACACCAGCACCTTGCCGCCCATATGGCCGCACTTCTTCGCCGAGGACAATTGATCCTCGAAATGCACTCCGGCGGCGCCGGCGCGGATCATCGCCTTCATCAGTTCGAAGGCGTTCAGGTTCCCGCCGAACCCGGCCTCGGCATCGGCGACGATCGGCACCAGCCAGTCGATGCCCTGCCGGCCCTCCATGTGCTGGATTTGATCCGTGCGCAGCAGGGCATTGTTCAGGCGCTCGACCATACGCGGCACCGAGTCGACCGGGTACAGGCTCTGATCGGGGTACATCTCGCCGGCGCTGTTCGCGTCGCCGGCGACCTGCCAGCCGGAACAATAGATCGCGCGCAGACCGGCCTGCACGCACTGGACCGCCTGGTTGCCCGTCATGCAACCGAGCGCCGCGACGACCGACTCGTGCTGCAGATCGCGCCAGAGCTTCTCCGCGCCGAGCCGCGCGAGCGTGTGTTCGATCCGCACCGAACCTTGCAGCTTGCGCACGTCCGCGGCCGAGTAGGGCCGGCGGATCCCACGCCAGCGAGGGTCCTCGTTCCAGTGTGCCTGCAAGCGTTCTGCGCTGGTCGCCGACTGCGTCATCTTCGTCTCCTCGCGTGTGAGGGCGCTGGCCCTTGATTCATGTGTGGAGCAAGACTAAATTAGCGGGACCGAAATTTTCACAATTAAAATTTGACAATGTGAAGTTCACAATCGGAGTGAAGTTCACAATCGGAGGCGAGCTCGATGTCCGGTTTGATTCGCCAAGGGCATTTCCTCGGGGCCAAGCTGCGCGCGCTGCGCAAGCGCAACGGCCTGACCCTCGAGGAGTTGTCGGCGCGCTGCGTGCAGATCGACGCCGCGGCGGCGCCGTCGGTGTCCTATCTCAGCATGGTCGAGACCGGCAAGCGCATGCCTTCGGCCGGCATGCTGACGATGCTGGCGGGCATCTTCAGCAAGGAGGCGCGCTGGTTCCTCGATGAGAACACCGAGATCGAAAGCGCGCCGCCGAAGCGCGAGCGCGGCGGTCTCGCGGCGATGCCTCTCGAGCCGGCATTCCTGTTCTCGCACGAACTGCTGCAGAACGCGTTGCCGGAGTTGTTGTCGCAGACCGGCACGACCGGCCGGCAGTTCGCGCAGCTGTTGATCCGCGTGTGGCAGGAGACGCACCACAACGACTTCCCGGACATCGAACGGGCGGCGGAGAACGCGGGCCAGCGCCGCATGCCGCTCAGCGTCGAGGCGCTGATGGAAATTTGCGCCCGGCACGGCCTGCGCGTGCGCTGGTCGGGGGAGCACGGCCGCAAGGGCATCGATCCCGCGGTTCGGGCGCGCTTCGAGGCGCCGGACACCGTGATCCTGAACCCGCGGCTGCGCGATCAGCCGGCGCGGCTGAAATACGATCTCGCATTCTCGGTCGGCCACAAGATACTGCACAACGGCGACGGTCTGTTGTCGCCGCACAATGCGACGCCGGTCGGCGAGCGCGACGGACCGGGCAATGTCGCCGGCATGGGCGCGCAGGACGTGCTGTACGCCTGGCGCGACTTCGAGTGCAGCTTCTTCGCCGGCGCGCTCCTGTGCCCGCGCGTGCCGTTTCGGCGGTTCCTGATCCGCGAGGCGCACAGCGTGGCGGCCGGCGCGAAGCTCGGCGTGACCGCGGCGCTGATCATGCGGCGGATGACGGCGGTGTCGCCGTACCGTCACTGGCATTTTTTCGATGCCTATCCGCCGGGGAACCTGCGCGCGGTGTATCGCGCCAACGGCATACCGCTGCCCTGGGGCAACATGAGCCGGGTGTCCGATCCCTGCCCGCGCTGGGCGGTGTTCCGATTGTTGCACCAGCCGCCCGCCGCGAATGCGCCGCTCGGCACCCCGACGTCGCAGATCTCGGTGATGAACGACGGCCGGCGCGACCGGCTGTATTGCTGTCATTCGCTGCTGACGCGCGATGCGATGAACGTGCTGCACGTGCTGTCGGTGGGCGTCGACCTGCAGCCGGCCCTGGACGCGCAGGGCTTCGACGGCGAAGCCATCGTCGGCGCGATCGCTGCGGCCTGCCGCCGGGGCGGCGGCGACGCACCGATCCCGGCCGATTCGGCCGCGCAGATCCGCGCCGTCTCACAAGTGCTCAACATCGCCTGGATCGGCGACGCCTTGTGCGCGCCCGCGTGCGTGATCTGTCCGCGCAGCGCCGGGTGCCCGCGCGAGCCCGGACGCTGCGCCGCGGCCACCGCGGTCCCGATCAAGGCGATGCCGGCCGCGGCGCCGTTGCGCCGATCGAGCGGCGCCGCACGTCCATCAGCTTCAGGATCATCGGCGTCAGAATGAGCTGCATCGCGAGCTCCATTTTTCCGCCGGGCGCGACGATGATGTTCGGCCGCGACATGAACGAGTCGTGGATCATCGACAAGAGGTAGGGGAAGTCGATGCCCTTCGGATTCGCGAAGCGGATCACCACGAAGCTTTCGTCGGCGGTCGGAATGTAGCGGGCGATGAACGGATTGGACGTGTCCACCGTCGGCACACGCTGAAAATTGATGTGCGTGCGCGAGAACTGCGGGCAGATGTAATTCACGTAATCCGGCATGCGCCGCAGGATGGTGTCGACGACGGCCTCGGTCGAATAGCCGCGCGTCGCCTTGTCGCGGTGCAGCTTTTGAATCCACTCGAGGTTGATGATCGGCACGACGCCGATGATCAGGTCCGCGTGCCGCGCCACGTCGACCTCCGGCGTCACGACCGCGCCGTGCAGTCCCTCGTAGAACAACAGATCGGTCCCGTCTGGGATCTGCTCCCAGTCGGTGAACGTGCCGGGCGCCTGCTTGTACGGCTGCGCCTCCGCCTCGTCGTGCAGGTAACGGCGCATGCGTCCACGACCGCTTTCCCCGTACTCGCGGAACAGGTCCTCCAATTCGGCGAACAGGTTGTTCTGCGGTCCGAAATGACTGAAGTGGTCGTCGCCGCGGGCGCTCGCCGCCGCGAGCTCACGTTTCATCTCCGCGCGGTCATGGCGGTGGAAGGAGTCCCCTTCGACGATCGCGGCCTTGATCTGCTCGCGGCGGAATATCCAATTGAACGTGCGGGTCACCGACGTGGTGCCCGCGCCGGACGAGCCGGTCACGGCGATGATCGGATGCTTCGCGGACATGTTCTGCCTTCCCCCCGGCGATTGCGGATCAGTTTTGAATGAACAGCGAGCGTTCCTTGAACAGGGGCGAACTGTAGGCGGTGTCCAGCCCCTGATCATGTTCCAAGTGGTAGCGCTCGATGCGCTCGACCTCCTGGCGGCAACCGAGCACCAGCGGCACGCGTTGGTGCAACCCGGCGGGCGCCACGTCGAGGATGCGGGAGCGGCCCGTCGAAGCCGCTCCGCCGGCCTGTTCGACGATCATCGCCATCGGATTCGCCTCGTACAGCAGCCGCAGCCGGCCCGGTCTCTGTGGATCCTTGGTGTCGCGGGGATACATGAACAGCCCGCCGCGGATCAGGATCCGGTGCACTTCCGCGACCAGCGAGGCGATCCAGCGCATGTTGAAATCCTTGCCGCGAACCCCGGATTTGCCGGCGAGGCACTCGAGCACGTAGCGCTTGATCGGAGGCTCCCAAAACCGCTCGTTCGACGCGTTGATCGCGAATTCGGTCGCCTCTTCGGGGATGCGCATGTCCGGGTGCGTGAGGATGAATTCGCCGAATCCGCGGTCGAGCGTGAAGCCGTGCACGCCGCGGCCGACCGTGAGCACGATCATCGTGGTCGCGCCGTAGATCGCGTAACCGGCGGCGAGCTGCCGGACGCCAGGCTGCAGGAAGTCCTCCGCGACGGGCGGTTCGGCGCCGCGCGGCGCGCCCAGCACCGAGAAGATGCTGCCGACCGGCGCGTTGACGTCGATGTTGCTGGAGCCGTCGAGCGGATCGAAGGACAGGAGGTAGCGCCCGCGCGGATATTCGGCGGGGATCGCGTAGGGCGCCTCGAGTTCCTCGGAAACCATGCCCGCCAGGTGTCCGCCATATTCGCTGGTGCGCAGGAAGATGTCGTTGGCGATGACGTCGAGCGGCATCTGCGTTTCGCCCTGCACGTTGACCGTGGCGGTCGATCCGGTGATGTCCGAGAGTGCGCCGCGGCCGACGATGAAGCTGATGCGCTTGCACGCGAGCCGGACGTAGTTCAGCAGCGCGGTGAAGTCGCCGGTTGCGGCGGGAAACCGCCGCTGTTCCTCGATCATGAATTCGGTGATTGTCTTCTCTCGGTCGCTCATTCACCCCTCCCTGAAGACGCGGCTCGCGCGCAGGTCCTCGCCCTCGATGGTCATCAACTCGTCGCGGGCGACGTTCCGGTCGACGATCGCGAACAGGCGGTTCGCCTGGCGCAGCCGGGCCCGGTCGAGCGCGTTGCGGACCGAGCGGGCGTTCGCGAAGTGCGGCTGGCTCATCCGCCGGGGTATGTATTCGCGCAGCGCCTCGAGGCCCGAGGGACTCAAGATGTACTGCATCTGCGCGAGCATCGACTGTGCGATCCGCTCGAGCTCGTCCGCCGTGTAGTCCGGAAAATCGACGTGGTGGGCGATGCGCGAGGAGAGCCCGGGATTCGAGCGGAAGAAGGTCTGCATTCGATCGGCGTAGCCGGCGAGTATCACGACCAGGTCGTCGCGCTGATTCTCCATGACCTGGAGCAGTATTTCGATCGCCTCCTGCCCGTAGTCGCGCTCGTTCTCCGGGCGGTACAGGTAATAGGCCTCGTCGATGAACAGCACGCCGCCCATCGCCTTCTTCAGGATCTCCTTGGTCTTCGGCGCGGTATGGCCGATGTACTGCCCGACCAGGTCATCGCGCGTGACGGCCACGAGATGCCCTTTGCGCACGTAGCCGAGGCGGTGCAGGATCTGCGCCATGCGCAGCGCGACCGTGGTCTTGCCGGTGCCGGGATTTCCGGTGAACGACATGTGCAGCGAGGGCGCCGCGGCGGCGAGCCCCATCTGCGCGCGCGCGCGGTCGATGAGCAGCAGGGCGGCGATGTCGCGCACGCGGTTCTTGACTGGCTTCAAGCCGATCAATTCCCGGTCGAGTTCCTCGAGCACCTCGAGAACCTGCGAATCGGCGAGCAGCGCGCGCACGTCGACGCCGTCGCCACCCGCCCGCGCTTCGTCGTTGACTGCCTCGTTCATGCGACGCGCCTACTCGTAGCGCCGTCCCTCGGGGGCGGCCGCCGCGTAACTCGACACGGTGTAGCGGATGTTGCGCCCTTGCGCCTCCTGACGCGCCAGCGCGAATCCCGGTTCGCCCGCCGGTCGCGCGACGATGAACGAAAGGCGGGTCGTCTCGAAGCCGCGCGTCGAGTCGAAGGCGTTGACACGGACATAGATGCCGGTATGCGCCTGGCGGCAGGCCCGGACTTCCTGCATCGCGCCCGCCGCGTCGCGCAGGTCGAACAGTGGATTGCCCCACATTTCCCAGTAACAATTGCGCGGGTGCGGATCGTCGGTGTATTCGACGCTGATGGCCCAGCCCTGGTCGAGCGCATAGCCGATCTGTGCCTGAATCTCCGCGTCGCTGAGATCCGGCAGGAATGAAAAGGTGCCCTGGGTGATTCGCATCGTGCTCGCTCCTCTGTTGGTCCGCAGGCTTCGGTTCAGGCGACCGACGGTGTCGGCGCGAAATCCGCCGTGTCGGTCGACGCATAATTGAAGGTCACGTCCTTCCAGGTCTGCAGCGCGGCGTTCAGCGGCGCGCACCATTTGGCGGCCTCGGCCAGGATCGCGGGCCCTTCGTTCCAGATGTCGCGGCCCTCGTTGCGGGCCTTGATCATCACTTCCAGCGCGACCCGGTTGGCGGTGGCGCCCGCCTGGATGCCCATGGGATGCCCGATCGTGCCGCCGCCGAACTGCAGCACCACGTCCTCGCCGAGATAGCTGATCAGCTGGTGCATCTGACCGGCATGGATGCCGCCGGAGGCGACCGGCATGACCTTGCGCAGACCCGCCCAGTCCTGGTCGAAGAACAAGCCTTGCTGCAGATTCTTCTTGGTGACCGCGTCCCGGCAAACCGAGTAGATGCCCTGGATCACGTTCGGGTCGCCCTCGAGCTTGCCGACGACGGTGCCGGCGTGGATGTGATCGACGCCCGCCATGCGCATCCACTTGGCGATCACCCGGAAGGAGACCCCGTGGGTCTTCTGGCGCGTGTAGGTGCCGTGCCCAGCGCGATGCAGGTGCAGGATCATGTCGTTGCGCCGGGCCCATTTGGCCATCGATTGGATCGCGGTGTAGCCGATGACGAGGTCGATCATCACGATGCACGAGCCGAGTTCCCGGGCGAACTCCGCGCGCTCGTACATGTCCTCCATCGTCGCGGCGGTGACGTTGAGGTAGTGACCCTTGACCTCGCCGCTCGCGGCCGAGGCCTTGTTGACCGCCTCCATGCAGTACAGGAAGCGGTCGCGCCAGTGCATGAACGGTTGGGAGTTGATGTTTTCATCGTCCTTGACGAAGTCGAGGCCGCCTTTCAGCGCCTCGTAGACGACGCGCCCATAGTTTTTGCCGGACAGCCCGAGTTTGGGCTTGGTGGTCGCGCCGAGCAACGGCCGGCCGAATTTGTCCAGGCGCTCGCGCTCGACGACGATCCCGGTGGGCGGGCCCTGGAAGGTCTTCAGGTAGGCCACCGGAATGCGCATGTCCTCGAGCCGCAGGGCCTTCAGGGGCTTGAAGCCGAAGACATTGCCGATGATCGACGCAGTCAAATTCGCGATCGATCCCTCCTCAAAGAGATCAAGGTCATACGCGATATAGCTAAAGTACTGTCCTGGGGACCCGGGCACCGGATCGACCCGGTAGGCCTTCGCGCGATAGACCTCGCACGCGGTCAACCGGTCGGTCCATACGACGGTCCAAGTGGCCGTCGAGGATTCGCCGGCGACCGCCGCCGCGGCCGCGCCGGGCTCGACGCCGTCCTGTGGCGTGATTCGAAAGACCGCGATGACGTCGGTGTCCTTCGGTTCGTAGTCGCCGTCCCAGTACCCCATCTTGGCGTAGGGCATGACGCCCGATTTATAACGTTCAGCTTGATTGGCCATGCGCAGACTCCCTCCGGTTCGATCACGCGGGCCTTGGCCCTTGTGCAGGAATCTATCCGCAGCTCAGGATCAGCACCAGTCAATCTTTTTGCTATATTAGATAAGGTTTTCCTTATCAATAACCCGGGGCGTTGCGATGCAGCATGCGACCATGAGGCAGCTTAAGGTGTTCGAGGCCGCGGCGACGCTGCGTTCTTTTTCGAAGGCGGCCGAGCAGATGCACTTGTCGCAGCCGGGTGTATCGATGCACATCAAGGAACTCGAGGCGAACATCGGCCTGCCATTGTTCGAGCGCCTCGGCAAGAAGTTATTCGTCACCGAGGCCGGAGAGGAACTGCTCGCGCGCGCGCGGGAGATCATCCGGGCGTTGAAGGACGCGGAGGAGGCGCTCGATGGGCTCAAGGGGCTGCGCCGCGGCCGCATCGCGCTCGCGGTGGTCAGCACCGCGAAGTACTTCGCGCCGCGCCTGCTCGCAGGATTCCGCGCGAACCATCCGGACGTGGAGATCCGTCTGGCCGTCAACAACCGCACCTCGGTGATCGCGCAACTCGCCGCCAACGAGGTGGATCTCGCGATCATGGGACGCGCGCCGCAGGGACTGGATGCGATCGCCGAGTCCTTCGCGGAGAATCCGCACGTGATCATTGCGCCGCCGCTGCACCCGCTCGCGCGGGAAAGCGACATTCCCGAAGCCATCGTCGCCCGCGAAACCTTCATGGTGCGCGAGCAGGGGTCGGGCACGCGCCTCGCGATGCACGCCTATTTCCAGCAGCACGGCCTGTCCGTCAGGATCGGAATGGAAATGGCGAGCAACGAGACCATCAAGCAGGCGGTGATGGCCGGGATGGGGCTCAGTTTCATCTCGCGCCACACGATCGACCTGGAACTTGCGACCGGCCGCCTGGTCGCCCTCGACGTGCGGGGCCTGCCGGTCGTGCGTCACTGGCATCTTGCGCACCTGTCGGGCAAGCGGCTGTCGCCGATCGCGCAGGAGTTCAAGCGCTACGTGCTGCGCGACGGCCGCGCGCTCCTCGAGCAGAGGCCGGCGGCGGGCGGTGGGGACGCGCCGGCCGGACGGCGGCGCGGTCTCAGTGCGCCTTGCGCGCGATCGCGTGACGGATGCGGTTGATGCCGACCGCCGCGAGGCCGGCGATGATCGGAATGCTGACGGCCATCACCAGCTCGG
This sequence comes from Gammaproteobacteria bacterium, assembly GCA_037441085.1. GTDB lineage: Bacteria > Pseudomonadota > Gammaproteobacteria > Steroidobacterales > Steroidobacteraceae > Bog-1198. Next base: position 17,612 of record JBBISV010000016.1, on the reverse strand, counting down.
GCTTCACGCGGTAACCGAGCGCCTCGATGCCGCCGACGACGTGGCCGATCAGGCCGACGACGTAGTAGGTCACCGCCGCAATCGACAGGCCCTCCACCGTCTGTTGCAGCTTCAACTGCGCCTTGCCGCGCCGGTTCATCGCCTCGAGCAGGTCCTGGTTCTGTTGTTCGCGCGTGATGTCGACCCGTGTGGCGAGCAGCTGATTGGCGCGGGCGACACGCTGCGACAGCAGTTCCTGCCGGTTGGCCGCGGTCCGGCAGGTGTTCATCGCCGGCGCGAGGCGCCGTTCGGTGAACTCCTCGAACGTCTGCAGGGACGGCAGCCGCCGTTCGCGCAACTCCGCGATCCGCCGTTGGACCAGATCGTAATACGCCGCGGCGGCGGCGAAGCGGTAATCATTTTCGGCCGCACGCACCTCGATCTGCGCCTCGAGCCGCGTCAGCCGGTCGAGCAGTTGCGCCTCGTCCTCGTGGCCGGCGCTCTCCAGCACCAGCGTGACCTGGGACAATTCGCGCTCGCAATCGGCGAAGAACGGGTTCAGGTCGCGCGCGATCGGCAGCGCGAGCAGGGCCATCATGCGATAGGTGTCGATTTCCAACACCCGCTGGACTATCCGACCCGCCTGGCGCCCGGTCGCGTGCTGATCGATCACCAGGAACCGGCTGAAGCCGTCGGTGCGCACCCGGAAATCGGTCAGCGCGGTCGCGGCGCCGTCGCCGACGATGGAACCGACCAGCGCGTTGCCGTCGAACCAGCGCGCGGCGAGCGCTTCGAAATCGCCGTCGTCGGGGCCCTCCGGCACCAGCGCGCCGTGCGCCGCGACGATGATGCGGCCCGGAAGCCCCGCGACGAAGTCCGCCGGCACCGCCGCGAGCGCGGGCGGGTCGAACGGCGCCTCGCCGCCGGCGGGCGCGACGAACATGTAGCGCGCGAATTCCCCGTGCCGCTCGAAGCGCAGCATGAATCCGCCGAAGTCCGCGCTGAAGTGATTGACGCGCGCGGCGGGCGCCTCGACGCCGCGCATCGCGGCCAGCGCGCGCACGCGATGCCATTCCTCCTCGCGCGCCGTGGGCGGCGATACCAGAGCGAGATAGCTGATGCGCGACGGCGCGTGCAGCGCCCCCGGCGGGCGAGCGTGCACCTCGTCATTCAATTCCAGGCGCTGGGGATGATTCTCTGGCAGCGTGAGCATGGATCCTAGACTGGACCGCGGTCGGGCGGACTTCAAGCGTGCCGTCGCGCCGCGGCGGGCGGCCGCCATCGACGCAGCAGCAGCGCGTTGGATACGACCGTGACCGACGAGGCCGCCATCGCCGCTCCGGCGATCATCGGGTTCAACAAGCCGAGCGCAGCCGCGGGCATGCCGATCACGTTGTAGAAGAACGCCCAAAACAAGCCCTGACGGATCTTGCGATAGGTGGCGCGGCTGACCGCGATCGCGTCCACGATCAACAGTGGGTCGGCGCGCATCAGCGTGATCCCCGCGGCGGCCATCGCCGCATCGGCGCCGCCACCCATGGCGATGCCGATGTCCGCCGCCGCGAGCGCCGGGGCATCGTTGACGCCATCGCCCACCATGCCGACGTGGCGGCCCTGGGCCTGCAGTCGGCGCACCTCGGCGGCCTTGTCGCCGGGGAGCACTTCCGCGAGCACACGCCCGATGGCGAGGGCGGAAGCCACCGCGGCCGCGGTGCGTCCGTTGTCGCCGGTCAAAAGCACCACGTCGATGCCGGCATCGCGCAGCGCGCCGATGGCGGCGCGCGCCGTGGGCCGGATTGGATCGGCGACGGCGATGAACCCGCGCAGGCACGGCGCCGGCAACAGCGAGGCGACCCACATGACGGTGCGGCCGGCGGTTTCCAGCGCGGTCGCCGCCGCGGACAACGGACCGATGTCGATCCGGCAATCGGACATCAGCCGTCGGTTGCCGATCGCGACGTGTTCGGCCCCGACTCGCGCGGTCAGGCCCAGACCCGCGCGGCTTTGAAAATCAGCGAGAGGCGCGAACCCGACGCCAGCGGCGCGCGCAAGAACCGCGCGGGCGAGTGCATGTTCGCTGCCGACCTGGGCTCCGGCGGCGAGACGGAGCAGGGCTTCCTCGCCTCCGGCTTCGACCGCGACCAGGTCCGTGACCACGGGTTTTCCCTCGGTGAGTGTGCCGGTCTTGTCGACCACCAGCGTGTCGAGTTCGTGCGCTCGCTCCAGTGCCTCGGCGTCGCGAATCAAGATTCCCGCTCGTGCCGCCGCCCCCGTTCCGACCAGCAACGCCGTCGGCGTTGCGAGCCCGAGCGGACAAGGACAGGCAATTACCAAGACGGACACGGCGGCGATCAGTCCGGTGTCGAACCGGCCGAAGCCGAGCCACCAGGCCGCCAACGTGAGCAGCGCGCAAATCAAGACTCCGGCGACGAAGATCGCGGCGACGCGGTCGACCAGCCGCTGCACCTGCGGTTTCTTCGCCTGAGCGTTCCCGACCAGGGCGATGATCCGCGACAGCGTCGAGCGCTCGCCGACGGCGATCGTCCGGACTCGCAGAAGGCCGCCGCCATTGATCGCGCCACCGACGACATTGTCTCCGGGATGCTTCTCGACGGGCATGCTTTCGCCGGTCAACAGGCTCTCGTCGACGCTGCCGTCACCAGTTAGAACGACGCCATCGACGGGCAGGCGCTCACCCGGACGGACCACGACGATATCGTCCAGTGCGACCGCGCCTGCAGGCACCTCGATCTCCGCGCCGTCGCGCTCGACACGCGCGCTCTCCGGGCGCAGCGCCATCAGGGCTCGGATAGCGGCCGTGGTGGAGCGCTTGGCCCGCGACTCCATCCACTTGCCGAGCATCACGAGAGCGATCACGACCGCCGCGGCCTCGAAATAGGGCGGCCTGGCGGAGCCGGCGAGGACCTGTGCGAGACTGTAGAAATACGCGGCGCCGGTGCCGAGCGACACCAGCAAATCCATGTTGCCGGCGCCCGCGCGCACTGCCTTCCATGCGCCTACGTGGAAGCGCGCGCCCAAGACGAATTGCACCGGCGTCGCGAAGGCGAGTTCGAGCCAGCCGGGAAGCGGCCATCCGGCCATCGGCAGCAATAAGGGTGCGCTCAGTGCGAGCGCCACGATCACCCGCCGGCCCTCGCGGCGCATGCGGCGCTCGTCATCGGCCGCGAATTTGCGATCTTCAGCGGCGTCGCCGGTGAGCAGGCGGGCGCCGTAGCCGGCGCGCCGCACCGCGACGATCAGATCGGCCGGACGCAGCGCCCCTTCGATTCCCTCGACGGTCGCGTGTTCGGTCGCGAGATTGACCTCGGCGTGGACGACGCCCGGTACCTTCGACAGGACTTTTTCGACCCGGCCCGAGCAACTCGCGCAGGTCATGCCGGAGATGGCGAGTTCCCGTCGCTCGCGCGCTTGGTCCACTTCATTAGCCCGGCAATTTCGCGTCGAAACCGCCGGCCTCGACCGCCGCGATCAGATCGCGGGCGCTTGCGGTCCCCGCGATCTCGGTCACGCCCCGCCGCAGATCCACGTCGACCCCGGTTACGCCGTCGACGCCGAAAAGCAGCCGCTTGACCGTGTCGGCACATCCGCCACAGGTCATGCCGGAAATCGACAGCATCGTGCGCTCACCGCCGGTCGTTGCGCCGTACACGCTCATCGCACTGTCCTAATTTGACACCCCAAGCCCCGATTTTAACCCCTTCGGGCGCGAACTTAACCTTTCTTTAAGACATCGACGCGTGGATTGGCGCGAGAATCAGGACCCGACCTTACTCACTGAAGGAAGATCACGATGCAACAGAAAATCTCCCGTCGAACCCTGATCAAGGGTGGATTGCTCGCCGGGGCCTGCGTTCCGGCGCTGGGCTTGCTCGCCAATGAGGCTTCCGCGGCAGGACTGACTCCGCTCAGCCCCTCCGATCCGACCGCGTCGGCGCTCGGTTTCGCGCTCGATTCGAGCAAGGTGGACAACAAGACCCATCCGACGCACACCGCGGCGCAGAAGTGTGGCACCTGCGCTCAATTTCTCGGCAAGCCGGGACAGGCGCGCGGCGGATGCAACATCTTCGCCGGTCACACCGTGCCGGTCGGCGGTTGGTGTTCGGCCTGGGCTCAGAAGCCGTAATCCTCGGGAGCGCGCCGTGCCGCCCGGGCCTGTGGGCCCGCGGCGGCGCGGCGGCGCGCTCAGTCCACCGCGTCCGCGGCGCCTATCGCGAGCGCCAATGCGCCGAGTACGCCGGATTGCGACCCGAGTCCCGGCGCCACGAGGTAGCGATCGACGCCGCTCGATAGTTCCGGCCGGTCCAGATAGTCACGCAGCCAATGGCGCATGCGCCCGCGGATCAGTGGCAACAGCCGCGTCTGGCTCATCACCCCGCCACCGAGCAGGATCCGTTGCGGCGACACCGTCAGCACCAATTGGGCGCATAGCTGGCCGAGGTAATCCGCCTCGATTTCCCATTGGGGATGCGCTTCCTCCAGCCGGTCGAGCGGCGCGCCCGAACGCGCGGCGATCGCCGGCCCCGATGCGAGTCCCTCGAGGCAGTCGCCGTGAAACGGGCACACGCCGACGAAATCCCGGTCGAACGCGTGCCGCCGGGGGTGGATGTGGCCGATCTCGGGATGCATCAGCCCGTGCAATGGCCGCCCCTCGACGAGCACGCCCGCGCCGATGCCGGTCCCGATGGTCACGTAGACCAGGGTCTCCGCATCCCGCGCAGCACCCCAGCGGTGTTCCGCGCAGGCGGCGGCGTTGACGTCGGTGTCGAACCCCACGCGCGGACCGAACTCGCGCTGGAATCCGCCCACCAGATCGACCTGGCCCCAGCCGGGCTTCGGGGTTTTCAGAATTCTGCCGTAAGTCTTGGAGCGGCGGTCGAGATCGACCGGGCCGAAGGAGGCGAGTCCGATCGCTTCGAGAGGCCCGTGTTGCGACTCGGCCCGATGCAGGAACGCGAACGTCTCGGCGAGCGTGGACGCCGGATCGCGCGTCGCCAGGCGGTGTTCGGCGATCAATCGGCCGGTTGCGTCCCCGATCGCGCAAACGAATTTGGTGCCTCCGGCTTCGACGGCGCCGAACAAGCGGGTGTCTGCTGAAGTCATTGGGTTCCGATGCTCCGGGCGGCTGCGATCGATCTGGGTTCGCGTCGCGCGAGTTTATGTTAACGCTGCAAACGGTTGCAATCGGGGCCACCGACGCGCCATACGACCGATTTCGTCATTTCTTTGAAATTCCGTCAACAATCGTTTGTAATAGCCCGGGTCCTCGGGGGAGTGGCACAATGTCCAATCGAACCGCCGATGCCGGCGCCGGCTCGAACATCGCACTGATCAAGTGGCTGACCTACTTGATGTTCATGATGTTCGCAATGACCACCGACTCGGTCGGGGTCATCATTCCGCAGGTCATCAAGCGGTTCGGGCTGAGCATGGCGCAGGCGTCGTCGTTTCAATACGCGCCGATGCTCGGAATCGGTGTCGCCGGGCTGTTGCTCGGATTCCTCGCCGACAAGCTCGGCCGCAAGCGCTCCATCGTTCTCGGCCTGGTGCTGTTCTCGCTGACCTCGTACCTGTTCGCCGTCGGCGACCGATTCGCGGTGTTCATCGCGCTGTTGTTGATGTCCGGCGGCGCGATCGGGATATTCAAGACGGGCGCCCTCGCTCTGATCGGCGACATCTCGCGCTCGACCTCGCAGCACACGACGACGATGAACATGGTCGAGGGATTCTTCGGCGTCGGTTCGATCATCGGTCCGGCGATCGTCACGCGGCTGCTCGACAACGGCGTTTCCTGGCAGTGGCTGTACGTGATCGTCGGCTCCGTCTGCGCCACGCTGATCCTGATCGCGCTGCTCGTGCGCTATCCGACCACCGAGCGCGGCATCACGACGCCGGTGGACCTGCGGCGGACGCTCGCGATGATGAAGAACCCGTACGTGATCGGATTCAGCCTGGGCGCGTTCTTCTACGTCGCCACCGAGTGCGCGATCTATGTGTGGATGCCGACCCTGCTCGCGAAATACCACGGCTCTGCGATGCTGCTCGCGGCCTACGCGTTGTCCGTTTTCTTCATCCTGCGCGCCGTCGGCCGCTTCGTCGGCGGCTGGCTGCTCGCGGTGATCCCGTGGGAGGGCGCGCTGACGCTGCTCAGCTTCTGCATCCTGCTCTGTTTCCTCGGCAGCGCCGTGGGCGGCATCGACGCCGCGGTGTATCTGCTGCCGGTCTCGGGGCTGTTCATGTCGGTGCTGTACCCGACGATCAATTCCAAGGGAATCAGCTGCTTCGAGAAGTCCGAGCACGGCGCCGTGGCGGGCGTGATCCTGTTTTTCACCTGCGCCGGCGCGGCGCTCGGTCCGTACGCGATGGGCGCCGTCAGCGACGCCTTCGGCGCGCCGCGCTATGGTTTCTATCTGGCCACCGGGTACGCGGCGCTGCTGTTCGCGGGCCTCGCGGCCAACTGGTTGTTCAGCCCGGCGCGCGCCGAGCTCGATCGCCGCGATCTCAGCGAGTACGCGGCGGCGCCGTCGTCGAGCGGATGATCAACTCCGTCGGCAGCACCTTTGGCAGTTCGCGCTTGCCGGCGAGGACCGAGAACAGGGCGTCGACCAGGGCCTTGCCGCCGGCGTCGATCGCCTGGCGCACCGTGGTCAGCGGCGGATTGAAGTAGGCGGCCATCTCGATGTCGTCGTAACCGACGACCGCGACGTCGGCCGGGACCTGGCGCCCGTTCTCCCGCAGCGTGCTGATCGCGGTCATCGCCAACACGTCGCTGCACGCGAATATCGCGTCGAATTCGACCTTGCGGTTGATCAGGTCCTGGACCGCGGCGCGTGCGCGCGCGGCGACGAAGGGCATTGGCACGACCAGTTTCGGATCCAGTGGCAGGTGGTGGCGCGCCAGCGCCTGACGGTATCCGGCGTGGCGCTGCGCGACTTCCGGCAGCTCGACGTCGCCGAAAAACGCGATGCGCCGCCGTCCGAGGCCGATCAAATGCTCGACCGCCGCGTCGCCGCCGGCGAAATTGTCGCTGCCGACGGTGCAATACAGCTGTTGCGGCATGTGCGCGCCCCACACCACCATCGGCACCTGGCGCGCGGCGAGCTCGTTCAGCTGATCGTGGTGATGCCACTGGCCGATCAGGATGACGCCGACCGCGCGGCCGGTGTCATACGGCAGGGCCGCGGCGTCCAGGCGCTCGGCATCGACGCGGGACAACAGCATGTCGAAGCCGCGCTCGGTCAGCGCATCGGCGATGCTGCCCAGCATGCGCAGGAAGAACGGGTCGCTGACGTGCTGTCCGCTCGCCGCCTCGTAGGGGACCACGACCGCGACGGTGCGGTTTTGCTGGAGTCGCAGGTTCTTGGCGCCGACGTTGATCGTGTAGTTCAGCGACCGGGCGAGCTCGGCGACGCGCGCGCGGGTCTCCTCGTTGACCACCGGGCTGCCGCTCAAGGCGCGCGACACGGTGGACGTCGACACCCCCGCGAGGCGCGCGATATCGGCCATTTGCAGACGCTGACGCGCGGCGGCCGACAGCGGGGGAGTTTTTGCGCGTTTTTCCGCCATGCCGTTCCAGTCGTTTCGCGAGATCGGCATCATAGCGCAGCGGCCGGGCCCCGGGCACCTGACGCACGAAAACTGATGCGGATCACTAAGCGCCGCGCGCCCGCTCCGTAGGCTGCGCGCATGTCCACCGTGATGCCGCAAGCCCGCCCGGGAATCGCGACGCCGGCCGTGCGGCGCCGGCCCCGGCCGATCGACCGCGAGGACCTGACCGCGCGGCTCGCGCGCGTCGTGCCGGCGGCTGAAATCGCGCTCGCGCTGCCACTGCTCGAACGGATCGCCGCGTCGAAGGCCGGCCGCGACGCGGTGATCGTCGCCCATAATTACCAAATTCCGCTGATCAGCGCCGGGGCCGCCGATTTCGTCGGCGACTCGCTCGCGATGGCGCGATTCGCGGCGACCTGCGATGCGCCGGTCATCGTCGTCTGCGGCGTGCATTTCATGGCCGAGACGGTCAAATTGCTGTGCCCGGGAAAGATCGTCCTCAGCCCGAATCCGCTCGCCGGCTGCTCGCTCGCCGCGTCGATCGAAGCGGCGGACGTGCGCGAACTGCGTGCGCGCCACCCCGGGGCGCCGGTCATCGCCTATGTGAACACGACGGCGGCCGTCAAGGCCGAGTCGGACATCTGCTGCACCTCGGCGAACGCCGCGGCGGTCGCCGTTTCACTGCGCGTCCCGCGCGTGATCATGCTGCCGGACCGGCATCTGGCCGGTTACGTCGCGCGCCGCACGGGCCTGGACGTGGTGAGCTTCGCGGGGGAATGCGAGGTGCACGTGAAGTACACGGGCGCCGACGTCGATGCGTACCGCGACGAGGTCGGCGCCGTGGTGCTCGCGCACCCGGAATGCCCGGGCGACGTTCAGGATCGCGCCGATTTCGTCGGCTCCACCGGCGCCATGGCCGAGTACCTCGGCCAGCACCGGCCGCGCCGCGTGCTGCTGCTCACCGAATGCTCGATGGCCGACAATGTCGCGGTGCTGCACCCGGAGATCGAGTTTCTGAAGCCGTGCAACCTCTGCAGCCACATGAAGTCGATCACGCTGGAGGGAGTGGCCCGGGTGCTCGAGGCGCTCGACAACCGGGTGGAAATCGACCAGCAGACCGCCGAACGCGCGCGCCGCCCGATCGAGCGCATGCTCGCGCTCTAGCGGCGCGCGCTCCGCCACGCCGATGGAATTCCTGGAAACGGACATCCTCGTGGTCGGGGCCGGCGCCGCCGGCCTGTGCGCCGCGCTGCGTGCCGCTCCGCGCCGGGTGCTGCTGATCGCGCCCGAAGGTCCGGACGCCACCAGCACCGCGGCGGCGAAGGGAGGCATCGCCGCCGCGCTCGGCCGCGGCGATTCGGCCGCGCTGCACGCGGCCGACACGCTGATCGCGGCCGATCACTCCGGCAGCGAATCGGCGACGGCCGCGATCGTCGCCGGCGCCGCCGACGCGATCGGCTTCCTGCGCGAGCAGGGTCTGCGCTTCGACGACGAGGGCGGTGAACCCCACCTGCACCTGGAGGCGGGGCATTCGCTGCCCCGCATCTTGCACGCCGACGGCGACCGCACCGGTGCCGCGATTCAGGCCACCCTGTGGAACGCGGCGCGCGCCGCCCTTCACATCACGATCCGCCGGGACCTGGTCGCCGTGCGTCTGCGGGGCGACGACGCGGGTATCACCGGCATCGTCGCGCAAGGGCTGGATGGCGAAAATCTCGGCGTGCGCGCCGCGCAGACGGTGCTCGCCACCGGCGGGCTCGGCCAGTTGTTCGCGGCGACCACCAATCCCCGACACGCGGCCGGCGACGGACTCGCGATGGCGCTCGCCCGCGGCGCCCGCGTCGCGGGGCTGGAATTCGTCCAATTCCATCCGACGGCGCTGCGTTGTCGCAGCGACCCGCTGCCCTTGCTGACCGAAGCGCTGCGGGGTGCCGGCGCGCGCCTGATCGCGGGCGGGCGCACATTCATGCACACGATCGATCCGCGCGGCGATCTCGCGCCGCGCGACATCGTCGCGCGCGGTGTCTTTGAGCGGGAACGCCGCGGCGAGGACGTCCTGCTGGATGCGACCTCGATCTTCGGCTCCGGTCGCGGACGGGAATTTCCGAGCGCGCTCGCCGCCTGCGTCGGGCAGGGCATCGATCCGGCCGTCGAGCCGATCCCGGTGACCTGCGCCGCGCATTTCCACATGGGCGGCATCGTCATCGACGAGGTCGGGCGCACCAGCCTGCCGGGATTGTGGGCGGCGGGGGAGATCGCCTACACCGGCCTGCACGGCGCCAACCGGCTCGCGAGCAATTCCCTGCTCGAGGCCATCGTGATCGGCAGCACGGCGGGCGCCGCGCTTGCCCGCGCCGCGCTCGAATGTCCCGCCGGCGGCACGCGCCGTGGGCGCGATGCCTCCGCGATCGCGCCCACGGTTCTCGACCTGTCGCGTCCCGAATGGTCGCAGTTGCGCAAGCTCATGTGGAGCGCGATGGGGCCGGTGCGCAGCGGCGCCGCGCTCGCGGCGGCGCTCGCGCGTCTGCGGCGGCTCGGCCTCGGCGTGCATCCGGCCCAGGTGGCATTGCGGCAGCGCATCGCGCTCGCCGAGGCGATGGTCGCCTCCGCGCGGGCGCGCCGCGAGAGCCGCGGCGCTCATTGGCGCAGCGACTTTCCGATCCGTGATCGCAGCCGGGACGGCGCCGGCGCACTCGGTATAATGGCGCGCCCATGACGGGCGCGACGCCTGGTGACCCCATTGGATCTGAAAAAACTCGTAGCCGACGCCCCTGACTTCCCGCGGCCCGGCATCATGTTCCGCGATATTGCGCCGCTGCTGCGCGACCACTTCGACGCCACGATAGCGGCCCTCGACCGGCTGCTCGACGAGCGGGAGTGGGGCGCCATCGATGCGCTGGCCGGCATCGAGTCGCGCGGTTTCGTGCTCGGGGCCGCGCTCGCGGCGCGTCGACGCAAGGGCTTCGTCCTGGTTCGCAAACAGGGCAAGCTCCCGCCTCCGGTCGTCGAACTGGCGTATGACCTGGAATACGGCTCCGGCGTGCTCGAGTTACAGCCGGGCAGGGGCCGCGTGCTGGTGATCGACGACGTGCTGGCGACGGGCGGCACGCTGGGCGCCGCCGCCGATCTGTGTGTCCGCGGCGGCTACGAGGTCGCGGCGCTTGCGGTGCTGATCGACCTGAAGATCGCCGCTGACTTCTCGTGGCGCGGCCTGCTGCCGCGCGCGGCGATCGTTTACTGAAGTTCGCGCCGATGCGGGGTTCGACCGATACGCTGGTGATCATGGCGCTGCCCGAGGAATCGAACGGTGTGTTCGAGGCGGCGGGCGTGCCGGTGCTCTACTGCGGCGTCGGCAAGGTCAATGCCGCGCGCGTGCTCAGCCGCGAACTGGCGCGCCGCAGCCACCAAGGCGCAGCACTGCCGACGGTGCTCAACTTCGGCTCGGCCGGCAGCCGGCGCCATGAAACGCACCGCGTGCTGGCGTGCCGGCGCTTCGTCCAGCGCGACATGGACGTGAGCGGCCTCGGATTCGATCTCGGCGTGACCCCGTACGAGGACGTCCCCGCCTGCCTCGAGTTCGAACCCGTGTTTCCCGATCTCCCGGAGGCGGTGTGCGGCAGCGGCGATTCCTTCGCGACCGGCGAGTCGCGTGTCGCCTGCGACCTCGTCGACATGGAGGCCTACGCGCTCGCGAAGGTATGCTGGCTGGAGGGCGCGCGCTTCGGCTGCGTCAAGTACGTCAGCGACGGCGCCGACCACGCCGCCGCCGGGGCGTGGCAGGAGAACGTGCACCGGGCGGCGGAGGAGTTCCTACGCCTGTATTTGGAGTTGAGCGGGCGCTGACGCCGCGGGGGCCGCGGGGGTTGCCGCGTCCGGGACGGCGGCGACCTCGACCAGACAGTCGTAGAACGTCGGCGCACGGCCGATGTCCGTCAGTCCCTGGTGCGTCAGTTCGTTGGCGTTGGTGCCGGCGATGCCGAATTTGCGCCACCACACGCCGAGCGCGACGACGACGCCCGGCCTGGCGCGATCGCTGATCCGCATGCGGCAGCGGTATTCGCCGCGATCGTTGTAGGTGCGCACCACGGAGCCATCTTCCAGGCCGCGGTGGGCCGCGTCGTCGGGGTGCATCTCCAACAGCGGCTCGCCCTCGATGCTGCGCAGGCTGCGCACATTGACGAAGGTCGAATTGAGGAAGTGGCGCGCCGGCGGAGAAATCATCGCGAGCGGATAGCGCCGCGCAAGCTCGGGCGCGGACTGCGCCGATTCATAGGGGGCGACGAAATCGGCGACGCCGAGCGCGGCCGGCGCGAACTGGGCGCGGCCGTTCGGCGTCGGAAATCCGCCGTCGGCGAACGGCGCGTCGGCGAGGGGCAGCCGCCACCAGCCCTCGCGGCGCAGCCGTTGGAAATCGACGCTGGCATCGAAGGCCTGGGCGCCGATCTGCTCGTCGGTATCGGCGAAGCAGTCCTCGGTGAACCCGAGGCGCGCGGCGAGCGCGCGGAATATCGCGGTGTTGGGCCGCGCCTCGCCCAAGGGCGCGATCGCGGGTGTGTTGACCAGCACGTAGGTGTGGCCATAGCTCGCGTGCACGTCGAAGTGTTCCAGCTGCGTCGTCGCGGGCAGGATGAAATCCGCATGATCGGCGGTGTCGGTCTGGAACTGTTCGAGGACGACCGTGAACAGATCCTCGCGCCCGAAGCCCCGCACCACCTGCGGCGACTGCGGCGCGACCGCCACGGGATTGCTGTTGTAGACGATCAGCGCCTCGACCTTCGGTCCGAAACCGGCCGAGGACTCGCGCAGCAGTGCCTCGCCGATCGTGCTCATGTTGATCGTGCGCGGCACCGGAGTCGGCAGCAAGTCCGGCCGTTCGAGCGCGGCGCGCCGGATCGGCGCGAAGCCCGAGGAGGAAAGCAGCATTCCGCCCCCGCGCCGCCGCCAGGCGCCGATCAGGCAGGGCAGGGCCGCGATCAGCCGCACCGCGCTGCCCCCGCCGCGCACCCGCTGCATGCCGTAGTTCAGGCGGATCGCCGCCGGTTCGAGGGTCGCATAGTCGCGCGCCAGCCCGCGGATTTCCTCCGCGGCAAGGCCGCAAACGGCCGCCGCGCGCTCGGCCGGCCAGAGCGCGGCCTGTGCGCACAATTCCGGCCAGCCATCGGTGTGGCGCCGGATGTAGTCCTGATCCAGCCACTCGTTGCGGACCAGTTCGTTGATCATGCCGAGCGCAAGCGCGCCGTCGGTTCCCGGCAGCAGCGCGAAGTGCTGATGACACTTGTCGGCGGTTTCCGTGCGGCGCGGATCTATGCAGATCAGCTTCGCGCCGGCCCGCTTGGCCTCCTGCGCGAAAGTCCAGAAATGCAGGTTCGAGGCGATGCTGTTGCTGCCCCAGATGAGGATCACCCGGCTCTCGCGGTAATGCTCCACGTGCATGCCGACCCGGCTGCCGTAGGTCGCATTCAAGGCCGCGCCCCCGGCGCTCGCGCAAATGGTGCGGTCGAGCAGCGAGGCGCCGAGGCGGTTGAAGAAGCGGGCGGCGATCGATTCGCCCTGGACGAGCCCCATGGTGCCGGCGTAGCTGTACGGCAGAATCGCCTGCGGATCGCGCGCCGCGATCGCCCGCAGCCGCGCCGCGATTTCGTCGAGCGCCTCGTCCCAGCCGACACGCGTGAAGCGGCCGCTGCCCTTGGGGCCCGAGCGCCGCAGGGGGTGCAGAAGCCGTTCCGGGTGATAGGTGCGTTCGGTGTAACGGGCGACCTTGGTGCAAAGCGCACCGTGCGTCGGCGGATGGTCCGGATCGCCCTGGACGCGGACCGCGACGCCATCCTCGACGGTGACGCGGATCGCGCAGGTATCCGGACAATCGTGCGGGCAGGCGGCGTGAACTGTGGTGCGTTGACCCATCGCGCGGCCAGCATACCACCCGCGGCGGCGGGGGCAACCACGTTACAATGCGCCGACCATTCGTTCTATCCGAGGTATGCATGGGAACGTCACCAGCCGCCGGCCGGCGGGTCGCCGACGCGATCGTCGAGCGGCTCAAGGCCCACCGGGTCCGTCGTGTATTCGCGGTTGCCGGGGAGAGTTACCTGGACGTGTTGGACGCGCTGTTCGATGCGCGCGGCAGTGTTGCGCTGATCACCTGCCGTCACGAGGCCGCGGCGGCGAACATGGCCGAAGCGACCGCGAAGCTCACCGGCCGCTGCGGCGTCGCTTTCGTCACGCGCGGCCCGGGGCTCGCGCATGCGAGCATCGGCGTACATACCGCCCAACAGGATGCGACACCGATGGTGCTGTTCGTCGGCGAGATCGCGCGCGAGGACCGGTTCCGGCGGGCGTTTCAGGAGGTGAATCTCGCGTTGACGTTCGCCGACCTCGCCAAGGGCGTGCTGCAGATCGACGTGGCCGCGCGCGCCGCGGAAATCGTGGATCGGGCGCTGCAACTCGCGACGGCCGGACGGCCGGGCCCGGTGATCGTCGGCCTGCCGGAAGACGTGCTCGGCGAGGCCTGCGCGCCGGCCTCGAGCGCCGCGCCGGCGCGCATCGACGCACCGGCAATCGCACCGGTGCTCGCGCGCGCGATCGGCGCGCGTCTTGCCGCCTGTGAGCGGCCGCTGTTGTGGGTCGGGGGCAGCGGCTGGAGCGCGGCGGGGGTCGATGCGTTGCGGCAATTCGCGGAGACCTGGGAGTTGCCGGTGGTCACGAGCTTTCGCCGCAAGGATCATTTTCCGAATGGGCACGCAAGTTATGCGGGCGAGTGCGGATTCGGCACGCCGGCGCCGTTGATCGCGCGCCTGCGCGCGGCCGATCTGCTGTTGGTGCTGGGGGCGCCGCTAGGCGACGTGGAGACCGGCGGCTATCAGTGGCTGGATCGCGGCACGACGCCGTCCCGTTTGATCCACGTGCATCCGGACGGCGAGACGCTGTGCGCGGTGTTTCCCGCCGGCCTTGCGATCCAGTCGGCGCCGGACTCGGCGGCGGCCGCGCTCGCGGCCCTCGATCCGCCGTCCGCGGCACGGCCCTGGGCGGCGTGGACCCGGGCCGCGCGGGCCGAGCATCTGGCATTCGGTGAACCGGTCGCGGTCGGCGGCGACGTGAACCTGTCGAGCGTCTTTCGCGAGCTGCGCCGGACCCTGCCGCCGACCGCCATCGTCACCAACGGGGCCGGCAATTACGCCGCCTGGCTGCATCGGTTCTTCGCCCACGATGCGTTCGGCACGCAGCTGGCCCCGGGGAGCGGCGCAATGGGCTACGCGGTACCCGCGGCGATTGCCGCGAAACTCGAGCATCCGGAGCGTGAGGTGGTGTGCGTCGCCGGTGACGGTTGCTTTCTGATGGCCTCGCAGGAACTGGCGACAGCGGCAGCGCTCGGACTCGGCATCGTGTTCTTGGTCATCAACAACGGCAGCTACGGCACGATCCGCATGCATCAAGAGGGCCGGTTTCCGGGCCGGACCATCGGCACCGACTTGAAGAACCCGGATTTCGCGGCGCTGGCGCGTGCCTATGGGCTGCACGCGGCGCGGGTCGCCGACACCGACGGATTCGCGGCGGCACTGGCCGGCGCCCGGGCGGCCACCGGGCCGGCGTTGATCGAGGTGCTGACCTCGGTCGGGGACATCGCGCCCGGCAAGCGCCTCGATGTCGCGGCGGCGGAGCCGGCGACCTAGACCGCGCGGCGGCCGATCCGGATGACGACCAGGGCGAGCAGGCAGAAGCCCGCGCCGGCGTAGAACGTCGACGCGGCGCCCAAGCGCGACCACAGCAGGCCGGCGGCGGCGCTCGCGGCCAGCATCGCGAAACCGCCGACCAGGTTGAAGAATCCGAAAGCCGTACCGCGCAGGTCGGGCGGCGCGGTCGCGCTCACCATCGCCGCGAGCAGTCCCTGGGTGATGCCCATGTGCACGCCCCAGAGCCCGACGCCGACGAGAATCGTCGGCCAACGGTCGCCGCTCGCGAGCACGAGGTCCGCGGCGATGAGCACCACGAGCCCGAACGCGAGCAGCGCGGTATGACTCGTGTGATCGGACAGCTTCCCGAACGGATAAGCGGACGCGGCGTAGACCACGTTCATGGCGACCATCACCAGCGGCACGAACGCGATGGGGATGCCGCCCTGCTGCGCCCGCAGCACGAGAAACGCCTCGCTGAAGCGCGCGAGCGTGAACACGGTGCCGATGCCGACGACCCACCAATAGGACGGCCCAAGACGTCGCAGACTCGCCCTGGAGATCGGATTGACGCGCTTGGTCGCGGCGTGCCGCGTCGGTTCGCGCACGCCGACCGCGAGCGCGCCCGGGATCACCGAGACCCAGAAGACCGCGCGAAAATCGTCCGCCCACGCCAGCATCAACGCGACCGCGAGCAAGGGACCTAAGAACGCGCCGACCGTGTCGAGCGACTGGCGCAGGCCGAACGCGGCGCCGCGGCGCTGCGGTGGCGCGAGGTCGGCGATCAAGGCATCGCGGGGCGCGCCGCGCACGCCCTTGCCGATGCGGTCGAGGACGCGGGCGGTGAGCACGAGCCCGATCGACGAGGCCATTGCGAACAGCGGCTTGGTCAGCGTGGCGAGCGCGTACCCGAACAGCGCGAGGCCCTTGCGCCGTCGCAGATAATCGCTGAGCGTGCCCGAGAAGACCTTGATGACGAGGGCGGTGGATTCGCCGAGACCCTCGATCACGCCGACAACGAGCGCGCTCGCGCCCAGCACGTCGAACAGGAACAGCGGCAGGAGGCTGTGGATCATCTCCGAGGAAATGTCCATCAACAGGCTGACGAAGCCGAGCACCCAAATGGCGCCCGGCATGTCGTGCAGTGCGTTGCGCCGCGGTGGCGTTGGATTCTGGCTCAGCGGATGTCCTCGCGTGTCGATTCCCGGCGGACCACCCCCGCGCGCCGGTCGCAACCGGCCCGGGCGGTGTATCATGGCGCCGTCCACGGCAGCACGAGCGCTCGCATTAATGACAGTATACGATTTCTCGGCGCGCACGATCGACGGAGTCGACCGCGCCCTTGCCGTCTACCGCGGCCGGCCGCTGCTCATCGTCAACGTGGCGAGCAAGTGCGGATTCACGCCGCAGTACGCCGGCCTGGAGGCGCTGCAGAAAAAATACAATCCGCGCGGTTTCGATGTGCTCGGATTTCCCTGTGACCAGTTCGGCCACCAGGAGCCGGGCGACGAGGCCGAGATCAAATCGTTCTGTTCCCTGACTTACGGCGTGAGCTTTCCGCTGTTCGCGAAGGTGAACGTCAACGGCGGGGACGCGCATCCGCTGTTCGCTTATCTGAAACAGGCCCGTCCCGGAATTCTCGGGCTCGAGGCGATCAAGTGGAACTTCACCAAATTCCTGACCGACAAGAACGGCGTTCCGATCAAGCGCTACGCGCCCACCGACAAGCCGGAGAGTCTCGAAGCCGACATCGACGCGGCCCTGCTCTGAACGTGGGCGGCGTTTTTTCGCTGCCGCAACGGTCCGCGGCCGCGTTGGAGCGGATCTTCGGCGAGCCGGTGACGGGTGTGGTCATCATCGAGCATTCGTTCTATGCGCGCGTGCACCTCGGCATGGCGGCCACGACCAGGCCCAATCGGATTCTGCTGGCCGGCGCCGGGAGCGGGTTCGTCGAGGATCCGGATATGGTATTGCACGAATACTTCCACGTGCTGCGGCAATGGCGCGGCGGTCGCTTGACGCGTTGGCGGTACCTGGTGGAATCGGCGCGCCGGGGCTACGCGGACAATCGCTTCGAGCGAGAGGCGCGCGCCTTCGCGGCGGCGATGAGCGGGCGGTACCGTGAATTGGCGGGCTGACGCTGCGCGCGCGCAATCCCGGGCCACCCGCGGGCCCGAACCCGGGTTAAAATCCCGCGTTCCTCCCAAGACGACGAGTTGGCGCCCATCATGAGCATGTCCCTACGCGACCAGCTGCTACAAGCCGGTCTGATCAGCAAGAAGCAGGCGGACGAGGCGGATCGGCAGAGCCAACGCCGCGACCGGCGACCCGCGGGCAAGCCGGGCGGGGCACAGGACACGAATCGCGCGGCCGCGCAGCGCCCCGCGGCGCCGCGAC
>JBBISV010000015.1:0-31774 GCA_037441085.1 Gammaproteobacteria bacterium | reverse complement strand
GCGACGACTATGCCGATTGGCTCGAAGATCAGGAGGAGTGAATCCATGGCGAATCCAACCGACAAGACCGCGGGCGAGCACCTGACCGGTCACGGACCCGAATGGAAGGCCGCGGGTCTCGGCGCGAAAGACGCGCAAATCGCGACCGCCTGGGTCGAACAGATCATCGACAAGCGTTCGATGCTGACGAACAAGGACCGGGTTGAGGATGTGCGCGACGCCATGTGGCAGCTCGAGAAGGACGGCGAAATCGTCGTCCACCGCGTCAGCGACGAACACAAGCCGGTGCATGTCAAGACGCTCTACGGCTGGGACAAGAAGATCCCGACGACGCGACTGTGGCATCACAAATCCTGCGGCCAGTGCGGCAATATCCCCGGGTACCCCACCTCGCTGCTCTGGCTCATGAACCAGATGGACATCGACTATCTCGATGAGACCGACCAGACCTCCTGCACGGCCTGGAACTACCACGGCTCCGGGATCGGCAACGTCGAAAGTCTGGCGGCGGTTTTCTTGCGAAACTTCCATCAAGCCTACATGTCCGCGAAAGCGCAGGGTCTGCCCGAGGGGTATTACTATCCGCTCGTCCACTGCGGAACCTCCTTCGGCAACTACAAGGAAATGCGCACGTATCTCGTGCACTCGGCGAAGCTGCGCGAGAGGGTGCGCCAGATCCTCGGCAAGCTCGGCCGGCTCGTCGACGGCAAGCTGCTGATGCCCGAAGAGGTGGTGCATTACAGCGAGTGGGTGCACGTGATGCGCGGCGAGATCGCCAAGCGCCAGGTCATCGACGCGAGCGGCATCCGCGCCACGATCCACCCCGCCTGCCATGTCTACAAGATGATCCCGGAGGACGTGATCTACGACGACGACGTCCTCGATGGCAACCGCGTCGCCGTGTCGACGGGCATCATGCAGTCGCTCGGTACGCAGGTCATTGATTACTCGACTTGGTACGACTGCTGCGGCTTCGGCTTCCGTCACATCATCTCGGAGCGCGAATTCACGCGTTCCTTCGCGATCGACCGCAAGATCCGCGTCGCCGTCGAGGAGGCGCGTGCGGACGTGATGATCGGCCACGACACGGGCTGCATCACGACGCTCGACAAGAACCAATGGATTTCCAAGGCTGACGGCCGCCCGGTGAGCCTGCCGGTCCTCGCGGACTGCCAGTTCGCCGCGCTCGTCTGCGGCGCGCACCCGTACAAGATCGTGCAGACGCACTGGCATGCCTCCGCGACCGAGGGGCTGATGGAGAAACTCGGCATCGACTGGCGCGCGAAGAAGGCCGAGTTCGAAGAGTACTTGAAGGAAGTGGCTGCGGGGCGCGGGGAGACGCTCTACGATCCGCGGCGCATGATCACCTCGGGTCCCGGCTACAAGCGCATAGGACAATCCGGATGAAACAACCGATATTGATCGTCGGCGGCGGCCCGGCGGGGCTTGCGGCCGCTCATGCTCTCGCACGCGTCGGACAGCAAAGCGTTCTCGTCGACAAGGCGGACCGGCTCGGCGGCGCGCCGATCCTGTCGGGCTACGCGAAGCTCGTGCCCTCGGGCGAGTGGGCCAAGGATGCGATCGGCGGGATGGTGCAGCGGGTCGTGCAGGACAAACTCGTCGAAGTGCACACCGGCGCCACCGTCAAGAGCTTCTCCGGCACCCCCGGCGACTTCGCGGCGGAACTCTCGAACGGCGCGACGGTGCGCGCGGGCGCCGCGATCCTCGCGACCGGGTTCACTCATTTCGATTCCTTGAACAAGCCCGAATGGGGCTTCGGCACGTTCCCGGACGTGGTCACGACGACGCAGGTCGAGCAGATGATCTCCTCCGGCAAGGGCGTGCGCTGCCCGTCGGACGGCCGCAAACCGAAGCGCGTCGCGATTCTCCTGTGTGTCGGTTCGCGCGACCGGCAAATCGGCCGCGAGTGGTGCTCGAAGATCTGTTGCACCGTCTCGGCGAACATGGCGATGGAGATCCGCGAGGAACTGCCGGACTGCCACGTGTACATCTATTACATGGACATCCGCACATTCGGGCTGTACGAGACCAAGTACTACTGGCGCAGCCAGGAGGAATTCAAGGTCAAGTACATCAAGTCCCGCATCGCGGAAGTGACCTCCGACGGTCACCAGCTCATCGTCAAGGGCGAGGACACGCTGGTCAAGCGCCCGGTCACGATTCCGTTCGACATGGTCGTGCATGCGATCGGCATGGATCCGAACGTCGACAATAAGACGATCGCGGCGACCTTCGGCGTCGCGCTCGAGCAGCACGGCTATCTCGGGCGCGGCAACAACTATGGCAACATGGCAGAGACGTCGCGTCCGGGCGTGTTCGTCGCCGGCGCCGCCACCGGCCCCGAGACCATCGACGACTCGATCGGACAAGGCCACGCGGCCGCGATGCAGGCGCTCGGTCTCGTCGCCCCCTCGCGGGCGAGCGCCTGAGGCCCGGCACGTGCGCAATCCCCTGGCGCGGCGTGCCGTGATGGAGCTCGAACGAGCGCCGGTACGCCTCGAGCTCAGCGGTCCGCGCCTCGGCCAAAGTCTCGCGCGCCTGGCCGCCGGGGCCGAGACGCAGGGTGGGATCGAGCGCTACGTCGAGGCGCTGAAACTGAAGAGCCGGTTGTTCCGCGACGCGTTCGCAGACGGTAATCGCCCGGAGGCGCTGGAACCGGATACCTTCAAGGGCCTGTGCCCGTTCATGCCGACGGTACGTCGGCGCATCGCGCGCTGGCTCGAGCGCCCCGCGTACGACGCGTTGCGCGAGGACATCGCCGAGTTGGTCGCCGGCATCGATGATCCCGCGGCGACCGATACGCGACTCGCCGCATTCGGCGCCCGCCTGGGGCAGGATGCCACGCAGCGCTGGGTGCGCGATCTCGCGGCGGAGCTATTGCACAACATCGCCCCGGAACGATATCCCCTGATGAACCGCTGGGTCTGGGACGCCGCCGAGAACACCGGCGTGATCCGCGAAATCTGGTACGCCGAGAATCCGGATCACGTGCAAATCGACGTGCCGGACGGTTATGCGACCTTCCTCACGCTGCGCGAAGAGCTCAGCCAGTTCCTCGCGCAGAACGGCTTCTTCCGCGACATGCTCCATTATGTCGACCTGTTGTGCGCGCAGATCTACGCGGAGTACATCTGCGAACAGGGCGGCAGCTATCTGCGCACCGACTTTTCCGCCGAACAGGATCCACTCGAGTACACGCGCCGCCTGCTCGGGCTCGACGGCGTCAAGGCGGGCAGCGGCCGCACGCGGCTGAGGACGGTCGATGGATCGGCGTACGTCATCGACGAACGCGGCGACCAAGAGATTACAGGCTGAGAACACCATGCCCATACACGAAAAAGCGCTGATCCGGCCGGAGAATCTGAGGGAACACGAGCAGCTTGTCGTCGACGGGGTCGACGTCTCGGGGCATTGGAGCACGTTCATCCAGTCGCGTGTCGTGAGCGATTACAACGAAGCGATGGAGGATGAAATCGCGGCGCTGCCAGGCGGGGAGCTCATTCACCGCTGCTGGCAATGCGGGTCCTGCACGAATGCCTGCACCGTCAACGCGATCAACCCGGAGTTCAACCCGCGGTTCTGGATCTACCTCGTGCGATTGGGCATGGAGGCGGAGCTGCTGCGCGACAAGGACATCATCTGGCAATGCGTCAGCTGCAACAAATGCACGACCATCTGTCCGCGCGAGGTGAATCCGGAAGGCGTCATGAAGGCGCTGTCGCACTGGCTCGAATTGAAGGGACATACGCAGAAGTCGCCGTCGATGATTTTCGACGAAGTGTTCGCCGAACAGGTCATCAAGACCGGAAAGATCGAGGAGGGCCGCACCATCCAGCGGTTCTTCAAGCGCACCGGCCAGGCGCTCAAGCAGGACTGGCTCATCGAGATGGGCCGCGGCCTGCTCAGGCACCTGCCGGTCGGGCTGCTCGCGCGCATGGGCCTGGGGACGCTCATCGCGCCGCGCACCCGTGGTTGGTCGAAGGCGCGCGCGGCGATCGAGGAGTACGTCGACGAGCAGCACGCCTTGCAGCAGCGCGCCCTGGGACTTACCGATCTCATCGAGACCGCGCGGCGCGACGCCGCCGGTACTCCCCACGCCTGACGGAGCGACAAACCGATGCCCGAGGACAAGACCCAGAAATACCGCAAGGTAGCCTATTACCCCGGCTGCACGCTCGAAGGCAGCGGCCATCCGTACAACCGCTCGACCAAGCAGGTCGGCAAGGCGCTCGGGCTCGACCTGGTCGAGATCACCGATTGGAACTGCTGCGGAGCCATGGAGGTCAAGAACATCGACCCCAAGGTCCAGACGTACCTTTCATCACGGGTGATGTCGATCGCGGCGAACCAGATGGGCATGGATGTCGTGATGGCGCCGTGCAATGGTTGTTATCACAATCTCAAGAAGGCCGAGCACGACCTGGCGCACGACCCGAAGAGCGGCGAAGTCGTCGACCGGCTGTCGGCGAAGGCCGGTCATGAGGCGTACCAGGCGGGCCAGGTCGAGACGATCCATGCGCTCGACTGGATCAAGGCCGCGATCGGCGAGGATGGTCTGCGCGCGCGCGTCAAGAATGGACTTAAGGGCCTGCGCGTCGCGAACTATTACGGTTGCATGTACACGCGACCGCGCAACATCTTTCCGGAAAAGGACGCCGGTCCCGGCAGTGAATCGACGTCGAAGCCGCATTTCATGGACGATCTGCTCGCGGCGGCGGGTGCCGTCAACGTCGAATTCCCGCTGAAGACCGCCTGCTGCGGCGGGGCGCATACGCTGTCCGACAGCGACATGTCGACGAAGCTCGTGCTCAACATTCTGAACGCCGCCGAGGCAAGCGGTGCGGAAGTGATCGCGACCGAATGTCCAACGTGTCATTCGGGGCTCGAGATGCACCAGATTCGCGCTGAGAAGCGCTTCGGCCGAAAGACCCAGGTGAAGATCGTCTATTTCACGCAGTTGCTCGGCATCGCGCTCGGGCTGTCGTCGCGCCAGGTCGGGCTGCATGAAAACGTCTCCGATGCGCTGGGTATGCTGAAGGCCAAGGGGCTCACGTGAGCTCGATCCTGCAGGTCGAGGAGCGTCTCGCGGAACTCAGCGCCGGGACCCCGCGGGCGGCCGATGCGCCGGAAATACTGCGTCTGGGCGAAGAGGTTCTCGAGCATTGGGTGCGCGCTCGTGGCGAGATGCCCACGGCGGATCGGTACGAGGAATTCCGGCTGCTCGCGCTGCACCGCCAGGGGGCGCGGCAGCTGCCCAGCTTCAATGCCTGCCGGGAATCCTGCCGCGAACTCGCCTATCATCACAACCTGATAACATTGGAGCCGGAACACCCGGAAACGGCAGCGCGGGTGCGAATGATGGCGTTACTTGCCAATCATTTGTGCCTGTTCGTGACGGGCAAGCTCCAGGCGGAGCAACTCGGCGAGTTTTGCTGCGCCTCGCGTCCGCTGCGGGCCGATGCCGGGTGATTGTTTATCGAAAACGAGGGTTGATCCATGGCCACAGTGCGCGGCTGCAATCTGCCGGATGAATTACTGTACGACGTCCAGAGCCATATTTGGTTTCAGGAGCAGAGCGACGGCAACGTCAAGGTTGGGATGACCGCGGTTGCGACCGCGATGGCGGGCCGCCTCGTGTCATTCACGCCGAAGGGCGTCGGCAAGGAAGTCAAGGCCGGCAAGTCCTGCGCGACCGTGGAGTCGGGCAAGTGGGTCGGCCCTGCGAAGGTCGCCGCCGCCGGTACCGTCGTCGAAATCAACGAGGCGCTCGTCGCGACCCCGAGCATGGCGAACGACGATCCCTACGGTCGGGGCTGGCTGATGATCATGAAGATGGAGGACTGGGCGTCGGTGAAGCCCACGCTCGTTCCGGGCACCCAGGTCGCGGCACCCTACGAAGCGAAAATGGCCGCCGACGGCTTCGCGGGTTGCGCCGCATGAGCCGAAGCGCAGCAACCGCAACGCGTCTTGCGCCGGTCACGACGACCTTGCGTCCGAGCGAACTCGCGGCGTTGCACTCGCGCGCCTCGCGTGTCTGCGATGTCTTGAAGGCCATCGCGAACGAAGCGCGGCTGATGCTCGTCTGCAAACTCTCGGAAGGCGAGCAATCCGTCGGGCAACTTCAGGCCCACGTCGGCTTGAGTCAGTCCGCGGTGTCGCAACATCTCGCGCTGCTGCGCGAGCATAAGCTCGTCTCGACGCGCCGCCGCGGCCAGTCCGTGCACTATGCGCTCGCGAGCGGCGAGACCGCCGCGATCATCAAGACGCTGCACGATCAGTTCTGCGGACGGCGCCGCTGACCCAGGGGCCGCGATGCGCCCCGATGTGCTCATCGTTGGATTCGGACCCGCCGGCGCCAGCGCGGCCGCCGCCGCGGCCGAATCCGGTTGTGAGGTGCTCGCCGTCGAAAAGCGCCGCGTGATCGGCACGCCGGTGCAATGCGCCGAGTTCGTGTCGGCCGTGCTGAGTCTTCGCGCGGTGTCCTGGGACGCCGTATCGACGCAATCGATCACCCGCATGATCACGATGATCGAGGCCGAGGAGCCGGAGGAACGCGGCGACTTTCGCGGACGCATGATTTCGCGACAGCGGTTCGACCAGGCGCTGGCGGGACACGCGCTCGCACTCGGCGCGCGCTGCCTGACAGGAACGACCGTCACGCGCATCCTGCCCGACGGCGGCGTTCGCCTGTCGAACGGCCTCGAATGCCGGCCGCGGGTGCTCGTGGGCGCCGACGGACCGCGTTCGCGCGTCGGCGCGGCGATCGGCAGCGTGAACGGCGAACTCGTCGCGACCCGGCAGGTGACGGTGCCGATGACGCTGCGCCACTCGGCGACCGACATTTTCCTGCGCGCATCCTACCGGGGCGGCTACGCCTGGCTGTTTCCGACGGGTCGTGCCGCGCACATCGGCATCGGCGTCGATCAAAGCTGCCGCGACCGCCTGAAACCCCTCCTCCACGACTTGCATGCGGAACTCGCGGCCGCCGGCCGGGTGGCGGCCGGCGATGCCTTGGAACTGACCGGGGGCCTTATACCGGTCGGCGGCCGCCTGAAATCGGTCGGCTTGCTGGGCGAGACCGGCGTCCTGCTCGCCGGCGATGCGGCGGGCCTGACGAATCCGGTGACGGGCGCCGGCATCGAAGCGGCGGTGCGCTCCGGCGCGCTTGCGGGGGCCGCCGCCGCGCAGGCGATAGCCGGCCGCTCCGGCGCGCTCGAGGATTTTGAGGAAGAGCTGTCATCGCTCTACGACGCGGCCTATGGGCGGGCGCTGCGCCATCGCCGCGCACTGTTGGCCGAAAGCGGCACCGGCGGGCCGGGAATCGCGGCGCTCAGGCGCGCGTGGATTTCCTCGCCGGATTACTGGCGGCAGGCGGCGTCATGAGCGGGCGTCGGTCAATCGATCGGCCGCGGCGCGGGTGTCGACAGGCAGCCGACCATGCGCTCGATGCGGATTTGCGTGATCTCGATCCACGCTTTGAGCGCGAGTTCCGCATGGTCGTCGCGTACCGCGTCGATCAAGGCATCCAGCGCCGCGCCGAGTTCGTTCGTGCG
Source organism: Gammaproteobacteria bacterium (assembly GCA_037441085.1). Classification (GTDB taxonomy): domain Bacteria; phylum Pseudomonadota; class Gammaproteobacteria; order Steroidobacterales; family Steroidobacteraceae; genus Bog-1198. Next base: position 24,200 of record JBBISV010000015.1, on the reverse strand, counting down.
CGCATCCATCGGTGTCCAGCCGAGCCGGCGGGCGGCGCGCCGATACTCCGCGGCATCCGCGGTCGAGCGGGTGAGCGCCTCGAGCTTCTCGAGACGCACGATGTCCTCGCGCAGCAGCTGGGCGCGAAAGATGCTCTGTTCCGTGGCGAGCCGACGCCGCAGTTCATCCGTCAGTTGCATGCCGTCCACCTGTTCACGCTGATATTCGATCATGCTCGCGGTGCGCCGGCAAGTGCCGGCAGCAGCTCGCCCGCGATACATTCCAGGGATTCGCGCACGATCTCGGTCGGCAGCACGCCGGCGCCGACGGCGCAGGAGAGGTGCGTGACGCCCGCGTCGCGGAACCGGCGGATGCGCGCAAGGCACTGCGCCGGGGTGCCGACGACGGCGAGTCCGGCGAGTTCGAGGAGGCTGAGCCGCGCGCCCGCGCGCATCAGCCGTCGAAACCGGCCGAGATCGCGGAAATGCTCGTAGCCCGGCAGCAGCCGCTCGAGAACCGGCGCGGTCACCCGCAGCAGTTCGCCGTAGAACCAGCGCATCGCCGGCCCCGCGAGCACGCGGGCGCGCCCGCCGTCGCGCAGGCAGAGCATTCCCACCGTCATCGAGATCCGGGGCGGTTCGGACCGTCGCCAGGCCGCGCGATAACGGCGGATGTCGGATTCGATCATGAACCACGGCTTGAATGGTCCGGCGAGCACGCCGAGCCCCGCGGCGGCGGCCCAATCGAATGTCTCCGGACTCACGGCCGCGGTCCACAACGGCGGATACGGCCGTTGCAGCGGCCGCGGCACGACTTCGACGCCATCGAGGCGGTAGTGACGCCCGGAATGAGCGAGCGGCGCCCCTTCGGCCGCGGCGCGGATGATCTCGAGCGACTCCTCGACGAGCGCGCGGCTTGCGGCCATGTCGACACCGAAGGTCGCGTACTCCGCGGGCGAGAAGCCGCGTCCGATCCCGACTTCGAGCCGGCCTCCCGACAGCAGGTCGAGGGTGCCGATGCGCTCGGCGACGTGCAGCGGATGGTGGAAGGGAAGCGGGATCACGCCGAGCCCGAGGCGCAGCCGCGACGTGCGCTGCGTGAGCGCCGCGAGCACCAGGTCGGGCTTCGACAGGTTCGAGTAGCCCTTCATCAGGTGGTGCTCGACCAGCCAGATGCCGTTGAACCCGAGCCGGTCCGCGAGTTCGATTTCGGCGAGCGCGTCCGCGTAGATTCCGGCCTCGGTGCGGGTGCTTCCCGGCGGCATTGCGAATTCGTAGAACAAATCCAGCAGCACTGGGTGTCTCCGGTGGAGGAGTGCGCATGGCGAGCCTAACGGAATTCGCGGCCGGCCGATATGAGGATCCGCTCGCGAGCATCGACTGGGACGCAGTCGACCGCGATTGCTGGTGGCTGCCGCCGGCCGCGCTGTCCTTGTCCGGGGTCGCGGAGTTCGAAGCGATGCCGCTCGCGACCCGCCGGCGCCTGTCGCAGCTCGAGTATGTGCACCTGCTGCAGGCCGGCCTGTGGCTGGAATCGCAGTTCATGGCGCGGCTCGCGATCCTGGCGCATCGCACGGCCGATGCCGAACGCCAGATCCGCTTCCTGCACGAGGTGCGCGAGGAGGCTGGTCACAGCCTGATGTTCGTCGAGCTGCTCCGCCGCAGCGGCTTCGGCATCGACAAGCATCGCGGGCTCGCCACGCGCGCCGTCGACGCCCTCGGCCGGCTCGTGCCGTCGAACTCCGCGCTGTTCTGGGCGATGGTCGTCGTCGGCGAGGAGTTGCCGGACAGGCTCAATCGACGCCTGCGCCGCGGCGTCGAGGATGCCACATTGAGCGCCGTCGTGTACCGGATCGCGCACATCCACCTGCGCGACGAGGCGGCGCACTCCGCGTACGCGCGAGAACAATGCCGGCGGACGGCCGAGCGCTGCGCTCCGTGGCAAAAGGCGCTGTTGTCGCCCGGCCTGTCGATCGCCATCGCCCTGTACGCGCGCCACGTGTATTACCCGCCGGCCGGCGTCTATGCCCGCGCGGGTCTCGCCCCCGAGCGGGCGTGGCGCCGCGCGGCGCTCGCAAACCCGGTGCGCCGCGCCCAGGTCGAGGAGATGCTGCGGCCGTCGGTCGAGTTCCTGCGGCGGAACGGGTGGAGGGTGGCGGGGCTGCGGACGGGAGCGCCGGCCTGAAGTCGGGCGGTTGCGTCAAAACCTAGGTGCGACCTGTTCCCCGGCACCGCTCGAAGCGCTTGCGCAGCGGCTCCTCGACCGAGGGCTCCACCGGCCCCACCGTGAACCACTCGCGCATCAGCGAATCCATATCCGCGAGCGCGGCGTCGGCGCCCAGGCCGTTCGCCGCGAGCAGGCGGCGCATCTGGTAGTCGCGGCGCAGTTCCCTGTCCGAGTCCGGCGTCGCCATGTCGGTCACGAGTTCGGCGCGGATGCACAGGAGCCGCAGCTGCGCCTCGTTCGCGGCCGGATCGCCGGCGCCGCCGTCGGCCGCAACCCTGGCGAGTTGTTTCTCGAGCACCGTTCGCGCCGCCTTCGGCGCGTCGGCGAGCGCGGCCACGGCGGCGATCGCCGCGGCATGCGCGCCTTCGACGTCCTCGGACCGCAGCCGCGCGAGACCGTAGGCGCGTATCGCGCCGGCGGCATCGAACAAGGCCGCGGTCGCGCGCCGCGCCGCGGCGGCGCGTTCGTGCTGAACCGCGTCCGCGCATCGGCCCGCCGCGCGCGTGAAGCGCTGGCGCACGTCGCGGGCGGTCTGACGGGGAAGCTCCAGCGCATCGAATGCCGCACGCTGTTCGTCGAGCGTGCGCATGGCGGCTCGCAGGTCCTCGCCGCCGAGCGCCGCGATCCGCTCCACTTCGACGCAGAGCGCGAGCGCCTGCGCCTGGTTCGAATCGAGGGCCGCGCCAAGGGCGGCGCTTTCCTGCGCGCTGCGCTGAAACACGGCGTCGCAATGGCCGCGGAATTCGTCCCACAGCGAGTTCGATTGCGCCCTGGGTACCAGGCCCACCTGCCGCCACAGCTGTTGCAAGCCCTTTGCGCCGTCGATGGCCTGTCGCGTGTCGGCCAGGGTCAGCAGTCGCTGCGCCCGGTCGATCAGTTCGCGTTTCGCCGCGACGTTGCGCGCGTATTCGGCATCCAGCCGTTCCTGCAGCCCGCCGAGCACCGCGCGCAGCCGCTCCTGCATCACGGGTGCCACGGCATTGTCCACCGGCGCATGTTCGCGCCATTCGCGTCGGGCCTCGACGATCGTTTGCTCGACCTGGCGCCAGTTCGGGGCGTCGGTCTCGAGGCTTGCCGTGTAGACGAGGAGCCGCGCGAGGATCGCTTCGCGGTTCTCCTTGTTCGCCTGGCGGAGCGCGGCCTGCCGCGCGAAGTGTTCCTTGCACGGCTCGTAGGCGCGCTTCGCGGCGTCGCGAAACGATGCCGCCTCCGCCGAGTCCTCGTCGCCGGCTCCGCGCTTCAACGTGCGCCACTCTTCCTGAATTCGGTGGATGTGGTGCGCGAGCTGTTCGGGCGCGATCTCCGCGCCGACGAGGGACTGCATGCGCGCGACGAGCTCCGCCCGCTTCGGTTCGACGGTGAAGGTTTTCCAGTCCTTCAGCTCCGCGAGCTTCGCGTCGAGGAGTTGCAGCTGGTGATCGAACCAGCCGGGCAGCCCCACGGCTTGGTCCATCTTTCCCGCCAGCGTGGCGCGCAACCGCTGCGCACGCGCGGTGCCGCCGCGGCCGAGGGCCGCCTGCGCTTGGCGCAGCAGCGAGATCAGCGCCTGCCCCGATTCCGTGCGTGGTTCGGGCGCGACGACCGGCGTCTGCGCTTCCGGCGCCGCGATCTCGGCGGGCGGCGGCGACGGCGGTGGCGGGGCAGCCAGCCGCGCCTCTTCTTGTTGGCGACGCGCAGCCGCCGCGGCCTCGGCCGCCTCGGACGCGGCGCGCTCCTTTTCGGACCGCGCGGCGACTTCTTGGTGTTGCCTTTCGATCACCGCGCGCATCGCGGCAAGGTGTTCGGCCACTTGCGCACCGACCGCCGCGGACGCGTGGGGCGCGAGTGCGTCCCACTCTTGTTGAAACAGGTGGAGCGAGGATTCGTACAGCGGATCGTAGGGCAGGCGGCTGCGCCGGGCGAGGCTCGAAACCAGCGCTTCGATGGCGTTTTGCGTCGCTTCTCGGGCACGGTCCTCGGCGAGCAGGGCGTCGCGCTTGTCGGTCAGGATCCTATAGACGGAGTTGTCCTTGCCGCCGCGCACGAGCCGGATGAGCTCGCGCAAGTGTTCCGGATCGTGGACCGCCTGCGCCGCTCGTTGGCGGGCCTTGGTCGAGTGCGCGTGCAGCACGCAGTCGGTCAGCGCCTCCGGCGAGCCGCTTGCGAGCGCCTCCGCAAAGCGCTGATCATCCTCGCGGGCGAGGTCCACAGGATCCTGCCTGGGCGCGGCGGGCGCCGGCTGTGGCTCCGGTGCGACCGGCGCCGGCGCGTCGGTCGGCGGATTATTAAAGAGTCGGGAGAGGATGGACATGGTGGCCTTGGCCTGAAAGACGTCATGATTGCCCGTCCGCCGGGGGCGGCGCAAGCCGGCTTGGGTGCCGTTCCCGCCGGTCGTTGCAAAAAAGTCACCGCCTGGGTGGAGGATTTTCGCGCCGGCGGCGTCTTATACATACGGCAGGTTACAATCCGAGCGGGCTCAGCCTGCCACAAAGATCCAGGTTTTTAGAGAGGGGGAAGCGAATGTTCAATAGATGGAATAAATCCGCCGCCGCGCGCGGCACGAGGCGGTCGGAAAAGGCCTCCGCGGCGCACAGTCCGCCCGCCGGATCGAATCATAAGTCACAGATAAATATGGCGATTATCGCCACCGCTGGCTTGATGACGGCATTCGGTGCGTCGGCCCATGCGCGGCTGTTCCACTTCGATATCTCGCAGAAGCCGCTTGCGCAGGCGCTGCGCGAATATTCCCAGATCAGCGGTACGCCGGTCGTATTCACCCCGTCCGTGGTGGGTGGCGCGCCGGATACCCAGTTGGTGGGCAATTTCACCGCCCAAGACGGCCTGAGCCATCTGTTGGCGGGGACGCAACTGACCGTCGGCCAATCGCCGACCGGTGCGCCGATGATCCTGCAACGCGCCGATGCCGCCCCGGCGGCGACCAGCGCGCTGCTCGCCGCCGATGCGCCGGCTCCGGCCGCACCGACGGCGGATGCTCAGTCTGGGTCCACGCCGGCCGCCGCCGCGTCGAGCGCCAGCACGACACTCAATGAAGTCGTCGTCACCGGCAGCCGCATCGCGAGCGCGAGCTACACGTCCGACAGCCCGCTGGTTGCGGTGGGTGCGGGCCAGATCGCCGCCACCGGCCAGGTGTCGCTGGATTCCGCCATCGCGCAGATGCCGCAATTCTCCGCCGCCCAGGGCCACGCCGAAGTCGGCGACGTGCAAGGGTCGACGGGTTTCCAGGGCGGTCAGTCCTACTCCGATTTGCGCGGTCTCGGGCCGCAGCGCACCTTGGTGCTGCTCGACGGCCAGCGCCTCGTGCCGACCAACCCCAATGGGGCGGTCGACCTCAACGTGATCCCAATGGCGATGCTCGAGGGCGTCGACGTCATCACCGGCGGCGCGTCCGCGGTGTACGGTTCCGATGCGGTCGCGGGCGTGGTCAATTTCCGCCTGCGCAAGCATTTCCACGGCGTCGAGATGTCCTACCAGCAGGGCGGCAGCACGCACGGCGACGGCAAAGAGACCAGCTTCAGCGTGCTGATGGGCGATAACTTCGCCGACAACCGCGGCAACGCGGTCATGGACCTCGAGTACAACGAGCGCGGCGGCATCTCCGGCGCCAACCGTTCGTTCTTCACGAACATCGCGTCCATGGACCGCGGCGTACCGCGTCCGCCCGAGGGCATCTTCAATGCCGGCGAACTCGGCGGCGCGATTCCGATCACGGCGGTCAATGGGGTTCTGGCCGGGTATTCCGGCACCACGCCGTTGAATGGCACCGGCAACTACGGCGGCTACGTCGGGTTCAACGGCAACGGCACGATGTTCACGACCCGCAGCCCCGGTAATTGCGTGCAGAATTACCAGGGACCGCTCAATAAAACCCCCGGGCTGCACGTCACTCCGGATTGCACCACGGTCAAGTCGTACCTCGGCTCCTACTTCGTGATCCAGGTGCCGTCGCGGCGTTACAACTTGTTCTCGCGCGTGACCTACGATGTGACCGACAACATCCAGGCCTACGGCCAGATCAATTTCATGCACTCCTTCGCGCAGGACACGAACGGCCCCTCGTACATCGGCCCGGGCAAGTTCTTCTACATCCCGCAGAACAACCCGTACGTGACCGGCAATGCGGCGCTGCAGACCCTGCTGGCCGCCCGCGCCCCCGGCGCGAGCACCGGTCCGCTGAAGATGGAGGACTGGCTGACTGCGCTCGGACCCCGGATCGAGTCGTTCAACTACAACGACTATCAGGCGGCCGGCGGCGTGAAAGGCGTGATCGGCTCGACCGACCTTACCTGGAACGTGTACGGATCCTATGGTCAGACCTTGTTCGACAGTTCGCAGGCCAACAACATCAACATGCCCGCGATCGAGACCATCCTGTACGGCACGGCCAATTACCAGGGATCGAACGGCAACAACTGCGTCGGCTATGCGTGGAATCCGCTCGGTGCGCAGCCGATGAGCGCGGGCTGTCTGGCGTACGCGACCGGCACGGCGCACAACACCAACGTGATCACGCAGAAGAACATCGAAGCGGATCTCAGCGGCACCATCGCGCACCTGTCCGAGGGAAACCTGAAGTTCGCGGTCGGCGCCGATTACCGCGGCGAGAGCTTCACCTACAGCGCCGATCCCAGCCTGAATCCGGCGTTCAACGTGATGCCGTCGACCTTCCCCGCGAACATCATCTCCCCGTCCTACGATCTGGTGAGTTCGACCGGCGGCACGCAGAACGTGCGTGAGGTCTACGGCGAACTGCAGGTGCCGGTGCTGAAGGACAAGCCATTCGCGAAGGACGTGGCGGTCGACCTGGGCGTGCGCCGTTCGCAGTACGATTTGTTCGGCGGCACCAACACCTGGAAGGCCGACTTCCACTGGCAGACGAGCGACGCGGTCACGTTCCGCGGCAGCTTCGAGCGCGCCATCCGCGCCCCGAGCCTGCAGGAACTCTACAATCCGACCGTGCAGGCCCAGGACTCCATTTCGGTGGATCCTTGCGAGTACAACAGCGTCTACCGCTCCGGCGCGAACGCCGCGCAGGTCGCGGCGCTGTGCCAGGCGCAAGGCGTGCCGGCGGCCGTTTTGCCGACGTTCACCTATGGCGTGAGTTCGGCGCCCGGCATCATCCAGGGCAATCCGAACCTGAAGCCCGAAACCGCCAACACCTATTCGTTCGGTTTCGCGCTGACGCCGAAATTCAGCGGAATGGCCCGCGATCTCGGCGCGTCGGTGGATTACTACCACATCAAGATCGACGGAGCGATCGGCAACGTCGGCCTGGATGCGGTGCTGCAGAATTGCTACAACGCGAACGGTGCCAATCCGACCTACTCGTCCAGCAATTTCTACTGCCAGCAGATCACGCGTGACAGCAACGGCTTCATCTCGCTCGGCAAGGAGTTCTCGCTGAACGTCGGGTCCTACACGACCGACGGCGTGGACCTCGAGGGACATTGGGGCTTTGCGCTGCAGGATCTCGGCCTCTCGGAGAATTCCGGACGGATCAAGATCCAGTCGTACATCTCGTATCTGCATGCCCTGACGGTGGCCGGCGTGCCGGGAGTCCCGAACTTGAACTTCGCGGGCGGCCTCGGCGACACCGGAACGGTTGCGGCAGCGAACGGCACGACGATTTCGGATCTTGCCCACCCGACGTGGAAGGCGAACACGACGTTCGGCTATGCGGTCGGCCCGATCTGGACGGCGCTGCACTGGCGGTATATCTCGTCGATGAAGGATCTGGCGACGACGAACACCCCGACGGTGCCGGCGTACAGCTACTTCGACCTGGACGCGCATTGGCAGGCGACGGACATGATCCAGATCACCGCCGGATTGACGAACCTGTTCGACAAGGGTCCGCCGGTGATCGAGAGCGCGCCGATGCGTACCGATTCGGCGACGTATGATGTCGTCGGCAGGACGTATTACGTCGGCATCAAGGCGAGCATCAAGTAAGACGATGAACGTGCACCGGCTTCCGCTCACTCGCACCAAAGGGTGAGCGGAGCCGGCGCACACTCGGGGCCTTCGCCGTCGGCGAATGGCCGCGATGAGGCCGGGCTGCCGAGGATACTCGGCGCCGCGGGTGTGGTTCTCTACACCGCCGGCTTCACGATCGGCAGCGGAATATTCCGCGTTCCCGCCATCATGGCGCGCGCGGCCGGTTCGGCCGGGTGGTTGAATGTCCTGTGGGGCGTGGGTTTCGTCTTCGCCGCCAGTTCCACGCTCTTTTTCATCGAACTCGCGACCCGCCTGCCGCGATCCGGCGGCAAGGTGGTCTATCTCAATGAAGCGTTCGGGCCCGGGGCGGCGTTCGTCTACGGGGTCTCGGGCGTGGTTTTCCTGCCGGCGGCCGCGGCCGCGGTGGCTCGCACGTTCGCGGATTATCTCGGGTCGGTGCTGCCTCTTTCCGAGTGGGAGTTGCGCGGCGTCGCCGCACTGATCCTGGCCGCGCACACGCTGGCCGCGATGCGCTCGACGCGATTGGCGACCGGGCTGCTCAACGCGGCGACCATCGGCAAAATCGCCGCGCTGATCGCGGTGCTGCTGGTCTGTTTCGCTCATGTGAATCCGGTGGGAGCCACGATGCCTTCCGCGACGACGACGCCCGCGTTTTCGGCGCTGCTGCTCGGGGTGATCCCGGTCGTCTGGGCGTTTCAGGGCAGCGAGGCCGCGATCTGGGTCGCGGGCGAGGTGCGTGATCCAGAGCGCAATGTGCCACGGGGCATGATCGGCGGACTCCTGGTCGTCACGGTGCTCTATGTCCTGCTCAGCGCGGGATTCGTGAAGGTGCTCGGCTTGGCGGGGGTCGCCGCATCCCCCGCGGTCGCCGCCGACGCGGTCCGCCGGGCGCTCGGGAGTGCCGGTGCCGTCGTGATCGCGACGGTCGTCATGACGGCGACGTTTGCGACGAACGGCGCGCAAGTGCTCGGGTTTTCCCGCCAATATTACGCGCTCGCCGAAGACGGATTGTTCCCGCGGGCGTTCGCGCGGCTGCACCCGCGCTGGCGCACACCGTGGCTCGCGGTCGTCCTGATCGGCGCCGGCGCGATCGCGCTCGTCTGCGCCGGCAACTTCCAGACCCTGATCCGGCTGAATTTTCTCGCCGCGTATCCATTCTATGCACTGACCGCGTTTGCGGCGGTCGCGCTGCGCGCACGTCACGGTTCCCCGGCCGGTTACCGCATGCCGCTGTATCCGCTGCCGGTGGTGGTGTTCGCGGTCATCACCGCGGCGGTTTGGACCGCAGGAGTCGTGGACACGCCCTGGCTCGCGGCGATCGCGGTCGGCAGCATCGGCGCCGGCGGCGTTCTCTACACCGCCTGGCGGCCCCGCACAGTGGCCTGAAACGGCCCGGGGATCAGACGGGCTCGCGCGGCAGGAGCTGCGCGGCCGCCGTGAAGAATGTCCTTCGATACCATCGCACGATGCCCGTGGCGGTGAGCGACGTGGCGCCGGCCATCATGAACACGACCACCAGTTGGTAACGCACCGCGAGCGTCGGCGCCGAACCGGCGAGGATCTGACCGGTCATCATTCCCGGCAGCGAAACGACCCCGACGACGGTCAGCGAATTGATCGTCGGAATCATGGCCGCCACGATGGCGCGCCGCGCCGGTTCCGCGGAGGCCTGTTGCGGCGATGCGCCGAGCGCGAGCAGGGCCTCGATCTGCGCGCGCGTGTGCTCCATCTCCGAGCGCAGCCGCTCGGCCGCGAGCGCCGCACCGTTCATCGCGTTGCCGACGATCATGCCGAACAGCGGTATCAGGTACCGTGGGTTGTACCAAGGGGTGACATCGACGACGACCGCGGTGACGTAGGCGATCGTGAGACCCGAGCCGATCAGGATCGCCGCGAAGCAGATCGGCCGCAGCCGCCTTTGCATCGAGCCGCCGCCCGGCTGCCGGCCGGTCGCCGCGAAGGTCGCGGTGACGACCATCACGAGCAGCACGCCGATCACGAAATACCAGCGGCGTGTGTCGAAGAGCCACACGAGCAGATAGCCGATCAGCGTCAGTTGCACCACCGCGCGCAACGCGCCGACGATCAGTCGCTTGGCGAGGCCGAGTCGCTGGAACTCGGACAATGCGACCGCCACCAGGATCAACGCGGACGCGAGGCCGAGATGGATCCAGCCGATGTCGACCGTGGGCTCAGCCATGTTGTCCGCCGGCTCCGCCCGCGGCGATGAAGGCGCGCGTGCGCGGCTGGTCGGCTTCGCGGAAGAGCCGCTCGGAGGGTCCGGCCTCCACGACGCGGCCCGCCTCCAACATCACAGTGTAGGTGCTCGCCAGGCGCGCCTCGCTCAGTCGATGGGTGACCATCACGATGGTCAGGCCGGTCGATTCGCGCAGCCGCCGCAGCGTGCCCATCAACTGTTCGGCCACCTCGGGATCGAGCGCCGCCGTCGGCTCGTCGAGCAGCAAGACCTGCGGATCCGTCATCAAGGCGCGCGCGAGGGCGACGCGCTGTTTCTCGCCGCCCGACAGGTCCGCGGCGACGCGGTCGGCGTAATCGGCCCCGAGTTCCGCGAGGCGCAGCGCGAGGGCGGCGTGCGTGGGCCCGCTGGCCTCCGTCTTGGCCTCCGCACCCAGCATCGAGGCGACCCTTAGATTCTCGCCGACGGTTCCGGGAAGCATCGTCGGCGTTTGGAACACGAATCCGACCCGCCGACGCAGCGCCCGCACCGGGAACTCGCCGATCGGCAGTCCGAAAAACCGCACATTCCCGCAGGCCGGATCGTCCAGCCGATTCAGCAATCTCAGCAGGGAGGTCTTGCCGGCGCCGCTCGGCCCGATCAGCGTCGAGAATCCGCCCTTCGGGAGGGCGAGCGTCACGTCGGCGAGGACCCGCCGGCCGGCGCGCTCCAGGCCGATGCCCTCGAGCGTGAAGGCGTCGGCCGTCGCGGCCGCGCTGCGCCCGGGGCCGATCACTCGGTGTCCGGCGAGTCGACCGCGACGAACACGCAGCACCGGGTCCGGTCGGCGAGCGACACGCGCTGCGAGCCGGACCACCAGAATCCGCCCGCGGGTTGCGGGTAGTGTCCGAGGACGATGAGGTCGATGGACAGGCGTTTGGTGTATTCGGCGATGCGCTCGATCGTATTGCCGCTCGCCAAATGACCGTGCGCGGTGACCCCGCGCTCCTTCAGCCACGCGATCGATTCCTGGAGCAGCCGGGCATGGGATGGCTCCTGGGAATCCATGATGCATGAATGCCCGAGTGCGCCGGCGGCGACCGCGGGACTCAGTGCACCCTCCGGCAGAACCGCGAGCACGTCGACCTGCGCGTTCAACAGAATCGCAAGTTCCGCGCCGCGCTTGAGCGCTCTGCGGCCGATCGCGGAGCCGTCGTAACAAAGCAAGAATCGCTTGAACATGGCAGCCTTTTCCGATGCGAGCCCGTCCGCCAAGCCTAGCGCGTCCCCGGCGCCCGCGCCAAACCGATTCAGGCTATCCAGGCCGGGACCGGCAGGCCCTTCGCGGTCAGGAACGCTGGGTTAAACAGCTTCGATGCGTAACGCGCGCCTCCGTCGCACAGGATCGTCACGACCGTGTGTCCGGGCCCGAGTTTCTTCGCCACCCGGATCGCGGCCGCGACATTGATGCCGGAGGAGGTGCCGACCGACAGTCCTTCATGTATCAACAGGTCGTAGATCTGATGCAGCGCCTCGGCGTCGCCTATCCGCTCCGCGTCGTCGATCGGCGCGCCCTCCAAATTGGCGGGCACGCGGCCCTGGCCGATCCCCTCGGTGATCGATGACCCTGTCACGGTCAGGTCGTTGAACTTGACCCAGCCGTATAGCGCGCTGCCCTCGGGGTCCGCCAGCACGATTTTCAAGGCCGGGTTCAGCGCCTTCAGCGCGAGCGCCGTGCCGGCGAGCGTCCCGCCGGTGCCGCAGGCGCAGGTGAACGCATCGATCCGCCCGCCGGTCTGCGCCCAGATCTCCGGCCCGGTGAACAGCCGATGTCCCTCGCGATTCGCCGGGTTGTCGAACTGATCGGCCCAGACCGCGCCGATTTCCTCGGCGAGACGGCGGGAGACGTGCACGTAATTGCCCGGGTCGCGATACGGCTTCGCCGGAACGAGCCGCAGATCGGCGCCGATCATCCGCAGAAAGTCGATCTTCTCCCGGCTTTGTGACTCCGGCATCACGATCGTGCAGCGATAGCCGCGGGCGTTGGCGACCAAGGTCAGGCCGATGCCGGTGTTGCCCGCCGTGCCCTCGACGATCGTGCCGCCCGGCTTCAGCGCGCCGCGCCTCTCGGCATCGTCGATGATGTAAAGACCGGTGCGGTCCTTCACCGAGCCGCCCGGGTTCATGAACTCCGCTTTCGCGAGAATGGTGCAGGCGGTCGCATCGGAAGCGCGCCGCAGTCGGATCAGCGGCGTGTTGCCGATCGCCTCGGCGAGACCGGACTTCCACGGATGTGCGGTGGCGGGATCGTTCATCGCGCTAGAGTCCCGTTCGGCCGGCCCGCGGGGCGAGCATGAGTTCCGGGCGCACCCAGCGGTCGAAATCCGCCTCGTCGACGTAGCCGAGCGCCGCCGCCGCCTCTCGCAGCGTCGTGCCCTCTTCGTGCGCGCGCTTCGCGATCTGCGCCGCCTTGTCGTAACCGATGTGCGGGCTGAGCGCGGTCACCAGCATCAGGGAACGCCGCAGGAGATCGTCGATGCGCGCGCGATCCGGCTCGATGCCGGCGATGCAGTGATCGACGAAGCTCACCGCCGCATCGGCGAGGAGTCGGATCGACTGCAGCACGTTGAAAATGATGACCGGCTTCATCGCGTTCAATTCCAGCTGTCCCTGGCCGCCGGCGATCGTGACGGTGACGTGATTTCCGGTCACCTGGGCGGCCACCATCAGCAGTGCCTCGATCTGCGTGGGGTTGACCTTTCCCGGCATGATCGACGAGCCGGGTTCGTTCTGCGGCAGGCGCAATTCGCCGAGGCCGCAGCGCGGGCCCGAGCCCAGGAGCCGGATGTCGTTGCCGATCTTGGTGAGCGACACGGCGAGCACGTTGAGCGCGCCGGAGAGCTCGACGAGCGCGTCGTGGGCGGCGATGGCTTCGAATTTGTCGGCGGCCGTGACGAACGGATACCCGGTGAGGCGGGCTGCGATGGCGGCGAAGCGGGCGGCGAATCCGGGATCGGTGTTGAGGCCGGTGCCGACCGCGGTGGCCCCCTGCGCCAGCGGGTAGAGGCGCGGCAGGCACGCGCCGATGCGTTCCGAGGCGAGTTCGATCTGTCGCGCATAAGCGCCGAACTCCTGGCCGAGCGACAGGGGTGTCGCGTCCTGCAGGTGGGTGCGTCCGATCTTGACGATCTCGGCGAAGTCGCGGGCCTTGGTGGCGAGCGCGCCGTGCAGGCGGTCCAAGGCCGGCAGCAGTCGTGAGCGGATTTCATCGACGGCGGCGATGTGCATTGCGGTCGGGAAGCTGTCGTTCGAGGACTGGCCGCAATTGACGTGGTCGTTCGGATGGACCGGGTGCCTGCCGCCACGGCCGGCGCCGAGCAATTCGTTGGCCCGCCCCGCCAGCACCTCGTTCATGTTCATGTTGGTTTGAGTGCCCGATCCGGTCTGCCAGACGAGCAGCGGAAACTCGGCTCCATGCCGCCCCGCGATCACCTCGTCGGCGGCCGCGACGATCGCGCCGCCGAGAAGCCGGTCCAGCGCGTCGAGATCCATGTTGGCGAGCGCCGCGGCTTTTTTCTGGATCGCCAGCGCGCGGATCAATGTTCCCGGCATCGCGTCATCGCCGATGCGGAAATTCCCGAGCGAGCGCTGTGTTTGCGCGCCCCAGTAGTGGTCCGACGGAACACCGATCTCGCCCATGCTGTCGCGCTCTAGGCGCATCTGCGGGGCCTCTGTCATGACGATGCTCCTGCGACTCTTCCGTGGGCCGGTACTGCCGAAGCCGCAATCATCTCACTTCCGGCGAATCCCGGCCGCTCCCATCGGCGGCGCGGTCGACCAGGACGGCGCGGAAGTCGTTGATGTTCGTGAACGTCGGTCCGGTGACCACCGTGGAGCCGATCGCGTCGAGGAAACCGAAGCTGTCGTTGTCCCGCAGGCGCGCCGCGGGATCGAGTCCCCGGGCGCGCGCGCGGGCGAGGGTGTCGGGCGAGATCCAGGCACCGGCCGCGGCGGAGGATCCGTCCTGCCCGTCGGTCCCGGCGGACAGCGCGTGAATGCCGGCCTCGCCGTCGAGCGCGAGCGCCAGGGCGAGGGCGAATTCGGTGTTGCGGCCGCCACGGCCGTTGCCGTGGACGGTGACGGTGGCTTCGCCGCCGGAGAGAATCACGCAGGGCGGGGCGAACGGTTGGCCGTGGCGCTTGATCTGCAGCGCGATCGCGGCATGCGCGAGCGCAAGATCCCGCGCCTCTCCCTGCATCGCGTCCGAAAGAATATGCGCCTGGAGTCCGTTGCGACGGGCGTCGCGCGCCGCCGCCTCGAGGCCATCCTGCGCGCGCGCTATCACGCGATGGCTGTTCCTCGAGAAGCAGCGGGCGCCGGGTTTCGGCGATTCCAATGATCCATCGACCAGGGCGGCGCGAAGCCTCGCGCTGAGGTCGATTCCGTGGCGGTCGAGAACCGCCAGCGCGTCCGCACAGCTCGTGGGATCCGGCAGCGTGGGGGCCGATGCGATCAACGTCGGATCGTCGCCCGGAATGTCCGAGATCAGCAGGGACAGCACCGGAGCCGGGTCGGCGCGAAGCGCCAGACGCCCGCCCTTGATGGCCGACAGGTGTTTGCGCACCGTGTTGATCTCCCGGATCGTCGCGCCTCGGCGCAACAGCGCCCGCGAGATCGACTGCTTTTCGTCGAGCGTCACGCCGGGAGCGGGCAGCGCGCAGAGCGCCGATCCGCCGCCCGAGATCAGGGCCAGCACCAGATCTCGGGATTCGAGGCCGCTTACCGCGGCCATCAACCGTTCCGCGGCCTCGACGCTTCGGACGTCGGGGATTGGGTGGGCGCTCTCGATCTGCTCCACTTGCGCGAGGTCCAAGGTCGCGCCTCGAGGGACCACGACGACCCCCGACAGGGGTCCGCGCCAGTGGGCCTCGACGGCGGCGGCCATCGAGGCCGCGGCCTTGCCGACGCCGACGACCACCGTCCGTCCCCGGGGCGGCGCAGGCAAATGCGGCGCGAGCACGCTGCGCGGGTCGGCCGCCGCCAGCGCCGCCCCGTATAGATCAAGCAGCAGACGGATGGGCGGTGGAGTCATCCACCTCACTATGTCATGGGTCGACCCGGCGGAGAAGGTCGCCGGCCTCAACGCGCCGGCGCGGCCGCCGGCGGCGGGCACCGTGCGACGGCCGGCGCGTGCACGTAACGCGCGTCGATCAAGGTGAGGGACAATCGACCGGCGGTGTCGAGTGACAGCGGCGCGGCGACGCGCGCAAGCGACGCGCCGGCGCGAACGAAGCAGCGCAGCGGCAGCGTCAACACCGCGGCGGCGCCGATGGGCGCGGTCGCGAAGCTGTCGGTGACGTCCAGCATCGGCGGGCGCGAGGCGCCGCAGCGGGCGCCTCGACCGTCTTGATCGGCCTGGGCATACGCAGCCTCGCAGACGGGACCGATGCGCACGGTCGTCGTCGGTCGGACGTCGACGCGAAATCGCAGCCGAACCGCCACATCGTGGTCGGCGGAGGCCGATAGATCGACGGCCCGCCCGCCGATGCGCAGGTCGCTCCACCCGCCGCCGTTCCAATTGGCGTGCGCGCCGTCACGGTCGACTTGCACGCTCAAATGGCGTGCCGGTGCGACTTGATCCGGCAAGGTCATCCGCACCGTCGCGACGGCATCGTCCAGGTAGATCGACCAGGGTGCGGTGACGTGCCCGCGCGCGAACAAGACCCGGGGTCCGTTCACTCCGGCACCGGCGTGCCGGGCCTCCGGCAAGCGGCCTAGGCGCGCCGGTTTGGCGTAAGTCAATCCGTAACCGCGCGCGAACAATGCGCCTCGTACAACGCCGTGGCCGAGGAATTGCACCGGCATGACGGTCGCGGGCCAGGAGAACGCGAGACGTCCGCTAAAGTCGTGGCGGATCCCGCCGTCGGCGGCGCGCAGCAACAGATCGGCGATGCCACCTCCTTCGCTGCCGGGCAGCCAGGCGGCGACGAATGCGTCGGCCGCATTCAACTCTGGATTCACCCACAGCGGCCGCCCGGATAAGAACACCGCGACGACCGGCACTCCCGCGCGGTGAAGGCCGCGCATGATCCGGAGGATCCGGTGATCACCCGGGGAATACTCCAACGTCTCCCGGTCGCCTTCGAATTCGGCGTATGGATGTTCGCCGAACACGACGATCGCCGCGTCGGGCTTGCGCGTGAACCGGCCGTCGGCGCTGTAGGAGGCGTTCCCGCCGGCCGCCTCCACCTGTTCCCGGATGCCGGCGAAGATCGACGTCGCCCCGGGAAAGTCCGCGTTCGTGTTGTGATCACCCTGCCAGTCGATGGTCCAACCGCCGCATTGTTGGCCGATGTCGACCGCCGCCCGGCTGACGACGAGGATTCGACCCCGGGGATCCAGCGGCAGGACGGCGCCGTTATTCTTCAGCAACACGAGCGACTCGCGCACCGCACGGCGCGCGAGTGCGCGATGGGACGGATCGCCGAGCACGTCGAGTCCGGGGCGGCTTTGCCGGGCGTCTCGCGAATCCCGGGAAAACAATCCCGCGAGGGCCTTCACGCGCAGAACCCTGCGCACCGCATCGTCGATGCGTGCCGCGGGGATCACCCCCGCGCGGGCTTCGGCGAGCGTATTGCGGTAGATCTGCCGCCAGCTGTCCGGAGCCATGAACATGTCGATGCCGGCGTCGAGCGCGGTCGGACAGTCGAATTTCGTGCAGCCTGGGATTTCCTCCTGTGCATTCCAGTCGCCGACGACGAGCCCGTTGAATCCGAGACGCGCCTTGAGCACATCGGTCAGCAGTGCCTTGTTGGCGTGCATCTTGATCCCGTGCCAGGAGTTGTACGAGGCCATCACGCTGAGTACGCCGGCGTCGATTGCCGGCGGGTATCCGGCCGCGTGCACGCGCATCAGGGTGCTTTCGGAGGCGCGATCATCCCCTTGATCGCGGCCGTCCAGCGTGCCTCCGTCGCCGACGAAGTGCTTCGCGCTCGCGACGGTGTGGTCGGCGCTCATGAACTGCGGAGTGCCGGGCGTACCTTGCAGCCCTTCGACCATCGCCGCGGCGAGTCGCGCGACCAAATGCGGGTCTTCGGAGTAGCTTTCATACGAACGGCCCCAGCGCACGTCGCGCGCGACCGCGACCGTCGGGGCGAACGTCCAGTCGAACCCGATCGCCGTGACCTCGGCGGCGGTCGCGCGCCCGATACGACGGACGAGAGCCGGATCGTCGGTGGCGCCGAGCGCGATGTTCTGCGGAAATATCGTCGCGCCGCGCACGCGCGCGTTTCCGTGCACGGCGTCGATGGCGAGGAGGAGCGGAATCGCCGGATGATCGGCCCCGGCCGGGACACCGCGGTACGCGCGGGCGAGTTGCAGCCATTCGGCGGGCGCCGCGCGCAAATGTCCAAAGGGTGCGGAATTGCCGCCCGCCAGCACCGAACCCAGCCGGTACTTCGCGGCCTGACGCGGGGTGACGAAGGCGATGTCCGCCTGGATCAACTGGCCGACCTTGTCCTCGAGCGTCATTTTGGAAAGCAGCGCGTCGATGAACCGTTCGGTGTCCGGGTGGATCAAGAGATTCGCCGGTCCGGCCGGCCAACGGTCGGGATGCACGCTCGCCGTCGTCGTCGCCGGTGCCGTCGCCGGTGCGGCGCCGCTGGGTCCGGCTCCCGCGCCGAGCAGCAGCGCGGCCGCCGCGGCGGCGAACCCCCGCACGCGATGCGCGGCGCCGCGGGTACCTGAGGGGCGCGACATCAGCGCGCCCCTTGATCGCGGATGGCGGCCACGCGATCCTTCACGTCCCAGCCCCTCAGCGCAACGCGTGCGCAGCGCGCGCCGGCCATCGGACATTCGACTCGTATGTGGCGGGTCTCGCCGGGTAGCAGTGTCACGTCATTGTCTCCGTAGTAAGCCGGCAGGACACGGGAGCCGCCCGCGTCCAGCATGGTGATTTTCAGCGCGAGCGCGGCGTCGTCACCGTGATTCGTCAAGGCGACGTCGATGACTTGCGCGGGCCCGGTTTCACTCGCGATCCGGCTGGCCGTCAAGCCGACCGGCTGTGGCGCGAGCCCGTCGAGCCGTCGTTGTGCGCGGTCGGTGGCGCTCGGCCAGTACACGTTGTCGGAGCGGACGATTCCGTCGGCATCGGTCAGCGTCAGCTTCACGATCACGACGCCTTCGCGCGCGAACAGCGGGGCCAGGTCCAGCGGTGGGAAAGCGGCCGTCGAGTTCCCGGCGACAGCGGCGTGATCGATGCGCCGCGCGAGCAGGCGGCCGCCCAACGTGAGGACACGGCTCTCGAGCGTCAGGCGCGGCTCGTCGACGCGGCTCACGTTGATGATCGCCGGTCGATAATCCGGCAGGTCGAGCTGCGCATGCAGCGGCTCACAGGCCTTCTTCACACCGTAGTAGGCCGCCGGCGTGTCGTAGTCGGACGTGTAGATCTGCCACGTGTTGCTGGGCCAGGCCGGATGCGTCATCCACAACAGGCGGCCGCTGTTCCGGGTCCACAGATGCGCGTTGAAGCCCTCGAAGATCGCGCGATAGGAAACGTAGTCCATGAGCTGGGCTTTGCGCTCGAAATCCTCGAGGCTGCCCGGAGTTCCATATTGCCGCACGAGCGCCGCCATGAACGTCTTCGTGTCGCCGTTGCCGCCGAAGTGCCAGTCGTGGTACGCATCGGTATCGCCGAGCGGCCAACGATCCCCCGGTGGAACCATGGCCCGCAGCGACTCGAGCGTCGCGAGCGACGGCGTGCCGACCTCGACCGCGAATCCGCGGGCGAGCGTGGTGAAGTAATCCGCCGGAGGTCGGTAGTTGTACGGCCCGCTCACCTGGAGGTTCACCGAGTTCGAACTCGGCGTGTAGTAGCGCGTGCCATCGAGTTCGGCGACCGCATCGGCCATCCCGTCGTTGAGCAGCGGCGGCGGCACCCCTTCATTACGGCCGATCCACAGCGCGATCGACGGGTGATTGCGGTACCGGCTGATCACGTCGCGGACGTTCGCGAGGAACAGTCCGGGGTCGTCAGGTTCCAGTTGGAAATTCTGTGTCGAGATCCAGAAGTCGTTCAACACGAGGAAACCGTACTCGTCGGCGAGTTGGTAGAACGCGTCCTCGGTGTTCTGGCCGAGCCAGTTGCGGATGATATCGAGATGCGCCGCATGCTCCAGCCGGAAATAGGGTTCCAGCCGCCGCCGGTCGATGCGCTTCAAATCGTCGTCCATCCCCCAGTTGCCGCCGCGCGCCGCGATGCGCACGCCGTTGACCCTGAGCACCAAATAGGGCGACAGCGTGTCGTCCGGCAGCGAACGCACCGCGGCGGAGGTTTCGCCGGCGGCGGTGAGCGATGCGGCCCAGCCGTCCGGCGTGCGTTTGATCGCCCGGTGCCGCACATCGACGATCCGCCTTCCATCGCCGCGGGCCGCGGTGGGATCGATCTCCACCCGCCGCAGACGCCCTTCGCGGTCGAACAACGACAGCTCGTAGGTCAACTCGCGCATCCCGAAGCGCAGCGTCTTTACGTCGGAGCGCGTCGCTCCATCGTCCACGCTGATGCGCAGACGGTGCAGCGTCGCCGGACCGTAGCCGTTCGGCCACCACAGTCGCGGGTGTGCGACGCGCAGCTGCGGAAATTCGGCCGGCGTGAAGCGCAGCACGGTCAGCCCGGGCGGCATCCTGAGCGCGCGACGCACCGTGACTTTGTCGAATCGGGCGGTGACGGTCCCCGCATGCACACGGTCGCCGGAGTTCTCGACGGGCACCATGATCGACACGTCCGCTTCCGCGCGGCTCGGCAGCGGCAGACGGGTCGTCACCTTCGGGTCCAGGATGCGCAGCGCACCGCTTGCCGACAGAATGACCGGCTGCCAGATGCCGATGTCGCGATCACGGATCGCAGGGATCCAGTCCCAGCCGCCGGTCGCGATGAACGTCGGTCCGTCCAGCGCAAGCTCGCCACCGTTGTTCCCCGGTCCGGCGAGTTTCGATTCCTCGTGTGCCACGCCGGGGTGCGGCGGCGGCAGGATGCGGACGGCAAGCGCGTTCAGGCGGCCGGGTCGCACGAACCGCGTCACGTCGAATATTCCGCGGACGAAGGCACCGTTGATCATGCCCAGGCGATTGCCGTTGAGCCAGACTTCGGCGCGGTAGTTGACGCCGAGAAAAGTCAGTGTCAGGTGCCGGCCGCGCAATGCGGCGGGCGCTTGGAATGCGCTTCGATACCAATAGTCCCGACGACTCAGACTCTCCGGAATCGCGAGGTTGTTCAGGCCGTAATTCGGATCCGGGTACAGTCCGCGCGCAATCATCGTCGTGAGCACCGTCCCCGGCACCACGGCCGCATGCCAGGTTCGTCCGTCGGCGCGATAGCCGGCCGACGAGAGGCGTGCGCCGCCAGGGTCCTTGGCTCCGGGGGAGGGGATGCGCAGACGCCATTGAGACACCGTCCACGTTGCCGCTCCGGTGTGCGTCAACGCCGTCGATAGCGGGGGAGGTGTCGTCGCCGCCGGCGCGGTGGGCGCGCTGCGGGCTCGTGGCAGCGTCCAAGGGGGCTGCGGCTGCGTCAGACCGATCCACTCGCGCCGCTGCAGCGGCCAGCCGGCCCCGACGTGCGAGAAAGCGATCAAGCTGAAATCCGGGGCGGCCGCCGCCAGCGCGGCGATACGCTGTGGTTCGAGCGCATGGTCGCGCAGCCGCCACTGCGCGAGCCGACCGCCGAAGTGGAGCCACGCCCGCGCGCCGTCAGGCATCGCCGTTGGCGCCGGCGGCGCGAGCACGATGATCGCCGGGACCGCCGGACTCGCGGCGAGCCGCGACGCGACCTCGCGGCCGTCGACGTAAAGCCGCGCGGTGCGTCCGTCGTAGCTCGCCATCACCGCGGTCCAGCGGCCGGGTTCGATTGGCGCCGGGCCGTCTATGCGAATATCGGGCCCAAGCGCGAGTTCCGGCCGTCCGTCGCGTAGCGCGAGACCGCGCCAACGGTCTTCGGCCGGTTCGCCGATCGCCGTCACGATTTCGGTGCCGCGTTGTTTGGGTCCCCGCTTGATCCAGCCGCCGAGGGACCAGGCCGCGCCGGCGGCGACAGGCCCCGCAGCCGCATTCAACACGGTTCGCAGGCCGATGCCGCCCTCGAGAAACGCGGCGTCATACGGTCCGAAACCGGCTGAG
Organism: Gammaproteobacteria bacterium; assembly: GCA_037441085.1. Taxonomy (GTDB): domain Bacteria; phylum Pseudomonadota; class Gammaproteobacteria; order Steroidobacterales; family Steroidobacteraceae; genus Bog-1198. The sequence continues at coordinate 2,691 of JBBISV010000015.1, read as the reverse complement.
TTTGCCGCTGCGGAGTCGGGCGACGCCGGCCCGGGGACGTGTGCGCCGAGCGTGCTGCCTACCCAAAGACATGACAGCGCAGTCACTGTCGCCAAGGCGTTTTTGCGCTTAATTGCGAGCTTCATTGGATTTTTGGACCCACATCGAAAGACAGCCGGCGGAAGCGTATTTCGGACCCGGAGTGATAGCGCTGTCATTCGATCGTAACGCGAAATCGGTTTCGAGCCTAGTCCGTGACCAGGACGAGCGCTCGCCGAGCGCGATCGGCGGTCGCCGGCCGGCACTGGCGGGGACGCGTTGACTGCGGGTTCCCCAAGCGACCTGCGGTGCCCAGGGTCACGCCGGTCGCGACGCCGCGAACATCCTCCGGGTCTGTGGTGCATATGCGTCACCGAGCTTCGAGACCGAGGATGGTGCACGCGCGAGCGCGCCGGTTCAGCGGTCGAGCCGGCGCCGCCGCCGCCGAAGTTGGGGGCTTCAGCGTGTCGCGTCCGGCGGCACCGAGTTCGCTCGGAGCCTTTATTTGGAGGTCCGTGAACATTTTGTGAATGCGTCGACATTGGCGCTTATCATGCTGTTTTTACTATTTTATTATGATTTTTTGCGAGCGCGGATCTTGCTCTCGCGAGCATCTGCGGAGCTGGCTGTGTCGAGTCCAATTCAGAAGTGACGCAGCGTGCGAATTGGTCTTGGATAAATGCAATCAAATATAATTATTCGTTGACTTCGAACTTCGGCCGGCGTTAACCTCCTCGCAACACCGCTCGGCGACCGAGGCCCGGGATGGTGCGGGAAGTGAGGCGCCGATGGCGCCGGACCCGGTCCGCCGGAGAGGGCAAGAGCCTCGCCGACGGGCCGACGCCGGATTCGAATAAGGTTCAAATTAGGGGGAGTTAAGTACCATGTCGCATCGTAAGGAAAAGCGCGCCAGGCGGTTTGTTCGTTACGCGCTAATGACAGCGGTGTCATTCGACGCCACCTGCGCCACCCACGCCCTACTGGCGGCGGAGGCCGCACCCACGCGCGCCGCGAGCGCCAAGCAGGGGAATGACGCCGACCAGCTGTCGGAGATCGTCGTCACCGGATATCGCGAGTCGCTGCAGAATGCGCTGAACATCAAGCGGGAATCGAACCTGCCGGTTGAAGTGATTTCCGCCGAGGACATCGGCAAGATGCCCGACCAAAATGTCGCCGAGTCGCTGCAGAGACTCGCGGGTATACAGATCGACCGCGGTCCCCAGGGCGAAGGCACGCAGGTGTTGATCGACGGACTGCGTCAGAATTTGACGACGCTGAACGGGGACTTGTTTCTCACCGGCAGGGAGTTCTACGTGTCGGGCGAGGGCTCCGGCGGGGGTGCAGGCGGCAATTCGCAATACGGGTCGCTCGAGGGGGTTCCGAGCGAACTCGTAACCGGCATCAACGTGTTCAAGAATCCGGACGCCTCGATGACCGAGGGCGGTCTCGGCGGCACGATCGAACTGAAGACGCGCGATCCATTGGCCGGTCCCGAGGGACTCACGCTCGGCGGAAATTTCCGGGAGTCGACCGCGGAGGGCACTTCGAGCAAGCTGCCCGCCGGCGTGCTGGTCGGGTCGTACAAGCTCAGCGACCGCATCGGCTTCACCGCGAGCGTGTCCTTCGACAACGAGAAAACTCATACCAAGGAATTCCAGGACCAGAATCGGGCGGCCTGGCTGACGACCAATTCGGCGACGGGCCCGTACACCGGCGCGCTGACATCGGCGGGCCTGACGACGCTGCCCAACGGCCAGTACTACATCGATCCGCAGCTCGCGTATTTCTCCGACATCATCGATTACCGTAACGACAAGGGCGCTTCGCTCGGGGTCAAGGCGCGCATCACCGACAGCATCACCTCGCGCCTGAGCTGGTTCCATTCCGAGGAGGACGACCAGCTACACCTACAGCGACAAGGCCTGGTTCAACGGTTCCGGCCAGTCTCCGGGCAATCTGATCCCGGGCATCGATCCCACGCAGCCGTATTCGATCGACGCCAACGGCGTGGTGCAGAACGCGACGTTCAACGCGAACGGCGCCGAGACCGCGACGCTCTATCAACGGAACAATGCGAAGGCGGACAATTTTCAATGGGTGACGCGATTCGACAACGGCGGCCCGGTGCGCGGTGTGCTCGACGCGGCCTACGCCCACGCGACCTCCGATTTCCAGGCCGCACAGGCCGACGTCGAACATGGTTTGTACCTGACCAACACCGGCGTGGCGACCTCGCCGAGCGCGCCGGGGTGCAACAACGGCTCGACCACCTGCGCACCCCCGGCGATCGGCAATCATGGTTACGAGTTCACCTATGCCAACGGGGGCAGTTCGGGACTGCCGTCGATCAGCTATCTGTCGCCGTACTCGGATGTGCTCAATAATCCGGCCTACACGACCTTCAAGTCGAACTGGGCCTGGGCCAATTTCACCAACAACAAGCAGTTCTCCGTTCGCGGTGCGCTCAAATGGAACCCGCGATTCATCAAGGACGTGCCGGCCACCGTCAGCGTGGGCCTGCGCTTCGCGGGGCGCAGCGTCGACCAGACTTTCGGCCGCTATCTGATCAACGGCTCGAACCCATATGGTCGGGGCGGCATCGGCGCCGGGACCGCGGCGGGCAACTGTTGCCTCGACCCGGCGGGCGGGCCGTGGCTCTACTACCAGGATCCG
>JBBISV010000014.1:0-35131 GCA_037441085.1 Gammaproteobacteria bacterium | reverse complement strand
CGGCCGCGCCGGCCACGGCCGCCGCCGGATTGCCGCGCGCGGGATTTTGGATTCGGATGGCCGCGCTGTTCCTCGACGCCGTGTTGATCGGCGTCGTCACCGATTCGCTCTCACACAGGGGTTCGCCGGGATTGATCGCGCTCGCGGTGTACGGGGCCGTGATGTGGAAGTTGCGCGGATCGACGGTGGGCGGCATCGTGTTCCATCTGCGCGTGGTGCGCATCGACGGCCGGGAGATCGACTGGCCGACCGCGATCGTGCGTGCGCTGGGTTGTTTCCTGTCCCTGGCTGTCGCGGGACTGGGGTTCATCTGGATCGCGTTCGACCAGGAGAAGCAGTCGTGGCACGACAAGATCGCGGGCACGCTGGTCGTCCGCGTGCCCGCCGGCCACTCCTTGGTCTGAACCGGCGGGCAATGCGCTATGATCCGGTCTTTAGCCGTCCGGATTGAATCGTGAGCCAGAACTACACACTCTACGGGCGGCCGGGGTCCGGATCGTTCGCGGTCCAGGCGGCGCTCGAAGAAATCGGTGCGCCGTATCAGCGCATCTGGGTCGGCCGGGAACCGGCGGACGTCGCCCGGTACCGGACCTTGAACCCCGCGGGCCGGGTGCCGGCGCTCGGCCTGCCGGACGGCACGGTGATGTTCGAGTCGGCGGCGATCTTGATTCATCTCGCGCTCGCGCATCCGCAGGCGCGTCTCGGACCCCCTCCGGGCGGCCGGTTGCACGCCCAGTTCCTCCAGTGGATGGTGTTCCTGTCGGCGAACGTCTATGAATCGGCGCTGCGAACATATTATTCCGACCGATATTCCACGCAGGGTCCCGCGTGCGCCGAGCCGATACGGCAGCGGGCCGCCGCCGAGTTCGGCGAGCATCTGGAATTGATCGAGCGACGGCTCGACCCCTACGTGCTGGGTGGGGAGTTCTCCGCGGCCGATCTGTATCTGTACATGCTCGGCTCCTGGTATCCGGGCGAACGCGCCCTGCGGGATGCGCGTCTGCCGCGTCTCGCCGCGCTGGAGCGGGTGCTTGCCGCGCGGGCGTCCATCTCGAAAGTCGCGGCGGATCACGCCGAATAGCCGGGGCCGAGTGCCGATAGAACACCTCTTCGCAACGCCGGTTTACACCGCGCCACTGACCGCCCGCCGCAGCGCATCGCTCGACCTGCAATTGCTGCGCGAATGCCGGCAATTGCGCGCCGACGATCCGGCGGGTCGGCGCTGGTCGGCGGCCAACTATCCCGGCGGATACACTTCCTATGGTTCGGCCAATAGAATGCATCGCGTTTCGCCGACGTTCGGCCGGCTGAAGACGCTGCTGGCGCGCCATGTCGCCGCCTTCGTGCGCGCGCTCGAACTCGATCTGACCGGCCGCCCGCTGGAGATGACAGATTGCTGGGTGAACATCATGCCCGCCGGCGTCACCCACGGATTGCACCTGCATCCGCTGTCGACCGTCAGTGGGACGTATTATGTGCGCACGCCCGCCGGCTGCCCGGCGTTGAAATTCGAGGATCCACGGCTCGACCGGATGATGGCCGCGCCGCCGCGCCGCGCGGGCGCGGCGCGCGCGCTCGGACCCTGGGTGTCGGTGCCCGCGCGCAGCGGCCACCTGGTCCTGTTCGAGAGCTGGCTGCGCCACGAGGTGCCGGTGAACCTTGCGCGGACGGAGCGCGTCAGCATCAGCTTCAACTATGCGTGGTTCTGAGCCTGATGGCGGTCTGTCGGGCGGGCGTGCCGCGAAAAGACTGCGGGCCGCCGCCCCTGCGCCCAAATTTCCGTACATCCGCCGCGCTCTGCAGCCGGTCGAACTCATCAGCGCCGAGGCGATTGAAATCATCGAATTCAACGCTGAGACGATCCTCGAGGAGATCGGCATCGATTTCCGGCGCGATCCGGAGTCGCTGCGGCTGTGGCGCGCGGCCGGCGCCGACGTGCGCGGTGAGCGCGTCCGCATCCCCCGCGGTCTCGCCCGGCGGCTGCTCAAGACCGCCCCGCCGGAGTTCACGCTGCACGCCCGCAATCCGGCGCGCAGCGTTCGATTCGGCGGCAATGCCACGGTCTTCTCGCCGGTCGGCGGTCCTCCATTCGTCTCCGATCTCGACCGCGGACGGCGTTACGGGACGCTCGAGGACCTGCGGAATTTCATCAAGCTCGCGCACATGGCGCCGGCGATCCATTTCTCGGGCGGCTGCATGTGCGAGCCGATGGAGATCGCGCCGAACAAGCGGCATCTGGACGTCCAATATTCGTTCTTCCGCTACAGCGACCAAGGGTGCGAGGCGACGCCCGAGACGCCGGGGCACGCGCGCGACGCGATCGAACTCGCCCGCCGTCTGTTCGGTGCGGATTTCGTCGCCGCTCACACCGTCGTGCTGGGAAACATCAACTCGAATTCCCCGCTGGTTTTCGACGGCCGGATGCTGGGCTCGCTGCGCCTGTTCGCGGAGGCCAATCAAGGCACGATCGTCGTGCCGGCGGTGCTCGCCGGCGCCATGGGTCCGGTAACGGTCGCCGGCTGCATGGCGGAGATCCTCGCCGAGACCATGGCGGGCCTCGCGCTGACCCAGCTCGTGCGCCCCGGCGCACCGGTCATTCTGGGCTCGTTCGTCGGCGCCATATCGATGCGCACCGGCGCGCCGACGTTCGGAACTCCCGAGGCGACGCAAATGATTTTCGCGACCGCACAGCTTGCGCGCCGCCTGGGCGTGCCGTGCCGCAGCGGGGGGTCGCTGTGTTCGTCCAAGGTCGCCGATGCGCAGGCGGGCTATGAGAGCGCAAACACCCTGTTGCCGACCCTGCTCGCCGGCGTCAACCTCGTGACCCATGCGGCGGGCTGGTTGGAAGGCGGCCTGGTGGCGGGCTACGAGAAGTTCGTCATGGACGCCGATCAACTGGCGATGATGCAGCTGCTCGCACAGGGCCTCGACATGTCCGATCGGGGCCAGGCGCTCGATGCGCTGCGGGAGGTGGGGCCGGGCAGCCATTTTCTCGGCTGCGCCCACACGCAGGCGAATTTTCAGACCGCCTTTCATCAGTCGACGATCGCCGATTATTCTTCGTACGAGCAATGGACGCTGGACGGCAGCCTGACCGCGGAACAGCGCGCCAACCGGGTGTGGAAGAAGATGCTTGCGGAGTATCAGGATCCCGGCATCGATCCCGCGGGTGACGAGGCGATGCTCGAATTCATGGCCACGCGCCGCGCGGTGCTCACCGACGCCGTCGAGGACGAATAGCGGCGTCCGGCGTCGGGAGCGGGAGCGGGAGGGGAACCGGGCGTTTGCGCGGTGGTCCAATTTGGTCCGGGCGACGAGAGGAGGAAGTCATGAAAGCGACAGGACGTGCGGCGATATTCGTGCTGGGCATTGCGTTCGCGACGGTGGCGGCGGCGGGCACCGCTGTGCCTGCGGCGGCGCAATGGCGTAAACACGAGATCAGTTTCAGCTTTTCCGGATTCACGACCCATTATTCGTGCGGCGGATTCGAGGACACGCTGTCGCTGCTGCTGCAGGCCGCGGGCGCCCGCGCCGATGCCAAGGTCGTCGCGAGCTGCCTCGCGCCGATGAACGGACCGGAGCCGATTTCCATCGCCCGGCTGACGTTTTACACGCTGGCGCCGGCGAAGGCGGAAACGGACGGTCACGGCGCGGCATCGCCGGTGGCCGCCGTCTGGAAGAACGTCGAATTGCGCGCCGATTCTCCGCGCGGTCTCGGGGAGGGGGATTGCGAACTGGTCGATCAGTTCGCGCGGCGGATCCTGCCGCTGTTCACGACGCGGGACGTCAAGAATCGCATGAACTGTGTGCCGCACGAGGTGAACCTCGGCGGGGTCGACCTGAAGTTCACGGTGCTCGCGGCGGCGGGCTCGCCGGCGCCGCGGTAGCAGGCTCCACGCGCGCGATCCAGGTGGCGTAAGGCGGCAGTTCGATGCCGGCCAGGGACGAGGCGGCTCGCAGCGTGGGCGCGTCGGTCAGCAGCGTCACCGTCCGGGCGCGCGCGAGGTCCGCCGCTGCTCCGGCGATCTCGATCTTCCGGGGTGAGGAACTGCAGTTCATCGCGACGACGATCGTGCCCGTGCCGGTACCGCCGCGCAAATAGGCGAGGATGTGCCGGTCGCCCGCGTCGAGCATCGTGATGCCGCCGTCGCGCAGCGCGGGCTCGCCGCGCCGCAGTGCGATCAAGCTTTCGAACCAGCGCAATTGGGAGTCGGGTTCGCGGGATTCGGTCGCCACATTGATCGTGACGTGATTCGCGGCCGCCGGCAGCCAGGTGTGGGCGTTCGTGCTGAATCCCGCCTGGGGTCCGGGAGTCCATTGCATCGGGGTCCGCTCGCCGTCGCGGCCCTTCTCCTTGGGCCAGCCGGTGATGCCGATGGGATCCTTGACGTCCTCGCGCCGCGTCGGAGTCATCGTGCGCATGCCGAGCTCCTCGCCGTAGTACAGGAGCGCGGTGGCCCGCGTGGTCAACAAGATTCCGCCGAGCAGCTTGTTGATCAAGGGGTCGTGCACGCCGTCGCCATAGCGGTCGATCGAGCGCACGTTGTCGTGATTGTCGAACACGAACAGGGGAACGGAACCGTGGATCCGTGTCTCCGCCGCCTCGATGCGCCGGCGGAAGGCGTCGGCGTCGAGGTGGTCGTGATTGCCGTGAAAGCCGAGGCGCATGTCCATCGGCAGCTGCAGTTCATCGTGGCGGGCGCCGCCGTACCATCGGTCGAGGTCGCCGACGCTCGGCAGGTAAGTTTCGCCGATCAGCAGCCGGTTGCCGGGGTAGGCATCGACGAGCCGGCGCAGCCGGCGCATCACCCCGTGCACTTCCGGCAGGTCGCTCGTTCTCGACTCGTCGAGCACCGGATCGCCCTGGGCATTGACTCCGCCGAGCGCGCGCTCGTCGCGCAGCTGCGGATCCTCGAACAGCTGCGGAATCGCGTCGAGGCGGAATCCAGCCACGCCGCGATCCAGCCAGAAGCGCATCGCCGCGAACATCGCCTTTTCGACGCGTGGATTGCGCCAGTTCAGGTCGGGCTGTTGTTTGTAGAATTTATGATAATAGAACTGATGCACCGCCGGGACCCATTCCCAAGCCGACCCGCCGAACAGGGACACCCAATTGTTCGGCGGCACGCGGCCTTCGTGCGATCCCGGGCCGTCGCCCTTCTTTCCGTCGCTCCATACGTACCAATCATGCTTCGGGTTCGAGCGGGAGCTCGCGGCCGCGAGGAACCAGGGGTGCCGGTCGGAAGTGTGGTTCAACACCATGTCGAGCAGCACGCGGATGTGCCGGCGCTTCGCCGCGGCGAGCAAGCGATCCATGTCCGCGAGCGAACCGTATTGCGGATCCACGGCCTCGTAGTTGGAGATGTCGTAGCCGAAGTCGACCTGCGGCGAAGGGTAGGTCGGCGTGATCCAGATCGCGTCGACGCCGAGCCGCTGCAGGTAGCCCAGACGCGAGCGGATGCCGGCAAGATCGCCGATCCCGTCGCCGTTCGAGTCCTGGAAGGAGCGCGGGTAGATCTCGTAGATCACCGCGTGCGTCCACCATGGGACCTGTCCCGCCGGAGCCGGCGCAGGGGCCGCGGCCGCCATCGCGGCGGTGACGGTCAATGCGAGCAGGGTGCTTGTACGGAATAAAAGGCTCATGGCGTCACTCCGGTGCAATAATGCGCGTCATTATATCGTCGCGGTCCGCAGGCGTGAGCCGGATCGACCAGACGGGAGGTCGTGATGGTTCCAGCGAGTGCGCTGTTGCGAAGCGCGGGATCGCGCATGGTCGTGGCGGTCGCCCTCGCCGCCGCGTGCGCACGGGGTGCGCGCGCAGCGGAAAAGCCCCTGTGGGAAATCGGGTTCGGCGTCGGTTCGATCGCGTTCAACGATTATCGAGGCGCCGACACCTCGCACGTTTATCCGCTGCCGGTGCCCTACGTCATCTATCGCGGAAAATTTCTGAAGTCCGACTACGACGGCGTCCGCGGCCAGTTCCTCAGCAACCGGTTCGTCGAGGTGAAACTGAGCCTCAATGCGACGACTCCGGTCAACAGCCGGGACAGCGACGCGCGCGCCGGCATGCCGGATTTGCAGCCGACGTTCGAGGTGGGACCCGAGGTGGACGTGCACCTATGGCGCAGCGCCGACAGGCGGGTGCGGTTCGACCTGCAGGTGCCTGTGCGGCGCGCGATCACGTTGACGACCCATCCGGACGCGATCGGCTGGTTCGCGGCTCCGGCGCTCGATCTGGATGTTTTCTCGGTCCGCGGGCACCGGGGCTGGAACGTCGGCGTGCAGGCCGGCCCCCTGTTCGCGGATCGGCAGTACGACCGTCATTTCTACGAGGTCGCGCCGCCTTACGCGGCGGCCGGCCGGCCCGCCTACCGCGCGCCCGGCGGTTACGGTGGCATGGAGTTCCTGCTGTCGACGTCACGGAAATTTCCGCGCTGTTGGGTGTTCGCCTTCGCGCGCTATGACACGCTTTCCGGCGCGAGCTTCGTCGCGAGTCCGCTGGTGCGGACCCGGGCGTACTGGCTGGGCGGCGTCGGCATTGCCTGGATGATCGGCCATTCGAATCGGACCGTGCGGATCGCGCGCCCGCGGGACTGACCCGCGGCGCGATTTGCGCGGCCGCGAGCGGCGATGTTAAGTTCGGATCCGAACGCATCCCAGCGCACTCCGTCGCGTCAACACGCAAAGGTCGAAACCATGATGAACCGGAACACCACACGCCGGCACCTCGCGCTGATCGGCGCCTTCGCGGCGCTATGCGCCGGGACGGTCGCCGCCCCGGAGGCCGCCGACGCGTACGCCTATGTCGGCAACCAGCGCAGCGGCACCGTCTCGGTCATCGACACGACGCGCGACGTGGTGATCCGCACCCTGCCGCCGCACGGCAAGATCGGGGCCAAGATACAGGCGGTCGTCGCCGACCGCGCGCAGAAACACATCTTCGTCGTCGACGCCGCCGCCAACGATGTGGTCGAACTCGACGCCGCGACGGGAAGCGTGCAGAAGCGCATACCGGTGGGAAGGGCGCCGGAAGGCGCATCACTGTCGCCGTCCGGCCGGACCATCGCGGTATGCGTCGAGGAAGACAACGCGGTGGCGTTCGTCGACGTCGCGAGCGGTCGCGTGACCCGGACGATCCACACGCAGGGACAGAATCCGGAACATTGCGAATATAGCGGCGATTCGCGTTGGATGATGACCGGCAATGAAAATTCCAACAACGTGGACATCATCGATCTGCGCGTCGGCCGCTCGGTCGCGCTGGTGCCGACCTCCGGTCACCCGCGGGGGGTCGCCTGGCTGGCGCACCGGCCGATCGCCTATGTGGCCCAGGAGAGCGCCAACGGCGTCGACATCGTCGATGCGCCGACCCACCGGGTGATCCGCAGGGTCCATACCGGACTGCGCGCGGCCGGCGCGATCGCCTCGCCGGATGGCCGGCTGGTTTTCGTCAGCAACGGCGGCGATGGCACCGTGTCGGCGATCGATACCGCGACCGGCACCGTCCGGGCGACCATTCCGGTCGGCAAACGACCCTGGAACATGGCGATGACGCAGGATGGCCGGAAGCTCTATGTCGCCAACGGCCGGTCCGACAGCGTCACGGTGATCGATACGCGCACCCTCAAGGCGATCAAGACCATCCCGGTCGGCGGGCTGCCCTGGGGCGTCAGCATTCCCTAGCCGCGCGGCATGCGCCGGCGCGATACAGCGATACGCTACATCGATGGCGCAATGCCACTGCTCCACTGTCACGAACTCTGAGCAGTTTTTGCTGCAACGCGGCATCCGGCAGCCCAGTCCATCTTCTAAGATGCTGAAATAGAACAAGTTCCCGGGAGCGCGCAAAATTCGGCCACGGTGCCGGCCGCTGGCATAAGCATTGCTACATAAACATCGAGCGGCCCAGCGGGGAGAGAACTTTTGCTGGCGACCAGCCATTTTCGAATCAAAACAATCGGGACGCATTGCGAATTAGGGAGGTTTGCAATTGAAAGAAAAAAAATCCGAATACAGCACTCGATGGACAAGGCTCTCCGCACTCCGCTTCCTTGCGTATTCAGCGGCGAAGAGTTCGGCTTCCAAGCAGGAGGAGAATTGAGATGAACTGGCTCTCAGCAAAATTTCACATGAAACCGTTTATCGCCGCAGTGGCGCTGGTGGCGGTCTGTGGCGCCGCGATCGCCGGCTCGGATTCCGAGGAGGGACAGCGCTTCAAGGATCCCAGCCAATGGGGTGCGCCGGCGGGCAACCTCAATTTGACCCGCTTCAGCGCGCTGAAACAAATCAACACAAAGACCGTCAGCCGATTACAGATGATCTGGTCCCAATCCAGCGGCACGCTGCGTGGACACGAGGGTCAGCCTCTGGTGATCGACGACGTCGGCGGCAAGCCGATGATGTTCATGGAAAGCGGCTGGCCCAATATCGTGCAGGCGCTCGATCTCAGCGACCCGGACCATCCGGTGCAGGTGTGGAGCTACACCAAGACGAGCGGCCGCGACGCATCGGCGGTGCCGCGCGCCTGTTGCGACACGGTCAACCGCGGACTCTCGTACGCCGACGGCAAACTCGTGTTCGGGACCTTGGACGGCTACGTGATCGCGTTGGACGCGGCGACCGGCAAGGAGGACTGGGTGGTCAAGCACGCCTATCCGGCGAGAGGACAGACGATCACGCCCGCGCCGATCATCGCGCACGACAAGGTGATCATCGGTTTCGGCGGCGACGAGTTCGCCGCGCGCGGCCATGTGACCGCGTACAACCTCGCGGACGGATCGAAGGCCTGGCAGTGCTATTCGACCGGCAGCGACAAGGACGTGTGCCTCACCCCGGAGACCAATGCACACCACCCCGAATACGGCACGTACGGCAAGGACCTCGGCATCCATACCTACCCCGGCGACGAGTGGAAGCGCGGCGGCGGCGCGGCCTGGGGCTGGTATGCCTATGACCCGCAGCTTCACCTGATCTATTACGGAACGGGCAACCCGGGACTCTGGTCCCCGTCCTACCGCTGCAGCCCGCCGATCACGCAGGAACATTGCAACAACGGCGGTTCGGACAACAAATGGTCCTTGAGCATCTTTGCCCGCAACGTCGACACCGGCGAGGCGAAATGGGTCTATCAAATGACCCCGTTCGACCAGTGGGACTATGACGGCATCAACGAGGTCGTCCTCGTCGACATGAAGGTCGATGGAAAAATGCGCAAGACCCTCGTGCACTTCGACCGCAACGGCTTCGCCTACGTCCTCGACCGCACGGACGGCACGCTGCTCCGCGCGCACAAATATGTGACGGTCAACTGGGCCGAGAAAATCGACATGAAGACCGGTCGGCCTATCAAGGTGTATGCGCACTCGCCGTTGAAGGTGGGGGACAACACCCAGGCCTGTCCGTCGGCGATGGGCGGCAAGGACCAGCAGCCGGTGGCGGTGGATCCGTCGCATCCCGAGGACTTCTACGTGCCGACCAACAACTGGTGCATGGAAGATGAGCCGCAGGAACGCGCCGACACGCAACAAGGCACCGTGTATGTCTTCGCGAATGTCTACATGTATCCCGAGAAGCCGGGCGTGACGGGCAAATTCAAGAAGTTCAACGTGCTGACCGGCAAGACGGAGTGGCAGATCCCCGACAAGTATCCGAACTGGGGTGGTGCGCTCGTGACTGCCGGCGGCCTCGCGTTCTACGGCAGCCTCGGCGGCGATTTCCGGGCCGTCGACCGGGCGACCGGCCACGTGCTTTGGTCGCGCAAGCTGGGGTCGGGCATCATCGGCAATCCGATCGCCTACTCCGTCAAGGGCAAGGAGTACATCTCCGTGTGGTCCGGCATCGGCGGGTGGATCGGACTTCCGGTCACCGCGGGTCTGGATCTGAACGACAAGTTCGGCGCCATCGGTGCAACCGCGATGGCCAAGGCGGCAGGCTTGAATCACATTCCCCAGGGCGGCATGCTGTACACGTTCCGGGTGTTGTAAGACCGGCGTCGACTCGACGGAGGCGGCAATGCCCGGTGCCTCGCGGCGCCGGGCATTGCCGTGTGCAGCACTTTCTTCAAGGAGACGCGGCATGAACATCAAACTGAATGGCTTGAAACGGATCGCCGCGGCGGCGGCAGTGCTGCTGGCGGCGAGCTCCACCGCGTACGGCGGCGCGCTCAGTTCGCTGACGGTCTGCGCGGATCCCGGCAACATGCCGCTCTCCAACGACAAGGGACAGGGTTTCGAGAACAAGATCGCACAGGTGATCGGCAGCGCGCTCGGGACCGAGGTGAATTATTACTGGCGCCCGTCGGTGCAGCGCGGGCTGATGCGCACGACGCTGAGCGCCGGTGACTGCGATCTGTGGATGGACATGGCGACGGGCACGGAAGGCGCGATGGTGTTGCGCCCGCTGTACCGCTCGACCTTCGTGTTCGCCTACCGCAAAGACAAGGGAATCCGCATCACCGGGTTCGACGATCCGGTGTTGAAGAAGCTGCGCGTCGGGGTGTTCCAGGTGTCGGCGATCCGCGAGGCGCTCGCCGACCACGGCGTCATTGGCAACACCGTGATCCACTATCTGAGCCACAACGCGGACATGGTCCCCGACAATCAGCCTTCCTACCAGATCAAGCAGGTCATCGCCGGCAGTCTCGACGTCGCGGCCGCGTGGGGGCCGATGGCGGGGTACTACGCCAAGGTGCTGCATGCGCCACTCGTGATACAGCCGGTGAACCTGATGGAGAACAACGTCCAATTGGAGTTCGACATGGCGCTCGCGGTGCCGAGGGGCCGCACGGATATCCAGCGCGAGGTGGAGCAGGCGCTCGTCGCGCACAAGCTCGAGATCAAGAAGATTCTGCAGGACTTCGGCGTTCCGCTGGTCGCATGCACCGAATGCATCATCTCGGGCGATCTGCCGTCGCACGGTCCCTATCACCCCGTGCACCGGCCCGAGATGACGCCGCAAATGCTCGCCGAGGTGCAGGCGCACCGCATGAGCGAATTGAAGCAGTGGCTGGCGCATGGCGCCAATCCGGACCATGAACTGCAGGACGCCGTCACCGCCGATGACGTCGCCCGCGTCAGCTATCTCCTCGGGGTCGGTGCAAAAACAGGCGTGCGCGACGGCGACGGCTACACGCCGCTGATCAACGCGACCCGCTTCGATTTCTCCGACGTCGCGACCTACCTCGTCGAGCACCACGCCGATGTCAATCAGCGTGACGGGAGCGGTTGGACCCCGCTGATGTACGCGGCCTGGGCCGACGCCCCCGGACTCGTCGACCTGCTGGTCGCCCATGGCGCGAAAATCGACGCCAAGGATCCCCAGGGGCTGACCGCGCTCGCGGTGGCCGCGCAAAACGGCAAGACGAAAGCGCTCGAGGCGCTGGTCAAGGCGGGCGCGGACGTCAATACTCCGGTCGCGAAGGGCGGCTACACCCCGCTGATGCTCGCGACGGTGGCCGGTTCGAGCGATCTTGCCGCAGACCTTCTGCGCCACGGGGCAAAGGTCAACGCCGTGAATCCCGGCGGCGTGACGGCGCTGATGATCGCCGCCGCCGGCAATCATTCAGAATTGGCGGAGATGTTGTTGAAGGCCGGCGCCGACGTCAACGCGCGCAGCACCGACGGGCGCACGGCGCTCAGCATCGCGAAACAGAACAACAACAAGGCGGTGTTTCAACTGCTCCGGGATGCGGGCGCACGCGCGGGTTTGAAGTCAGGAGGAGATTCGACGTGATGAGAAGCTTCTTGTCGATGGCGGCCGTCGCGGCGTTGGCGGCGGCTTGCACCGTGATGCCGCATGGAGCAGCGCCGGCCGCGCCCGCTGCGGCGCCGGCGGAGGCGGCCAAGACCGTGGCGGCCGCGAAGCCGGCGGGCCCGGCCGCGCCGGTCGATTACACGAAGATCAAACCGATCGACCTGGTCAATTCCACGCCGAAGGGGAAGCTTCACAATCCCTACAAGGACACGCAGGCGGACATCGTCGCCCAGGGAAGGCACCACTTCATGGCCTACGGTTGCAGCGGCTGTCATGGCGGCGGCGGCGGCGGCGGCATGTGCCCCCCGCTGATCAACGACGTCTGGGTCTATGGCGGCGATGACGACACCTTGTTCCGTCTCGTGACGCTGGGAAGCATCGGCCTGCAGCAGCAGGGCTACATGCGCATCGGTCAGGAAAACGTCGTCGGGCCGATGCCGCCGTTCGGCGGGATCATCAAGAACGCCGATGATCTGTGGAAGATCTTCGCGTTTCTGCGGTCGCGCTACGACGGCGATCCGGCGTACAAGTTCGGAGGTCCGCCGAACCAATAATCTCAGACGGCTTCGCGCAAGCTGCGATGTTGCATTGCAGGTTGCGCGGCCCGTCGAAAGAGGACAGGCTGTCCGGGTGCGCGCTTCAGGGAAGAGGGCGCCCGACGCGGGTCGTCGGTCGTAGGGAAAGCAAGAATTCCGGGGTGGTCTCTTGACGCACGAGAATCTCGCAACGAGTCACGCCTCTCGGATCATTCGCGTCGTCGAGAGCGGCATCCAACCGGTGGGCATCGAAGCTCATGTCACCCGGTCCTGGCACCGCTGCCTGCGTGAATACGGCATCGAGCCGTCGGCGCCGCGGCGCAACGCGATCCTCAATCCCCAGTCCGTCAAACAGCTGCAACAGCGGATGGGCGAGTTGTTGCCGGTCGCGCGCGCCGAGATGGAGAGCCTGTACGAGCAGATCGCGGGCTCGAGTTTCGCGGTGATCCTCTCCGACCCGCGAGGCACGGTACTCAGCACCATCACCGACCCGACGCTGCAGCGCGAATTCCGCCAGGCGGGGCTGTCGATCGGCGCGCTGTGGGATGAGCGTCACGAGGGCACGAACGGCATCGGCACCTGCCTCGCCGAAGCCGTCCCGGTCACCGTGCATCGCGAGGAACATTTTCGCGGCTACAACCTGTCGCTGTCCTGTTCGGCCGCGCCGATCGTCGATCCGCACGGCGCCTTGATCGCGGTCCTCGACGCATCCACCGCCAACTCGAGCGACAGCCGTCTGATTCAGCGGCACACGATGGCGCTGGTCAACATGTCGGCGAACTTGATTTCCCGCTGGAATTTCATGCATGAATTCGCGGATTCCTGGATCCTGCGATTCCACAGCCGCGCCG
Source organism: Gammaproteobacteria bacterium (assembly GCA_037441085.1). GTDB lineage: Bacteria > Pseudomonadota > Gammaproteobacteria > Steroidobacterales > Steroidobacteraceae > Bog-1198. The sequence goes on along the minus strand of JBBISV010000014.1, from coordinate 21,993 downwards.
AGTTCGTCGGCCTGCTGCACGAGGCGCTGGTGGCGATCGACGGCGCCGGTTCGATCCTCGCCGTCAACGAAAGCGCGCTGCTGCAGCTGGGCTGCGCGTCGCGCGCGGCGGTCATCGGGCAGCCGATCGAGCGATTCTTCCAGTTCGACTTCGACGCGCTCGAACACCGCGCCACCGCCGACCCGGGCGCCATCTGGCCGGTGCGGGACCTGACGCACGGCCGGCGCTTCTTCGCGGTGGTGCGCGCCCCGGTGCGCCGGGCGCCCGCCCATGGAGAGCCGGCGAGCCCGGTCAGGGCGCCGGCGCTCGACGCCGGCCGCACCGAGCGGCACGGCGAGCACGTCGGCGGAGATCCGGAGTTGCACCGGAACATGAGCTTCGGGCGGCAGTTGTTCGCGAAGCAGGTGCCGCTCCTGTTGCAGGGCGCGACCGGGACCGGGAAGGAGGCCTTTGCCAAGGCGCTGCATCGCGGCTGCCTGTGGTACGACAAGCCGTTCGTCACCGTGAACTGCGCGGCGATACCGGAGAACCTGATCGAGAGCGAACTCTTCGGCTATACACGCGGCGCGTTCACCGGCGCGGTGAAGGAAGGCCGTATCGGCAAAATCCTGCAATCGAGCGGCGGCACGCTCTTCCTCGACGAGATCGGCGACATGCCGGTGATGCTGCAAACGCGCCTGCTGCGGGTGATCGAGGAGCGGGAGGTGACGCCGGTCGGAAGTGACACGCCGATTCCGGTCAATTTGCACGTGATCAGCGCGACCCATCGCGACATCCGCAAGATGGTGCAGAGCGGCGAGTTTCGGGAAGACCTGTATTACCGGCTGAACGGCATGACGCTGCACCTGCCGCTGTTGCGCGACCGCACCGACAAGGCGGACCTCATCCACACGCTGCTGCGCGAGGAGGACCCCGATCACGAAGGCATCCAAATCGCCGAGGATGCGATTCAAAAATTGCTGGAGTACGACTGGCCCGGCAACATCCGCCAATTGCGCAATGCGCTGCGCACCGCGGTCGCGCTATGCCGGGACGGTGTGATCCGCCTGTCGAATCTGCCGCAGGAGATCGTCGACGCGGAGGCGAGGCCACCAGCACCGGCGCTCGCGTTGGAACCGGCCGCTCCCCCCGTGGCGACGGTTCTGCCGAATACGGCGCTGCGCGAGGCCGAATGCGCGGCCTTGGTGCGCGAACTGGAACGGATGCATTGGAACATCAGCCGCACCGCCCAGGCACTCGGCGTCAGTCGCAACACCCTGTACCGTAAAATCCACAAGCACCGGATCGTGCTCGGTCAGTGACCGGGAACGCCGCCGGTCGAGGCGGGCGGTCGGTGAACGCCCGGACTCGAACGGCGGCCAACTCAGTCCGTCAGGCTTTCAGCACCCCGGACAATTTCGCCGCGTGCGTCGCCAGCGCGTCCATCAGCGGCGGACTCAGGCAGTCGTAGGGTTCCAGGCCGAGCTCCTTGAGCCGGGCGCGTACCGCGCCCATGTTCGCCGGATTCGCGCCGCTTTCGATGATCGAGGAGACGAAGGCCGCGAACGTTGGCGCGGACCAGCCGGATTCCGGCGACAGTTCCGTGTGGACGAAGTCGAGGCCATAGAACGCGTGCTTGGCATTTTCGATGCGGCCGAACAGGTGAACGCCGCACTCCCTGCACGCGTGCCGCTGGATGGTCGCCGAGGGATCGACGATCTTGAGCTTGTCGCCGTTTTCGACGACCGTCACCTTGTCGCGCGGGACCACGGCGACGACCGAAAACAGCGCCCCTTTCGGCTTCCAGCATTTGGTGCAGCCGCAGGCGTGATTGTGCGCGGTCTGTGCCTTCACGGCGACCTTGACCGGCTTGGTCGCGCATTTGCAGACCAGTGTGCCGCCGGCGAAGTCCTTCGAGCCCTGCTTGATTCCATGGTCGACCGACGGATGAATTGAAATTGACATGTGTATTGACTCCAGATTGTTTTTCGAGTGCCGAATGAGCGGGTCCTTCGCAATCAAACCTTGCGGCGGGCGCGGTGAATCCTTCAATGCATGAATCGTTCAGTACTTGATGACCGAGCGGATCACCTTGCCTTCGTGCATCAACTCGAAGGCGTCGTTGATCCTCTCCAATGGCAACACTTCGCTGACCATCTCGTCAATCTTGATTTCCCCGCTCATGTAACGGTCGACGTATGAGGGCAGCTGCGAGCGACCCTTGACGCCGCCGAAGGCCGAACCGCGCCATACGCGACCGGTCACCAGTTGGAACGGCCGCGTGCAGATCTCCTGACCCGCGCCGGCCACCCCGATGATCACCGATTCACCCCAGCCCTTGTGGCAACATTCCAGCGCGGCCCGCATCACGTGGACGTTGCCGATGCATTCGAAGGAATAGTCCACACCGCCGTTCGTCAGGTCGACGATGACCTGTTGAATCGGCTTGTCGTAATCCTTCGGATTCACGTAATCGGTGGCGCCCAGGGCCTTGGCCATGGTCCACTTGCTGGGGTTCAGGTCGACGGCGACGATGCGGCCGGCCTTCGCCATGACCGCCCCCTGCACCACCGAGAGGCCGATTCCGCCGAGACCGAACACGGCGACCGAGGAGCCGGGGCGGACCTTCGCGGTGTTCAACACCGCGCCGATTCCGGTCGTGATGCCGCATCCGAGGAGGCAGACCTTGTCGAGCGGCGCCTTCGGGTTGATCTTCGCGACCGAGATTTCCGGCAGCACCGTGTGCTCGGAGAACGTGCTCGTGCCCATGTAGTGCAGGATCGGCCGTCCCTTGAACGAAAAACGCGAAGTTCCGTCGGGCATCACGCCCTTGCCCTGGGTCACGCGGATCTTCTGACACAGGTTCGTCCGGCCCGAGAGGCAGTATTCGCACTCGCCGCATTCCGGCGTATACAGCGGGATCACGTGATCCCCCGGCTTGACGCTGGTGACGCCGCTGCCGACCTCCTCGACGATCCCGCCACCCTCGTGTCCGAGAATCGCCGGGAACAGTCCCTCGGGGTCGGCGCCGGACAGCGTGAAGGCGTCGGTGTGGCATACACCGGTGGCGACGATGCGCACCAAGACCTCGCCGGCCTTGGGGCCCGCCAGATCGACTTCCTCGATGCTGAGAGGCTTGTCGGCCTCCCATGCGACGGCCGCCCTGGTCTTCATGGGATCGATCTCCTTGGTGCAACTTCCATTTCGGCGCCGGTGCCGTACAGTCGATTTGTTAGCAGCAACCGTGCCAGTTCGCGGGCGGCGAAAAAACCGAACAATATCGACGGCTTATGCGCGAGCGGCGGTGCGCGTCCGCGGGCCGCGTCGCATGGTGTTGCTGAACCGAAACAGTCGCTGCTACGAAACCGAAGCAGTCAGTGCCGCCGCGTGATGGCGCAGGTGGTCCGCGATGAACGTGCTGATGAAATAATAGCTGTGGTCGTAGCCGGCGCGCAGGCGCAGGTCGACGGGCTGTCCGGCGGCGCGACAGGCGGCTTCGAACAGTTGCGGCCGCAACTGTTCCGCGAGAAATTTATCCGCGTCGCCCTGATCGATCAGGATGGTTCCCGGGAACCGCGTTTCGCGGACCAATTCGGTCGCGTCGTAGCGGCTCCAAGCGGCGCGGTCGTCGCCGAGGTACCGGGGAAAGGCCTTCCGGCCCCACGGCGCCTGCATCGGCGCGGCGATCGGCGCGAATGCCGACACCGAGCGATAGCGCCCGGGATTGCGCAGCGCGATGGTGAGCGCGCCGTGTCCGCCCATGGAATGCCCGAATATGCCCTGCCGTTCGGGATCCGATTGAAAGTGCTCGGCGATCAGCTGCGGCAGTTCGCGCGAGACATAACTGTACATGTTGAAGAACCGCGACCAGGGTGCCACGGTGGCGTCGAGGTAGAAGCCGGCGGCCGTTCCGAACTCCCAGTCCGCGGCCTCATCGGCGATGCCCGTGTTGCGCGGACTGGTGTCCGGAGCAACCAGCATCAGGCCGAGTTCGGCCGCCAGGCGTTGCGCGCCCGCCTTGATCGCGAAAGTCTCCTCGGTGCAGGTCAGCCCGGCCAGATAAAACAGCACCGGCAAGCGTTGCGCGCCGCTGCGCGGCGGTTGGTAGACCGCGAACCGCATCGGCGCCGCGCAGGCCTCCGAGACATGTCGGTAGAAACCCTGCATGCCGCCGAAGCAGCGTTGTTCAGAAATCGTTTCGATCGCGCTCATGTCCGCCCCGGCTCCCTTGGCTGCCCGCTAGTCTAGTGCAAGAGGCTGCGCGACGGGCAGCCGTCGCGGCCGCGCGCGCTTGTATCTGTTCCAACACAAAGTGCGACAAATTTGCGACTGCCCGGTGACAGTCGCGGTTGCTTTTGCGCACCGGGCGGCGCATGAGAGGCCATCGGGCTGTCGCTTCAGCGGCTTCGCCCGCCCGGCACGTCTTTTGCAGCTGCTCCCTTGCGGCCCGTCGGTGGTCCAATCGGCCGGCGCCGCCTGAAAAATAAAGATACTCATCGCGGAGGGAGTTTTTATGCTAACGCGTTCCAAGCTAGTGATCGCCATCAGCGCGGCGATCTGGATGATTCCGGTCACGCGCGCGGTCGCCGGAATCGACGTGACGGCCGGCGATTGGAAACTGGATATATCGGGCAACGTCAACGCGTTCTACGTCGGCACGAGCTGCGATACCGGTCCCGCGTCGCAAACGACCGTCGCCGGCGGGCTCGCCTGCACCGGCGATCGCTCGGCCGCCGTGCGCAATGGGCTGCTGCCGGCCGCGCTGGTGTTCAGCGGGACGACGCGGCAGGACAACCTCGACATCGGCGTGACCATCGGCTTGTACCCGGGCATCAACAGTTCGGCGGCCGGCGGCGTCAACGGCGCCGGTTTGCCCGCGGCGCTGCAGACGCCGGGCATCGACGCACGCCAGGCGTTCCTCACGTTCGGCGACGCCTCCTGGGGCACCGTCAAGATGGGGCGCGACATCGGCCTGTTCGGCAAGGATGCGATCCTCGACGACATGACGCTTCTCGGGGTCGGATCGGCGACGAATAACGCCGCCCCCAGCAACACCAGCCTCGGGCGCATCGGCATCGGCTACATCTACACCGATTGGGAGCCGCAGATCACGTACACGACGCCGACCGTGAACGGCTTCAGCGGATCTGCGGGCATCTTTCAGCCGCTCACCCCGCTGACCGATCCCGCGTATTCGAAGCACACGGCCCCGCAGGTGCAACTCGGCGGCAGCTATGCGTGGAGCGGCGCCCAAGGCTTCACCGGCAAGGTCTGGGTGGACTTGATCAGCCAGCAATACCAATACTCCGGCGCCGTTCCGACCGGCACCGCTTCGAGCATCACGGGGACGGGCTTCGACGGCGGCGTCAAGCTCGGCTACATGGGCTTCGAGGGCGTGCTGTACGGCTACAGCGGCAGCGGCATCGGCACGACGGGGCTGTTCGTGCTGCCGATTTCCGCGACCGGCCAGAAGCGCGACTCCGACGGCGGCTACATTCAGGCCGCGTACAAATTCAACAAGCTCAAAGTCGGCGTAAGCTACGGCATGTCGGAGTTGAAGCTGGCTTCCGGCGAGACCTCGACGGTGGGGACCGGGTCGGCGATCACCGGTAATACGCTGCTGAAGCGCAATTCCTCGATCGTCGGCGGGGTCTATTACAGCCTGACCAAGAGTCTGACGCTGGTCGGCGAGTACATCGACACGAAGGCCGATGCATGGGGTGGGAACTCCGCGCAGGAAAAAGACTTCGCTCTCGGCGCGATCCTGTTCTTTTGATCATCGATTCGGCGCCACCGCCCGGGTGCCCGCCGCACCCGGGCGGCAGGCACCCGCCGCCGCGCGCGTGGCGCGCGTGGCTCGCGGCGGTGCCGTTCGTCGCGGGCGGATGCGCGAGCTACCACGCCGCGCCGCTCGCGCCGCAACGAAGCGCCGAGACGTTCGCCGCGCGGCGTCTCGACGATGACCGCGTGCGCGCGATGGTCGCGCGTTTGTTGCCGCACCGACACGACGCATGGCCGCCACCCGCGTGGGATCGCGCGCAACTGCTCGCCGCGGCGCTCGCGTTCAATCCGCAACTCGCCGTGGCCCGCGCCGAAGCGCGCGCGGCGCTGGTCCGCGAGCGCGTTGCGATGCGGCCGCCCAATCCGGATCTGACGTTGCGCACGGAGTACGCCCGCCATGACGTGCGCCCCTGGCTCTACGGACTGTCGGTCGACTGGCTGCTGCGATCGCGCGCGCGGCGCATGCTGCGCGTACGCATCGCCGAGTTCGACGCGTCCGGCGCCGAACTGCGGCTGATGGACGGGATCTGGTCCGTGCGCGCGGCGCTGAACCAGTCGCTGTCCGCGGCGCACGCCGCGCGGCTCCATCTGCGGCTCGTCCGCGAACGCGGCGCCGCGCTCGACCGGCTGCTCGAGCTGCAGCGGAATCGTGTCGACGCCGGCGAGGACCCGCCCGGCGAATTGTTCGTGCTGTGGCAGGCCCGCAGCGCCGCGCGGCAGCGGGAGGCCGAACTGCGCGCGCAGGCGGCGCTCGCCGACGCGGACACGGCGCGCGCGCTCGGCCTGTCACAGCGAGCGTTGAACGGTCTGCGCGCGGTTTGGAGCGACTGGGGCGATCCACCCCAAGTCGCGCCGCAGGTCCTGGGTCGAGCGACGGAACGTGCCCTGCTTTCGCGTGCGGACCTCGCGGCGGCGATCGCCACATACGATGCGGCCGACGCGCGACTGCAGCTCGAGGTCGCGCGCCAATATCCGCGGTTGCGACTCGGTCCCGGCTATTACTGGGATCATGGGATCGCGAAGTTCCCGTTCGATATCGGCTTTACGTTGCCGCTCGACCGCAATGCGGCCGCGATCGCCGCGGCGCGCGCGCAGCGGGATGTTGCCGGCGCGCGCATGCTGGCGTTGCAGGCGACCATCCAGCAACGGATCGAGGCCGACCGCCGCGCCGAAGATGACGCCAGAACCGTCCTCGCCGCCGCCCGCCGCCGGCTTGGAGCCGCACGGCGGAGTCTCCTGCAGGCCGATCTCGCGCTCAAGCTCGGCGAGGCCGGCGCGGCGCCGGACCTCGCGGCGCTGATATCGCGGGTTCAGGCGCAAATCGTCGTGTTGCAGGCCCGCGCCTCGTTGCAGGCAGCGCGCGACGAACTCGAGAATGCGCTGCATGCGCCCTTGTCCGGGCCTGAGCTGGAGCTGGACGGCGTGTCGGCGGCCGGCGCCCCGGGGGAAGGCGGATGACTCCCCGCTGCAAGCTTGCGATCCTGGCGCTCGCCGTCGTCGCGCAGGCCGCGGTGGGTCGCGCGCCGACGGCACTGTCCTTGAGCGCGGCCCAGCGTCAGGCGGCGGGCATCACGATCGGCCGCGCAATCCGGATCGAACTGCCGGTGCGAACGGCCGCGTTCGGGCTCGCGCTCGATCCGCGCCCGGCGCAGGCGGATTACAACGCGTGGCGCGCGGCGGCGACGTCCCGTGCCGCTGCCGCCGCCGAGGTCGCGCGTCTGCGGAAACTCTACGCGGGCGGCGCCGGCGCGTCGCTGAAGTCGCTGCAGGCGGCCGGCGCCGCGCTCGCGCGTTCCGCGGCCGAGGCGGACGCGGCGCGCGCGCGTTTCTCCTTCGCGTGGGCGCCGATCGCGGCGCTGCCCGCGGCGCGTCGCCGTCGCTTGATCGACGCGGCGGTGGCCGGCACAGTGATGCTGGTGCGCGCGGACCTGACGGGTCACCTTGCGCTCGGCGATCCACCGCGGACCGCGCTCGTCGATGTCGACGGACTCGAGGTGCGGGGGCGGGTCCTCGGGCTGATGCGCACGGCCGGCGGCGCACAAAGCGTGGGCCTGCTGGTCGAATTGACCGGCGCCCCACCCGGGTTCGCCGCCGGTGCGCGCGTCCCCGTCGCGCTGCTCGGCGCGCCGCGCTCGGGACGGTTCGTGCCGCGTGCCGCGGTGCTGTATGGCGACGAGGGTGCGTTCGTCTACCGCGAGGTGCCGGGTAGGGCGCCGACGGCCGCCGCCGGATTCGAGGCGGTGAAGGTCCGGCTCCTGATGGCGCACGCCGGCGGCTGGATAGTCGACGGCATCGGTGCCGGCGACGAGGTCGTCACGCATGGTGCCGGCGTGCTGTGGTCGCTGCAGGGTCTCGGCGGCCAGAGCGCCGCCGACGACGACGATTAGGGGCCGCAGTCATGTTGTCCGCGATCGTTCGCGCGTCGCTCGCCAATCCGCGCATCGTCACGGCGCTCGCCTGCCTGACCGCCGTGGTCGGCGCCGCCGCGCTCGCCCGGGCGCGCTTCGACGTGTTCCCGGATTTCGCGCCGCCCCATGTGCTGGTGCAGACGGAGGCGCCGGGCTTCGATGCGAATCAGGTCGAGGCGCTGGTCACGCGGCCGCTCGAGGGGCTGCTCGCGGGCACCGAGAACGTCAAGATGGTCCGCTCCACGTCCAGTGAAGGACTGTCGGCGATCCAGGTCGTCTTCGCACGCGGCGGCGATCCGTATCGGCAGCGTCAGGTGGTCACGGAACGCCTCGCCGACGCCGCGAGCCTCCTGCCACCCGGGGTCGGCGCGCCTCTGCTTTCGCCGCTCAGTTCCTCGATGGAATACCTGCTGCACTTCGGTTACACGAGCGACCGGCTGACGCCGATCGAATTGCGCGATTTGGTGCAATGGACCGTAAAGCCGCAGATCCTCGCGGTTCCGGGCGTCGCCCAGGCCCAGATATTCGGCGGCGAGGCGCGCGAGCGACGAATCGACGTCGATCCGCTCAAGCTCGCGGCCGCGGGCTTCTCGCTGGACGATGTGATCGCGGCCGCCCGCGGCGCGACCGCCGCTATCGGCGGCGGCTATCTGGAGACGCCGACCCAGCGGATCGTGATCAGGGCGCAACAAGCGGAGGTCACGCCGCGCGGGCTGTCACACGCGCTTCTCGGCTTGCGCGGCCCGCTGCCGGTGCGTCTGGGAGACGTGGCGTCGATCGGCGACGGCGCGGAGCCGCGGTTCGGTGACGCGCTGATCGGCGGCGTGCCGGGAATACTGATCGAGACGTCGACGCAATTCGGCGCCAATACGCTCGACGTCACGCGCGCGCTGGAGGCGCGGCTCGATGCGCTCGCGCCGGCGCTCGCCCGACAGGGCGTGGTCTATCACCCGGCCTTGCTTCGACCGGCGAGCTTCATCGAGAACGCGATCGCGAAGCTGCGCAATTCGCTGTTGTTCGGCGCGGTGCTGGTCGTCGCGCTGCTGCTCGCGACGCTGCGCGACTGGCGCGGCGCGCTGGTGTCCTTCGGCGCGATACCGCTGACGCTGCTCGCAACCGTCTGGATGCTCGAACTGTTCGGACTCAGCCTGAACACGATGACGCTGGGCGGTCTGGTGGTCGCGCTCGGCGTCGTCGTCGACGACGCGGTGATCGACGTCGAGAACATCCTGCGGCGCCGTCGCGGCGCGACGCCGGGGGCCGACCTCGGCGCACTGTTCATCGGCGCTTCGCTCGAGGTCCGCCGGCCGGTGCTGTTCGCGACCGCGGCCGTCGCCGTCGCGTTCCTGCCCATCCTGATGACGTCCGGCCTGCAGGGCGCCTTCTTCCGGCCCTTGTCCATCTCCTTCCTGCTCGCCGTCGGCCTGTCGCTGTTGGTTGCGATGAGCGCGACGCCGGCATTGTGCGCCTTGTCGATGGCGCGGCACCGGCCGCGGGAGGAGGCGGCGTTCCTGCGGCGGCTCAAGGCTCTGCAGCGCGCCACGATCGTGCGACTGCATGCGCGGCCGCGCGCCGCGGCCCTGCTGTTGATCGCGACCGGCGCCGCCGGCGTCATCTTGATGCCGCTGCTTGGCGCACGACTGTTGCCGGACTTTCGCGAGGATTACCTGATTGCACACGCCTCGTTGCGACCCGGGGTCTCGCTCACCGAGACCACCCGGGTGGGCGAGCGAATCAGCCGCGGATTGACCGCGATTCCCGGCGTCAAGAGCGTCGCGGAACAGATCGGCCGCGCCGAGAACGGCCAGGACCCGGATGCACCGAACAAGAGCGAGTTCGAGGTGCAGATCGATCCGGCGCGCGGCCGCACACCGGCCGAAATCGACACGGCGATCCGCGCCGTCTTCGGCGCCTACCCGAACCAGCTGGTCGAGATCTATTCGGTGCTGGCCGAGCGGATCGGCGAAACGCTCTCCGGGGAGACGGCGCCATTTTCCATCAGCGTGATCGGCTCGGACCTCGATGCCGACGACCGGGTCGGTGAGCGGATCGCGGAGGTGCTGCGGAGCCTGCCCGGCAGCGGCGTCGTGCGATTGACGGTTCCCCCGAGACAGGTGGAACTGCAGGTCGCGCTGCGGCCCGCGCGGCTCGCCCTCCATGGTCTGCAGGCCGCCGACGTGATGCAGGCGATCAACGCCGCGTATCACGGAAGCACGGCCGCCGAGATCAACCAGGCGGATCGCAGCGTGCCGGTCGTCGTGCGTTTGACGGGAATTGCGGAGCCCGACGCGCTCGGCGGCCTGTTGCTGCGGGGGCGCGACGGTGAACTGACGCCGCTTGCGCGCGTCGCTCGCATCCGCAGCGTCAGCGCCCGCAGCCTCATCGACCACCAGGACGGATTGCGCCGGCAGATCGTCGTCGCATCGCCCGCTGGGGCCGATCAGGCCGGTTACGCGCGCGCGGCCCGCGAGGCGATCGCCGCGCGCGTCAGCCTGCCCCCCGGAGTCTATCTGCAGTACGCCGGCGTCGCGGCCGCCCAGAGCGCCGCGGCGCGCGAATTGATGTTGCATTCGGCGGCGGCGTTCGTGCTGATCGTGCTGTTGCTCGCGCTCGCGTTCGGGCGGGCGAGACACGTGCTGTTGGTGCTGTCGGCTCTGCCGAGCACATTGATCGGGGGCGTCGCCGCGGTCGCGGCGACCGGCGCCACGCTTACGCTGGGATCGATGGTCGGGTTCGTCGCCCTGTTCGGCATGGCGGCGCGCAACACGATCCTGCTGGTCTCGCATTACGATCACCTGGTGGGCGCGGAGCGGCAGAGCTGGAATCTCGAGACCGCATTGCGCGGCGCCGAAGAGCGGTTCACGCCGGTGCTGCTGACCGCCATGTCGACCGGGCTCGCGCTGCTGCCGGTCGCCTGGCAGCTGCGACAGCCCGGGCACGAGATCGAAGGCCCGATGGCGGTCGTGATACTCGGCGGACTCGTGTCCTCCACCATCGTCACTCTGCTTCTGATTCCGCCGCTCGGTGTACGCTGGCTGCGACCCGCGGCGCCGGACTCGCCGAACCAAACCAAGGAATCCGACTCTCACAGATGAAAGGCCGCGCGCGATTGTCGGATAATCGGCGGGGCTGGATGTTTCTCCCACAACGAAAGGACACGATGACCATGAAAAAGATCACTGCGATATTCTGTGCCGCGGCCCTGATCGGATCCGGCGCGAGCTTCGCCGCCGCGCGCGTGTTGCACGTACGCAAGGCGGTCACGATCGACGCATCCGCCGACAAGGTGTGGGACGCGGCCAAGAATTTCGACGGCCTGAACACCTGGCACCCGGCGGTTGCGACGGACCAGATCGTCAGCGGCAAGAACAACAAGGCCGGGGCCGTGCGGTTGTTGACGCTCAAGGGCGGCGGCACGATCAAGGAGAAGTTGATCGCGTTCGACGCCAAGGGCCGCCGGTTTCGCTATCGCATCGTCGAAGGGGTGCTGCCGGTCAGCGATTATTCGTCGACGTTCTCCGTCAAGTCGACCGGCCGGAACAAGAGCGAGGCGATCTGGGCGGGTTGGTTCAAGCGCAAGGACACGGGCGCCCATCCGGCCGCGGCCGACAACGACGAGGCCGCGATCACGGCGATCAGCGGCGTCTACCAGTCGGGACTCGATAACCTGAAGAAGATCGTCGAAACGAAGTGAACCAAGGGACCGGCGCGGGAATCGGAATTCGTCCCGCGCCGGTCCTCGCGGCGGGACTGGCGCTCGCGGCAATGCTGCCGGCGGGCGCGCTTGGCGCGCCCGCCGCGACGTCGTTGGAACCGATCGTGATCGTCGGCGCGACGCCGCTCGCCGGCATCGGCATCGACGAGGCCAAGGTGCCGGGCAACGTACAATCGATAGACGCCGCGGCGCTCGCGCGCGACGGGACCGCGAGCCTGAGCGGCGCGCTCGAACAGCGCATCGGCAGCGTCAGCATCACCGATACGCTGGCCGATCCGTTCCAGCCGGACATCCTGTATCGCGGTTTCGAGGCCTCGCCCGTGCTCGGCGCCTCGCAGGGTCTCGCCGTCTATCAAAACGGCGCCCGCATCAACGAGGCCTTCGGCGACGCGGTCAACTGGGACCTCGTCCCCGATCTCGCGATCGACCGCATCGACCTGGTCAGTTCGAACCCGTCGTTCGGCCTGAACGCCCTCGGCGGCGCCCTGTCCATCACGATGAAGAACGGCTTCAACTATCACGGTGGCGAGGCGGGCGTTTCCGGCGGTTCGTTCGATCAGCGCGCGGGGGAGGCCCAGTTCGGCTCGAACGACGGCCGCTTCGGCGTCTACGCGGCGGTCAGGCGCCTGACCCAGGGGGGGTGGCGGCGGTTCGCCGGCGATTCCCTGCGTCAGGCCTACATCGACGTCGGCGCGCGGCTCGGCGGCGCGGCACTCGACCTATCCTACTCCTACGCCGACAACGCCCTGTTCGGACAGGGCGCCGCGCCGGTGCAGGAACTCGCGGTCAGCCGCAGGCTGGATTTCACCGGTCCGCAGAACAACATCGACCGCCTGAATTTCGTGCAGCTCGACGGATCCCTTCCCGTCGGCAAAACCGTGACGCTGCAGGCGGCCCTCTACGTCCGCAACTACGATCAGCGCGTCGCCAACGGCAACACCACCAACTACACCGCCTGCACGGCCGCCCCGCTCGCGGGCGCCCTGTGCGAGCCGGGGGGGCTCGTCGCGCTCGTCGACGCGGCCGGCAATCCGATTGCCGACCTGTCGAACGGCGGCATGACCCCGATCGGCGAGAACGACGCCGAAGTGATCCGCTCGCGCGGCCTCGGCGGCTCGCTGCAGGCGAGCGATTCGCGCCGCCTGTTCGGCCACGGCAACCAGATCATCGCGGGTATTTCGCTCGACTCGGCGCGGGTCGCGTTTTTCTCGAGTGCCCAACTCGGAATCGTCGATCCGAACCTGATGGTGCTGCCGTCGGGACTGTTCGTCGCGACCCCGGAGAGTTCGTCCTTTCCGGCGACTCCGGTCGACGTCGGCTCGAGGAGCCGCTATGAGGGCGCGTATTTCACCGATACATTCGACGCCACCAGCGCGCTCGCCGTCACCGTGAGCGGCCGCTACAACGGCGCGGCCCTCGATTTCACCGACCATCGCGGCGCGCTCTTGAACGGATCGAATCGATTCGGTCATTTCAATCCCGCATTCGGCGCGACCTTTCGCCTGCCGGCATCCGTCACCGCCTATGCCAATGACGCGGTGACCAATCGAACGCCGACGATGAGCGAAATCGAGTGCTCCGATCCGGTGAAGCCCTGCGTGCTGCCGGCCAACCTCGCCGGCGACCCGCCGAATTTGAAACAGGTCATCGCCCGCACGATCGAGGTCGGGCTGCGGGGAGTCCTGCGGGTAGATGCCGCCGGGGCGGGCCGGGGAGACTGGAATATCAGCCTGTTTCGCACCACGCTGCAGGATGACATCTACGCGATCGCCGCCTCGATCAGCAGCGGCTACTTCCGCAACATCGGCTCGACGCGCCGCCAGGGCGTCGAGGCGGGGCTCTCGTATCACGCGCGCCGCTGGAACGGATACGCGAGCTACAGCCTCGTCGACGCCACGTTCCGGTCGCAGTTTCTGGAGCATTCGCCGTCGAATCCGTTTCAGGACGCGCAGGGCAACATAATCGTGCGCAGCGGCGACCGCCTGCCCGGCATACCGCGGCAGCGGTTCAAACTCGGCGGGGATCTGCGGCTCGGCGACCGCTGGACGCTCGGCGGGGAGTGGATGTACGTTGGGACACAGTATTATCGCGGTGACGAATCGAACCAGAATCCGCCGTTGGCGGCATACCGGGTGCTGACGCTGCACGCGATCGTGCGGCTCGGCGGGGGCGTGACGATGTTCGCCACGGTCAAGAACGCGCTCGACGAGTCCTACGCCAACTTCGGACTGTACGGCGATCCGACGGGCGTCGGCGCGCCGGGCGTGCCGGCGGGCGCGGCGACCAACGATCCGCGGGTCGACAATCGATTCCAGAGCCCGTCGGCGCCCCGGGCGTTCTTCGGCGGCATCCGCGTGAATTTCTGATGCGAGGACCAAATTGAGCAATCTGGATCATGCCAAGGGAACATTGATCGACCTCGCGATCGGCTTCGGACCGAAGCTGTTCGTCGCGATCCTGATACTCGGCGCCGGCATCATCGTCGGCGGCTGGGCCGGCGGGGCGTGTGACCGCGGCCTCGCCCGGCTCGAACTGGAACCGCCGGTCCGGCATCTGTTGACGCGGATCGCGCGCGCGCTGGTGTTCGGCCTGTTCGCGATCATGGCCCTGCAGAATCTCGGCGTGCAATTACTGCCGCTGATCGCGGGGCTCGGAGTCGCCGGCGCCGGCGTCGCGCTGGCCACCCAGGGCGTGCTCTCCAACGCCGTCGCCGGCCTCACCATCATTTTCACGAAGCCATACCGGGTCGGCGACTACATCGCGATCGTCGGCGTCGAGGGGCGCGTCGAGGCGATCACGATGTTCAGCACCGTGCTCACGCACGCGGACCGATCACGCATCGTCGTGCCGAACCGGAAGATCGTCGGCGAGATCCTGCACAACTACGGCCGCATCCGCCAGGTGCAGACGTCGGTCCAGGTCGGCTATGACGCGGATCTCGCGGACGCGCTGCGCGCGATCGCCGAGGTGGTCGGCGCCAATCCGCGGGTGCTGGCCGATCCGAAGCCCTTGGTGCAGGTCGGCGCGCTCGCGGCGTCGGCGGTCCAGGTGTCGGTGCGGCCTTGGGTCGACGTCGCCGATTACGGCTGCGTCGAGGGCGAACTCCACCTGGCCATCGTCGATGCGCTGCGCCGCCACGGCGTGCCCCTGCCTCAGCCGCAGCTCGACGTGCGGCTGCTGGGCGGCGCCGGTGCCGGGATCAGCCGCCCCTGAGCAGCGCCAGCAGTTTCAGCGTCGACGGATCGAACACCGCGAGCAGGGGCCGGCCGCGGCCCATCAACGCGATCGAATTGGCGCGATCCGGGTCCAGGCCGGCGCGCCGCATGCGCCGCTGCAACGCGGTGATTTCCGGAGCCGAGAAAAATCGCAGGTCGCCGACTCGTTTCAGCTGGTCCCGCAGCGCGGTCACGGCGGCGGTCCAGGGCTTGAACCGTGTCGGCATCGCGGTGACGTCGAATCCGCCGGTAACCGCGGATTGCACGATGCGGGCGCTCAGCGCGGGATCGGACGGCAGCGGCGCCCAGACCCAGCGCGGCCGGCTGTACCAGTGCGGCGCGAGCGGCGCGTGCGCGCGTCGTGCCCGCGCGGCGTCGCGAGGATCCAGATCGGACGCCTGCACCAACTGCAACATATTGACCGAAAACGCGTAATAGACGGGGCGGCCGCGCCACAAAGTCGTTGTTCCATAGACCAGCGCGAGCAGCTGGATCGCGATGATCAGCGCGAGATCACGGGTCAGTTCGGCGCGGGCCTTGCGTGGGTTTGCGACCACCAGTGTCGACAGCGGTCCGAGCGCCACGTCCACTGCCGCCATGATCGCGACCAGGCGCAGGGCGCCCGTCAGGTACCATCCCGGCCAGCGGTACCAGCCCGCGTATAGGGCGCCAAGCACGGCCAGCAAGGTTGCCGCGCTCGCCAGCAGATGCCATTGGAACGCCCTGATTCTGAATCGCATGTCGGCTCCGGAGGTCGGGGCGCCAGTGTCGCCGACGCCGCGCCCGGGCGCCAGCGCGTCGCATATACTCGCTCCCAGATGAAAACTCTGTTCATGCTCGCGGTCGCCGCCTCATTCTTCGCCGCCGCCGGGTCGCGCGCGGCGGTGCCGGTCGGCGGCACGCTCGGCGACGCGCCGCTGCGGGGCCTCAACGGTCCGTCGCGCCGTCTGGCCGACTTTCGCGGCAAGCCCTTGATCATCAATGTGTGGGCGAGTTGGTGCGGGCCATGCCGCGCGGAGATGTCCTCGCTCGAGCGCCTGGCCTGGCTGCACGCTCGCGCGCGTTTCCGGATCATCGGCGTTTCAACCGACGATTTCCCGGACAAGGCGCTTGCGTTCCTGCGTGAGTCGAACTCCACGATCAGCCAGTTCATCGACACGAATCGCGCGATCGAGAACATGCTCGGCGCCTCGTCGATTCCGCTGACGGTGCTGGTGGCGGCGGACGGCCGCGTACTCGGCAAGTACTACGGCGCCCGGGAATGGGATGCGCCGGCCGCGGTCCGCCTGATCGACGCGAAATTCGCGACGGGCGCCCCACGACGCTGAGCGCGCATCGTGGCCGATGACGCGCGCCTAGGTGGAAACGCGGATTCCCCTGTCCGGTCAACGGATGGACACTGGGGGCGTTGTAATCCCTTGGGAGGGAAGATCATGAAATCGCGCCTCGCCTCGTTCGTGCTGATCCCGGTATTGGCGGTCGGATTGCACCATGCGGCGAACGCCGACGTGCGCGTCGGGGTCGGGGTGGCGCTGCCCGGCGTCAGCATCGGGATCAACGTCCCGGCCTACCCGCAACTCGTTCCGGTGCCGGGTTATCCGGTTTATTACGCCCCGGGGATCGATCTGAACCTGTTCTTCTACGACGGCCTCTACTGGGTTTACGTCGACGACAATTGGTATTCGAGCGCCTGGTACGACGGCCCCTGGGACTTGGTACAGCCGGACCTCGTGCCGTATTTCGTCTTGCGCGTGCCGGTGCTCTATTATCGCCGTCCGCCGCTGTATTTCCGATACTGGGACCGGCGGCAAGCGCCGCGGTGGGACCAGCACTGGGGAACGACCTGGCGCGAGCGCCATCGCGACTGGGATCGTTGGGACCGGGCGCGCCCACCCGCCCGCGCGCCCTTGCCGGTCTATCAGCGGCAGTACTCCGGTCCGCGTTATCCCGGCGCCACCCTGCAGCGCCGACTGGAAAATCACTACTACCGGATGCCGCCGCGGCCAAATCAAGAGCGGGCGCGCGAGAATCGGGCTCCGCAACGGATGAACCAAGCCCAACCGCGCGAGAATCGGGCTCCGCCCGGGATGAATCCGGTCCCGCAACGGGATAGCCGCCGGGCCCCACCCACGGCGAATCCGCCGGCGAACCCGCCGGGTCCGCGCGAACGGCGCGGCCAGCCGCAGGACAACCGCGACCATGGCGGGCGCCCGGGCGACCATCCTCCGCGGGTTTGACGCTGATTCCGTGAGGGCCAGTTCACGGCACCGCAGCAGCGGTGCCGCGTCCGCTTATGCCTGATTCACGCTGGGCGTTGACACGGTGCGACGCGCACCGCAGAATGCACGGCTCATTTTCAGGAGGGGTACCCAAGCGGCCAACGGGGGCAGACTGTAAATCTGCTGGCTTATGCCTTCGTAGGTTCGAATCCTACCCCCTCCACCATCTGGTGTGTGGGTATGAGTGCCATTGGCTTGAACGGAGTGCGGGTGTAGTTCAATGGTAGAACGTCAGCCTTCCAAGCTGATCACGTGGGTTCGATTCCCATCACCCGCTCCAAGTGGATGCGGCCCACGTAGCTCAGTTGGTAGAGCACGTCCTTGGTAAGGACGAGGTCAGCGGTTCGATCCCGCTCGTGGGCTCCAGTTACTTTACTTTCATAGAGGTGTGCCGTGTCGAAGGGGAAGTTTGAACGAACGAAGCCGCACGTAAATGTGGGGACGATTGGCCATGTGGACCATGGCAAGACGACCTTGACGGCGGCGCTGACGAAGGTGATGGCGGAGAAGTTTGGCGGGGAGTTCAAGGCCTACGACCAGATTGACAAGGCACCGGAGGAGCGTGCGCGCGGGATCACGATTGCGACGGCGCACGTGGAGTACCAGAGCGAGAACCGGCATTACGCGCACGTGGATTGTCCCGGGCACGCGGACTACGTGAAGAACATGATCACGGGTGCGGCGCAGATGGACGGGGCGATTTTGGTGGTCTCCGCGGCGGACGGTCCGATGCCGCAGACGCGGGAGCACATTTTGTTGGCGCGGCAGGTGGGCGTGCCGTACATCGTGGTGTTTTTGAACAAGGCGGACATGGTTGACGACGCGGAGCTTTTGGAGCTGGTGGAGCTCGAGGTGCGCGATTTGTTGACGATGTACAAGTTCCCCGGGGACAAGACGCCGATCGTGACGGGTTCGGCGCTGAAGGCGCTGGAGGGCGATCAGAGCGAGATTGGGGTGCCGGCGGTGTTGAAGCTGGTGCAGGCGTTGGACGACTACATTCCGGTGCCGAAGAGGGCGGTGGAAGGGGCGTTTTTGATGCCTGTGGAGGACGTATTTTCGATCGCGGGCCGTGGCACGGTGGTCACGGGGCGCATTGAGCGCGGGATCGTGAAGGTCAACGACGAAGTGGAGATTGTGGGGATCCGGCCGACGGCGAAGACGACGTGCACGGGCGTGGAGATGTTTCGCAAGCTGCTGGACGAGGGTCAGGCGGGGGACAACGTCGGGGTGTTGCTGCGCGGCACGAAGCGCGAAGAGGTGGAGCGCGGGCAGGTGCTGTGCAAGCCGGGGAGCATCAACCCGCACACGAAGTTCGAGGCCGAGGTGTACGTGCTGACGAAGGAAGAGGGCGGGCGGCATACGCCGTTTTTCAAGGGTTACCGGCCGCAGTTTTACTTTCGCACGACGGATGTGACGGGAGCGGTGGAGTTGCCGGAGGGGACGGAGATGGTGATGCCCGGCGACAACATCAAGATTGTGGTGGAGCTGATTGCGCCGATTGCGATGGAGCAGGGCTTGCGCTTCGCGATCCGCGAAGGCGGCAAGACCGTCGGCGCCGGCGTCGTTTCAAAGGTCATTGCGTAACGGCGGCCCGCGGCCGCCCTGGAAATCAATTATGGCGAACCAAAACATCCGTATCCGTCTCAAGGCCTTCGATCACCGATTGATCGACAAGTCGGCCCGTGAAATCGTGGATACCGCGAAGCGCACGGGCGCAACGGTCAAGGGCCCCGTGCCGCTGCCGATCAAAATGGAGCGATTCACGGTGCTCGTTTCGCCGCACGGCGACAAGGATGCCCGGGATCAGTTCGAGATCCGCACGCACAAGCGCCTGATGGACATCCTCAATCCGACCGACAAGACGGTCGATGCGCTGATGAAGCTCGAACTGCCCGCGGGCGTCGATGTGCAGATAAAGTTGAACTGAGGGCGGATTCGGGTATACTCCCGCGTCCCAATTTAAGAGGTCGGAGCGAGTGGGCGCCGACGCCAGTGGTCCGCAATGGAGGGCCCTGGGGTCATGGCATCCAAACCGCCGATCTGTTGCCGGCAAATCGCGAGGCGTCCTCAAGTGGCGCACGCATGAAAAGGATCGAAAATGGCCATTGGTCTGGTTGGCCGCAAGTGCGGCATGACCCGAATATTCACCGACGCCGGTGTCGCCGTGCCCGTCACGGTTGTCGAGGCGTTGCCCAATCGCATATCGCAGCTCAAGAGCGAGAAGCCCGACGGCTACAGGGCCGTCCAGGTGACCACCGGCACGCGCCGCGCGTCGCGGGTGACCAAGGCTCAGGCGGGTCACTTCGCCAAGGCGAACGTCGCGGCCGGGTCGACTTCACAGGAATTCCGTCTGCCAGCGGGTGAAGGCGAGTCACTGCAGGTCGGCGCGGAGCTGAAGGTCGACATGTTCGCTCCCGGTCAGGTCGTGGACGTCACCGGAACGACGCTCGGCAAGGGCTTCGCCGGCACCATGAAGCGCCACAACTTCAAGGGCGGACGCAAGACCCACGGCAACTCGCTGTCCCACCGCTCGCCCGGTTCGATCGGCCAGCGCCAGACGCCGGGACGCGTGTTCAAGGGCAAGCGCATGTCCGGTCACATGGGCGTGCGCAACCGTACCGTGGAAAACCTGCGTGTCGTCGAGATCGACGTGGCCCGCAATCTCCTGCTGATCAGCGGCGCGGTGCCCGGAGCCGAAGGCGGCCGCGTCATCGTCAAGCCGTCGGTCAAGGCGCTCGCGCAGTTGCGACGCAAGACCCTGGCTCCGAACAAGGCCCCCGCGGCAGCGGCCAAGGGTGCTCCCGCCTCGAAAGGCGCGGCCAAGTCCCCGAAGAAGTAAAACGTCATGAAGCTTCAAGTCAAATACGCCGCCGCGGGCGCCGAAATCCAGCTCTCGGACGCAGCTTTCGGCCGCGCCTACAACGAGGCGCTGATCCATCAGGTCGTCACCGCCTACCGGGCCGCCGGGCGCGCCGGCACCAAGGCGCAGAAGACCCGCGCCGAAGTGCGCGGCGGCGGCAAAAAGCCGTGGAGCCAGAAAGGCACCGGCCAGGCCCGCGCGGGATCTTCGCGCAGCCCGATCTGGGTCGGCGGCGGACGCGCATTCGCGGCCAAACCGCGCGACTTCTCGCAAAAGGTCAATCGCAAGATGTACCGCGCCGCGATGCAGTCGATGGTGTCGGAATTGGTGCGCCGCGACCGGCTGTTCGCGGTCGAATCGCTGGAGCTGGCGGCTCCGAAAACGAAGCTGCTGATCGGCAAGCTGGCCGAATTCGGCCTGACGCGGGCGCTGATCCTGGTCGAGGCCTACGAGGAAAAGTTGTTCCTCGCGGCCCGCAACATCCCCTACGTCGATGTGGTGCCGGTTTCATCGCTGGACCCGTTGAGCTTGATCAAGCATGAGAAGGTCGTGGCGACGGTCGGCGCGCTGAAAATGCTCGACCAGCGACTTGGAGGCGACAGTGAGTAAAGAACGATTGATGACCGTGTTGATCCAGCCGCATGTCTCGGAAAAGGCGGCCGCGGCCACGGAGAAATCCAATCAGTACGTCTTCCGTGTGCGCGGCGATGCTTCGAAGGCCGAGGTCAAGCAGGCGGTCGAGCTCATGTTCGAGGTCAAGGTGACGGGCATCAATCTGCTGAACAAGCCGGGCAAGACGCGCCGCTTCCGCAACGTCGCGGGCAAGCGCAATGGCATCAAGAAGGCCTACGTCAGTCTGCAGGAAGGGCAGTCGATCGATTTTGCCGGCGGACCGGCGGGTTAAGGGGCGATCATGGCACTGATCAAAATGAAGCCGACGTCTCCTGGCGCACGTTTCGTCGTCAAGGTGGACCGTTCGCATCTGCACAAGGGCGGACCGCTCGCGTCGCTGACGACGAAGAAGAACCGGACCGGCGCCCGCAATCACAGCGGCCGTCAGACGACCCGGCACATCGGCGGCGGGCACAAGCAGCGCTACCGGATCGTCGACTTCAAACGGGACAAGGACGGCGTGCCGGGCATCGTGGAGCGCCTGGAGTACGATCCTAACCGGACGTCGCACCTGGCGCTGGTTCTCTACCGCGACGGCGAGCGCCGTTACATGCTCGCGCCCAAGGGCGTCAAGGCCGGCGAAGAGATCCGCTCCGGCGCCGACGCGCCGATCAAGGCCGGCAACGCGCTGCCGCTGCGGCACATTCCGGTCGGCAGCACGGTGCACAACATCGAGCTGAAGGTCGGCAAGGGCGGGCAGATCGCGCGCAGCGCCGGCAGTTCGGCGCAGTTCGCGGCGCGCGAGGGCATGTACGCGACGCTGCGCCTGAAGTCCGGCGAAATGCGCAAGGTGCACGTCGACTGCCGCGCGACGATCGGCGAAGTCGGCAACGACGAGCACAATCTGCGCGTCTTCGGCAAGGCCGGCGCGGTGCGTTGGCTGGGCGTCCGCCCGACGGTGCGCGGTGTCGTCATGAACCCGGTCGACCACCCGCACGGTGGCGGCGAAGGCAAGTCCGGCCAGGGCAACCCGCATCCCGTCAGCCCCTGGGGTCTGCAGACCAAGGGCAAGAAGACGCGACGCAACAAGCGCACGGACAGCATGATCGTGCAGCGCCGCAAGAACAAACGACTGTAGTCCTAG
>JBBISV010000013.1:0-35695 GCA_037441085.1 Gammaproteobacteria bacterium | reverse complement strand
TGGACAGTTCCGCGAAGCCCATCAGGTTGGTCTCGCCGGCGATCACGTACTCGACGCCGGCGCCCTCGGGACGGTCGAACACCTTCTGGGCGACCTGGATCGCGTCCTGCATCACGCGGTTCATGTGCTGCTGTGTGTCCTTCAACTGCGCGACGAGCAGTTCGCGCACCTCCGGCAGCGAATGCCCGGCGAAGGACTCGTTCAGGTAGTTGGCGGCGCGGCGCAGTTCGTCCGGCGAACAATAGCGGTCCAGCTGGATGATCCGGTTCTGCACCTCGCGGTTGCTCATGACCATGATCGCGAGCGCCCGGTTGTCCGACAGCGAGATGAACTCGATCTGCGACAGGGAGACGTAATTGGCGTTCGGCAGCGTCACCAGGCCGGCCATCTGCGTGACGCTGGACAGCATGTGCGACACCGATTGGACCAGCGAACGGCCGGCCGCGCCCTCGGTCACCATGCGCCGCTCGATCTCCTCGACCTCGCCGCTCGCCAGGGGCTTGAGCTTCAGCAGGGTGTCGACGAAGAAGCGGTAGCCCTTCTGGGTCGGAATGCGTCCGGCCGAGGTGTGCGGGGAGCACACGAACCCCATCTCCTCGAGATCGGACATCACGTTTCTGATGGTCGCCGACGACAGGCTGAGGCCCGAGTCGCGCGACAAGGTGCGCGAGCCGACCGGCTGCCCCTCGCGGATGTAGTTCTCGATCAGCGCCTTCAGCAGCAGCTGCGCGCGCTCGTTGAGCGCCTCGTCCGCACCGTCTGTGTTGATTCGAGCCATAACTTTGTTGCCTGAACGTAACTAGCGCATCGACCCGAAGTCAAGTCCGCGCGAATGCGGCCGCCGGAAGTCGCTTTGGCGCGTGACCGCCACGGTCCCGGCGTGCTACAACGAAGCCCGCGTATGCCCCACCCGTTCCACTCCATCGCGCTCGTCGGCAACGCCCGGGATTCGCGCGTCGCCGACTGCATGCAAAATCTCGCGGCCCACCTGCGGCAGCGCGGGGTGAGCCTGCTCGTCGATGCGGAGATCGGGATCACGCTGCCGGCCGACCGGGTCACCCGGTGCCCGCCGGAGGCGCTCGCGGAACGGGCGGACCTTATCATAGCGATTGGCGGGGACGGCACACTCCTATATGCGGCGAGCCTGGTGGCCGGCCGGAGCGTGCCGTTGCTCGGCGTCAATCGGGGGCGGCTCGGCTTCTTGACCGACATCGGCCCGCGATCCCTGATGGAGGACGTCGATTCGGTGCTCGAAGGCCGGTACTCGGAGGACCGCCGCTCCCTGGCCGCGGCCCGGCTGGAGCGCTACGGCGCGCCGACGGTGCGGGCGCTCGCGCTCAACGACGTGGTGGTCAACAAGCGGGAGACGGGCCGGCTGTTGGACTTCGAGACCTCGATCAACGGGCGTTTCGTCAATTCGCATGGCGGGGATGGGATCGTGATCGCGACCGCCACGGGTTCGACCGCCTACGCCCTGTCCTGTGGCGGCCCGATCATCGAACCGGATCTCGCCGTGTGGGTGCTCGCGCCGATCAGCCCCCACACCCTGAGCGACCGACCCATCGTGGTGCGCGCCGGCAGCCGGATCCAGATCAAGCTGTCCGACCGCTTCGAATCGCATGCGCAGGTCACCTGCGACGGCACCGCGATCGGGGACCTGCGCGACGGCGACAGCCTGCACGTGGAAGGCTCGGACGCCGCGATCACGCTGCTGCACCCGCCGGGCTACGATTATTACCGCCTGCTGCGCTCGAAACTGCATTGGGGTCGCGGCGGCTTCGACGGCGACCCTCGCGAATAGGCGCCCGTCTTGCTCACAAACCTACAATTGCGCGATTTCGTGATCGTCGAGGAGGCGGAACTGGAGTTCGCGCCCGGGCTCACCGCGCTGACCGGCGAGACCGGCGCCGGCAAATCGCTGCTCGTCGATGCGCTGTCGATGATCGCCGGCGGGCGCGCCTCCGGCGACGTCGTGCGCCAGGGCGCGACGCGGGCGGAAGTGGCCGCGAGCTTCGCGCCGCTGCCGGAGGCGGCGCTCGCCTGGCTCGAGGAACAGTCGATCGAGCATGACGGCGAGGTGCTGGTGCGGCGCGTCGTCGGTGCGGACGGGCGCTCGCGCAATTACCTGAACGGCCAGGCCGTGCCGCTGCAGTCGCTGCGCGAACTGCTCGACCTCTTGGTGGAGATTCACGGCCAGCAGGAATTCCAGCGCCTGGTGACGCGCGAGGCGCAGCGCGACCTGCTCGATGAGCACGGCGGCGCACGCGAGCTCGCGCAGCGGGTCGCCGCCGCATACCAACGGCATCGGGACTGCGCCCGGGAGCTGGCCGCGCGGCGCGCCGCCGCGATCGACCTGGACGGACGGCGCGACCTGCTGCGCCATCAGCTCGGCGAACTGCGGGCCTCGGTGACGACGCCGGCCGAGATCGCCGCCCTGTTCGTCGAGCGCAAGCGGGTGGCCGATCGCGGCCGGCTCGTCGACGGCGCGCGGGCGGCGCTCGCCCTCAGCTATGAGTCGGATGGCGGCAACGCCCACGACCTGCTGGGCAAGGCGCGCGCGGCGCTGCGCAACCTCGGCGAGGCGGATCCCGGACTGCGACCCATCGTCGCGCTGCTCGACGAGGCCGCGATCAACGTCCGTGAGGCGGGCGATTCGCTGCGCCGCTACCTCGAATCGCTCGACATGGATCCGGCGCGCCAGGACGAGATCGAACGGCGCGCGGCGGCGATCGAGTCGCTCGCGCGCAAGCACCACCTGCGCGCCGAGGAGCTGCCCGAACGCGCGGCCGGGATCGAACGCGAGCTCGCCGCGTTGGACAGCGCCCAGGTCGACATCGCCGAGCTCGAGCGCAGCCTCGATGCGCTTGTCGCCGCCTATGGCGAGGCCGCCGCGCAGCTCAGCGCGGCGCGGCGGGCCGCGGCGGCGACGCTGGGGGCGCAGGTCACCGCGTTGATGCAGTCCCTCGGCATGCCGGGCGGCCGCTTCGAAGTGGCCGTCACGACCATGCCCGGACAGATCGGCGAACACGGCGGCGACTCGGTCGAGTTCCTGGTCGACGCCAACGCCGGCCAGGCACCCAAGAGCCTCGCGCGCGTCGCCTCGGGCGGCGAATTGTCGCGCATCAGCCTCGCGATCCAGGTGGCGGCCGCGGCGCGCCACGGCGCCGGATGCATGGTCTTCGATGAGGTCGATGCGGGTGTCGGCGGCGCCACCGCGGAAATCGTCGGCCGCGAACTGCGCGCCCTCGGGCAGCGCTGCCAGGTCCTGTGCGTGACCCATCTGGCGCAGGTGGCGAGCCAGGCTCAGAACCAGATGCGTGTCACCAAGGAGCGCGACGGGGATGCGACGCGCACGCGCATCGAGCGTCTGAGCGCGACGGACCGGGTCGAGGAGATCGCGCGCATGCTGGGCGGCATCGCCGTCAGCGATCAGGCGCGCGCGCACGCCAGGGAAATGCTCGCCGGCGGCGCCCCCGCCGCCAGGGTCAAGCGCTCGCGCGGCGGCTAACCGCCCTTTTGATTCGGGCAGTTCGTGCGGCGGCAATGCCCGTAGAGGATCAGGGAATGGTCGCTGATCTCGAAGCCGAGCCGCTTGGCGACCGCCTGTTGCCGCTCCTCGATCCCGCCGTCGACGAACTCTTCGACGCGGCCGCAGTCGACACACAGGATATGGTCGTGGTGACTGCCCTGGTTCAGTTCGAACACCGCGGTGCCGCCCTCGAAGTGGTGGCGCGTCACGAGGCCCGCGGCTTCGAACTGGGTCAGAACGCGGTAGACGGTCGCGAGGCCGATGTCCTCGTTCAACTCGAGCAGCTTTTTATAGATATCCTCGGCGCTCAGATGACGCGCCGCACCGTCGGCCAGGATATCGAGGATCTTGAGCCGCGGGACCGTGACCTTCAGTCCGGCGTTGCGCAGGTCCGCGCTCTCCGACGTCGTGGGGTTCTTCTGGCGCTGCGCCATGCTGTGCCATCCGGTATGATCGTCGTTCAATTATCATTCATTTAACGGTCGCATACTACCTTGATCAAACAAATTGTCCGGATCCTCGCAGCCGTCTCCCTGTTCGGACTCACCAGCGCGTACCGGATCAACATTCAGCAAGGCAACTATCTCAACCAGTCCGCGGTCAATCAGGTCAAGCCCGGCATGACCATGAGCCAGGTGCGCTACCTGCTCGGCACGCCGCTCGTCGCCAATCTGTTCGACAAATCCCGCTGGGATTACGTGTATTACCTGAAGCGCGGCTACAACCGCCATGTCGATGAGCGCCGTGTCACGGTGTTCTTCGACGGCAACAAGGTCGTCAAGATCGACAAGCCCTCGGACGCGGTTGCCGCGGCCCAGGAGAAGACTCTCGCGGGGGTCAAGAACGGCCGGGTCTACTGACCCATCCCGGATGGCCGGACGGCGGCGGCACGACGGCGGCGCGCGCTTTTCGGATCGACGGCGAGCGCGCGGTACAGTTCGATCCGGTCCCCGTCCGCGAGCGCGTGATGCGCGTCCACAATCGCGCCGAAGATCCCGACGGCGCAGCGCGTGAGGTCCACCCCGGCAAACAGCGGATCCGCGGCAGCCAGCCGCAGCGCGTCGGCAACGCTCGCCGGTGCCTCCAGCCGATACGACCGCCGCAGCGCGCCGGCGGGACCCGCGTGGACCACCTCGATCAGCATGGACCGGCGGACGGCGCCGCCCGCGGGGCCGAATAGACGACCTTGGCGCGCGCGACGAAGGCGTCGACGATCGTTCCGCACAGCGTCTCGAAGATCGGATTGAGCGCCGCGGATGCCAGCAGGCTCTTGAACTCGAAGCTCACGCGGAAGCCGACGCGGGAGCCGCGTTCGGACAGCGCGGAGAAATTCCAGTTGCCGGTCAGGTTGCGGAACGGTCCGCGCACCAGGCGCATCGCGATTTCCTCGCCCGGGCGCAGCGCGTTGCGCGTGGTGAATTCCGTGCGCAGCACGCCGCGCGCAATGCTGATCGACGCCAGCACTTCCCCGGGTGCCGCCGGTTCGACGTGCGCCGCGGTACACCAGGGCAGGAAGTCCGGATAGCGGTCGACGTCGTTGACCAGATCGTACATTTGCTGCGGCGAGTACGGAACGATCGCGCTGCGTTCGACAACCTTCAAGAGGGCCTCCCTGGCGCCTTTGCGGCACCGACATGGCGAATTCTCCGGCAAAAGGCCGGGCGCGACAACGCCGCAATCGGTAAACTTCGCTCGCCCGTGAATACCGAGGAAAAACTGCCGCCGATAGCCGTGAACCGCAAGGCGCGATTCGATTATTTCATCGAAGAGCGCTACGAAGCGGGAATCTCCCTGATGGGCTGGGAGGTCAAAAGCATGCGGGCCGGGAAGGCGCAGATCACCGAAGCCTACGTCTACCTGAAGAACGGCGAGGCGTTCATCTTCGGGGCGCACCTGACGCCGCTGAATTCGGCCTCCACCCACGTGGAGGTCGACCCGACCCGCACCCGCAAACTGCTGCTGAACCGGCGCGAACTCGACCATTTGATCGGTGCGGTCGAGCGGCGCGGCTACACGCTGGTGCCGCTCGAACTGTATTGGAAAGGCGGCCGCGCGAAACTCGCGGTCGGGCTCGCCAAGGGCAAGAAACAGCATGACAAGCGCGCGACGGAGAAGGATCGCGATTGGCAGCGCGACAAGGGCCGGATCATGAAGGCCATGCGCCGCTGAGCATTCGGGCTCCCCGACGCGCCGCAACATGGCATAGGCGGCGCTTCATGGCGTATACTCCGGCTTGCTTCTGGGGCCGACCGGTTTCGACATGGGTACTGAACCTCCAGGTGCGTACCGAGGTGCAGGTTACCTCGTAAAACTGACTTGCAAACTTATAGTTGCCAACGAAGACAACTACGCTCTAGCCGCCTAATCGCGGCTGAACCTCGATCGGCCTGTGCCGGTACGAACGACCGAGGGTAGCGCTTACCGGCTAGCGGGAACCACGTGTCCTGGGTGGATCTTGCGAATCGCTACAGGACTGGCTGCAAGCTTTCCCTGCCCGTCGGGTTAGCTCGCGGCGAGAATAATAGACTGGGCTACGTACGTAGATCTTGGAACGTAGGGCTTGTGGACGGGGGTTCGATTCCCCCCGGCTCCACCATTCACGCGGCGCGCGCTCGGGCGCGCCGCATCCACAGCGGCGCCACCGCCGCAATCACCGCGACCATATACCCGGCCGCCGCCGTCAGCGCCAAGGCCGGCCCGAGTCCGGCGGCCGCGCCGAAAATCCGCTCGCCGACCAGAGCCACCGCCGTCGGACCGAATCCGGCGCCGAGCGCGACGTTCAGGAAAAAGCTGATCGCCATCGCGAGTCCGCGGGAACCGTTCGGTACCACGTCGAGAATCGCGGAGAATCCCGCGGCGGTGACCATCCCGGAGAGCGCGAAATAGGCGGGAACCGCGGCGAGCACCACGGGGAACCGTCCGGAGTCCATCAAGCACGCGATCGGCAGGATCGCGAGTCCGGCGAACAGGCAAACCCGCACCTTGCCCGCCCAGCCGCCGCGCGCGCCCGCGCGGTCGGCGAGCCAGCCCCCGAGCAGCACGCCGCCGCCGAAGCCGACGGACAGCAACAATCCCAATTCGACGCCGATTTGGGCCGCGTCTCGGTGAAATTCCCGGATCAACAAGGACGGCGCCCAGGCGCCCACGGCGTTGTCGACGAAGGATGCCGCGGCGACCACGGCGTAGATCGGAACGACCCAGCCCCACCCGGCCGCGACCCGCTCGTCGGGCGAGACGGGCGGCGCGGCGGCGCGGCGCACGGGTTCGCGGATGAACAGGATCAGTCCCGCCCACAGAATTCCCGGCGCACCGATCAACAACAGCACCAGGCGCCACGGTGCATAGGCGGCGATCGCGGTGCCGGCGAGCACGCCCGCTTCGACCGCCTTCAGCACGCCGCCGCCGATCAGGATCGACGCACCGATGCCGACCGCGATGCCACAGAGGAAACTGCCGACCGCGATGCCGCGGCGCGCCGGCGGAAAATAATCGCTGATCAAGGAAATCGCCGCCGGCGACAGCACCGCCTCGCCCAAGCCCACGACCACCCGGCCGGCGAACAGCTGCGCGAAATTCCCGGAGAGTCCGCAGGCAATGGTGCCCGCGCTCCAGATCGCCACCCCGGCGAGAATCAGATTGCGCCGCGAGACCCGATCGGCGAGGTGTCCGAGCGGGATGCCCGCGATTCCGTAGACGACCGCGAAGGCGGTGCCGAGCAACAGGCTGATGCGGGTGTCATCGATGTGCAGATCGCGGCGGATCGGATCGACCAGCAGGGAGAGCACCTGCCGGTCGGTGTACGACAGGATCGCGGTCCCGATCAGGATCGCGACCACCGTCCAGGCATAGCCCGGGCCCGGATAAGGAGCCTCGGCGCCCGGCGGCGGCGGCCGCGATTCCGCGCTCACGCGGCGCCCCGTCAAAACTTGACGCTGAGATCCGCGCCGATCGTGCGGGGTTGATTGGTCGCAACCCGGTTCAAGATCGAAATGTTCGCCGACAGCGCACCGGTATCCGACAAATAGGCCTTCTTGTTGGTCAGATTGTCGATGAACAACATCGCGCTCCAGCGTCCGGTCTCCACGCCGGCACGCGCACCCACCAGGTCATAGGCCGGCAGCGTGTTGCGGGTGTAGGTGATGTCCTGGATCGAACTGGTGTAGCTGTTGGTCGCGCGCGCGATGAATGCGAGCGAGTCGGACAGCGGATGGCGGAACGACAGATTCGTGCTCGCCGTCACCTGCGGCACGTCGAGCAGGCGGTCGCCGGAGACGACGCCCGCGGTCGGCACCGTGGTCGCGTTGGTCGCGTGGGTGTAGCCGACGTTCTGCGACAACAACCAACCCTGCGCCGGCGACACCGCCACCTCCAGTTCCGCGCCGTAGGCCCGGGCCTTGCCGGCGTTGGTCGTGTACTTGTAGCCGCATCCGGGCGCGACCTGTTGCTGCACGTCGGCCCAGTTCTCGTAATACACATCGCCGTTGACCGATACGCGCGAATCGAAGAGCTTGGCCTTCTCGCCGAATTCGTAGCTCCACACGCTGTCGGGGCCGAACTGCGTCGGCGCGGGCGTGCAGGGAGGCGGGATCGGCGAGTTCGGGCCGCCCGGACGAAAGCCCTTCGACACGGTCGCGTACACGGTCAGGTCATCGTTCGGAATGTAGGCGAGGTTGAATTTCGGCGTGACGCCGGAATTCGCCGCGAGCCCGAACAACGTCGCGCTCGTGCCGTTCGCCGACACGCCGCTGACGCTGGTGGCCGAGTTGCTGTGGTAGGTGAAGTAGCGCGCACCGACCGTCGCCTTCAGGTGGTCCGGCAGTTGGTAGGACGTCTCACCGAACAGCGCGTACTGGTCCACGCCGAGCGCGCGGTGGTTGTCCGCGAGATTGTTCGTGCCGAACAGCGCGGCGAATCCATCGTAATAGGAATACACGTGGGAATTCGCATGGAAATGACTGTAGTAGCCGCCGGCGAGCCACTGCCACGGGCCGTCGCCGGTCGAGGCCACGCGCAGCTCCTCGCTGAACTGGCGCGTGGCGTCGTCCTCGGAAATGGAGCCCGCGCCGAGTCCGCCCGCGGCGGTCGAGAACGGAAAACTCGCCGGTGGGCCGAGGAATCCGCCGATGTAGAACTGCATCGCCTCGGAGATGTCCTGGGTCTGGTTCTGGCGGCGTTCCCAGTTCGAGGTTGCCGAGACGACTTGGAAGGAGTCGAAATCGTATTGCGCCTTGAGGTCGACCAGCGTGAACGCGTCGCGGAACGGCTCCGACACGTCGAACGGCTGATAATGCACCTCGTTGCCCGGCGGCACGTCGATCGTGTTCGGGCCACCCTGCGTGATGCGCTGGTAGAGCACGCCGAGGTTCAGCTTCAAGCGGTCGTTCGGCGTCAGCAGCAGCGCCGCGCGCCCGCCCTTCAGGCGTTCCCAGTTCGAGTGCGCGACGCGCAGGGCGACCGGGGCGGCCGCGACGTTGCCGCGGCTCGTGCTGTTGTTCACCTCGAGCGGGAACGGACTCAATACGTCACGGTCGATCCAGCCGTCGACGTACTTGTCGGTGACCACGAGACGCAGCGCCGCCTTGTCGGCGATCAGCGGCGCATTCAGCATCGCGTTGAGGGTGTGGTTGAAGCCCCCGCCGCTGGTGTCGGAGCCGATGGCCTCGGCGGCCGCGGCGAATCGATGCGGATCCGGCGGATTGGTGACGAGTTTGATCGTGCCGCCCATCGAACTCGCGCCGTAGAGCGTGCCCTGGGGACCGCGCAACACCTCGATGCGATTCAGATCGAACAGACCCGGATCGATGACGACCTTGCCGTTCTGCGCCATCGCCGGCGGCGTCAACGCCGTCTCGTCGAGGTAGAAGCCGACGGTCGGCGATTCGCCGCCCGTCGAGGTCAGTCCGCGCATTTCGAACTCGGTCTGGCCTGGACCTGAGGTCTTGAACGACACCCCGGGGACCTGCTGCGCCACCTGCACCAGGTCCGTCACCCCCTCGGCCTGCAAATCGGCTCCGGACAGCGCGGTGATGCTGATGGGCGTCTTTTGGACCGTGGACTTGCGCTTCTCCGCGGTCACGACGATTTGTTCCAAATCCCCGGCTGAGGCCGACGCCGTCGGTGCCGCGTGCGCCGGCGCGCCCGGCGACCCCGACAACATCACCACGGCGGCGGCCGCCGCCCCAATCCCGTCGAACCAACGCGCAAGCCGGCCTGCGGCCGGCGAACCGACCATTTCATCCCCGATCATCTTGTTCACTCTCCGATATATTGAACGGCGAACCGTGGCGAATGCCATCCCCCACCGGGATTATCCACGAAGCGCGGCCGCCGCTGCGCGACTTTTCAGCCGCCGCCGCCCGAATCCACGGCATTCAACGCGTATTTCATGATGCGGCCGTGCCGGCCGGTCCGGTCCCGCTCCAGTTCATACACGTCCCCCCGCGGGCCCTGGCGCCGCCGGGTCACCGCTTCGATCACGGCCAGGTCATCGCCGGCGAGCCGCAGCCCCGCCAGGCGGCGATGCGCCGGCAGGTGCGCGGCGCTGGTGGCGCCGACGATCACGGCCCCGACCTGCGCCCGATCGAGCAGCGCGCGCGAGGCGACCGTCGCGATGTCGCATCCCCGGCGGTCGGCGACGAGCCTCAGCGCCGCCAGCAGTTCCTGGAAAAGCGCCCAGCCGCCGAATTCCTCGATGATCAAGCGGTATTTGATCAGCGACCGGTTCGTGATCGTCTCGTCCGGCGCTTCCCGGCCCAACCACCTCTCGGACAGAAAGCCGCCGCCGACGGTGCCGTAGCACAGGAGCGCGATGTCGTGCGCGCGGCAATACTCGACCATCCCGTTCGCAGGCCGGTCGTCGAGGAGGGAGTACTGCACCTGGTGCGCCACCACCGGCACGCCGGCCGCGACGATCTGGCCGAGATGCTCAACGTCGAAATTGGTCGCGCCGATGTGCGCGATCTTGCCGGCCCGGCGCAGGCGGTCGAGTTCCAGGGCCACCTCGACGTGACGCGGCACCGAAAAGTCCCACCAGTGAAACTGGACCAGGTCGAGGCGCTCCATCCGCAGGCGCGCGAGCGAGCGGTCGATGACGGCCTCGACGCCGCGCGCGCCGAGCGTCGCGAGTTCCGGCAGATCGGGCACGAACTTGGTGTGCACCTGCAGGCGCGCGGCGAGCGCCGGATGGCGCGCACGAAATTCGCCGATCAAGGCCTCGACGCCGGTGTAGATGTCGGCGCAGTCGAATGTCGTGACGCCCGCCTCGACGAATTCCGCCATGTCCGCGATCGCGCAGTCCGGGTCCACGGTCCCGTGGCCGCCCGCCAGATGCCATCCGCCCTTGATGATCCGCGAAATTCCGTAGCCGTCGGCGAAGCGGTGGCGCGGGATCATGCCGGCCGCTTCGGTGCGGGCGCCGCCGGCACCGCGGTGACGTCCGCGCGCCGGAAGCGGCGCAGCCCGGTGCGCGTGATCTTCAGGCGCGTCGGACAGTGCGGATCGGGACAGGCAACCTCGGCATCCGTGAACATCCAGTCGGACGGATCGCGCACGCGCTGCTTGGCCGCGAGCAGCGGCAGCACCGCGGCGAGCGAATAGATCGAAAACCCCTGCCCGGCCGGCAGCTTCAGCATCTCGCCGTGCAGCTCGAAATAATCGCCGAGCCGCGCGCCGCAATAAATCTTCGCGCCGGGCGGTCCGACCACCTCCACGCGCAGATCGTACAGATCGAAACCGCCGTCATCCCGCGCCGCATCGTCGGCCATCCTCGCCCCTCCCGTTTTCAGCGGCCCCCGCGCGCCACTTGTTCAGTGATGCCGATCGCCGTGCGCAGCGCGAGCAGACCGTCCTCCCCGCTGACCGCGGGCGCGGTGCCGGCGGCCGCGGCCGCGAGGAACGCTTCGATCTCGTCGCGCAGCGCATCGCCCTGTTCGTAGGTGGTTTCGTCGATCGCGACCTGCGGGGTGCCGTCCGCCGCGTGACCGGCGCCCTTGCGGATCACCGTGAGCACCTTTTGTTGCAGGTCGATCGACACATAGCTCTCGTCCTGGAACAGCCGCAGCTTGCGCTCGGTCTTCAGGCTGACCCGGCTCGCGGTCGCGTTCGCGACGCAGCCGTTGGCGAAACGCAGGCGGGCATTGGCGATGTCCACCTCGCGCGAGAAAACGCTCGTGCCGATCGCATCGACCGAGACGACCGGAGAGCGGACGATGCTCAGGATCAAATCGATGTCGTGGATCATCAGGTCGAGCACCACGTCCACGTCGGTGCCGCGGTTCTTGAATGGCGCGAGCCGCGCGGACTCGATGAACCGCGGCACCGCAAGAATCGGCCCCAAGGCGCGCATCGCCGCGTTGAACCGCTCCAGGTGCCCGACCTGCAGGATCCGCCCGGCGCGGCGGGCGGCGGCGATCAGGCTTTCGCCCTCGGCCACCGTGACCGTCATCGGCTTTTCGACGAGCACGTGGGCGCCCGCGTCGAGGAACGCCGCCGCGATCTCATGGTGCGTCGGCGTCGGCGTGACGACGCTGACCGCATCGACGCGCCCGAGCAGGTCGCGATAATCGGCGTAGGCGGCGACGCCGGCTTCGGCGGCGACAGCATTGCGCGCGGCTTCGTTCGGATCCGCCACACCGACCAGCGTGGACTGCGGCAGGCGGGCGTATTTCTGCGCGTGGAACCGTCCCAGGTAGCCCGCGCCGATGACGGCCGTGCGCATCAGCGCAGGTGCTCCCGCCGCCACTTGCTGCGCGAGCGGTACTCGCGCCGGGTTTGCAGGATCGCCCCCCCGAGGATTCCGAGCGCCGCGCCGCCGAGACAAACGGCCGCCCGGATCCAGGTCCATTCGCGCGACAGCACCGCCCAGACGACGGTGCCGAGGCAGCCCAGCGCGCCGATCCCGATGAACACCCAGGGTTTCGCGTCGTACAAAAATTGCGGCGTCCAGACTTTCATGGGCGCAATTCTACCGTGCGCCGCCTTCCGCGGCGCCGGATTCGTTTACAATCCGGCCATGGAACTCACGAGCTTGGTCCGACTGGCCTCCGCGACGGAGGGTTGGAAGCGCGAGACGCTGATCGCACTGCTGTGGCTCGCGGCGGGCGCGCTGCTGCTGCCGATCCTGATCTACCTGTGCGGGATCGCGTTCCTCGGCTCCTACGAAGGCGGCGGGCTCGGCAGCACCTTCGGGACGGTGCTGCGCGGCCTCGGCGCCGGATCGCCGGCCTCCTGGGTGGTCGTCGCGGGCCCCTACGTGCTGTTCCAACTGCTGCGGGTGCTGCTCTACGTGTGGAATCTCGGGTCGGACGGGCGCTGAGCGGGCGCTAAAGTTTGCCACCCGGCGGACGTTAACCCGGACTGACCGGATCGACTTTCCGATCCTTCAGGGCTGATGGAGCCCCGGGCCCATGAATTCCGAGATCGCCGCACGCTTAGCCGCCTCGATCAACCTGCCTTCGCCACCCGGTGTCGCGGCGCATATCATCGAACTCGCCCAGGATCCGGCGATCGAGATGGGTCAGGTTGCGAAGGCGATCAGCCTGGACTCGGCGCTGACCGCGAAGATCCTGCGGATCGCCAACTCGCCGCTGTACGCGCAGCGGCGCAAGAGCGAGAACCTGCGTCAGGCGCTGGTCGTGCTCGGGCTCAACGCGACCTTGACGCTGGCGCTCAGCTTCTCGTTGGTCAAATCGCTGCGCGGCGGCAAGCCGAACGGCCTGGATTACCCGCGCTATTGGCGCCGCGCGCTGCTGGCCGCGACCGCCGCCCGCGCGCTCGCGGACGCGCTGCGCCAGCCTCAGGCGGAAGAATATTTTCTGGTCGGCCTGTTGCAGGACGTCGGCATGCTCGCGCTCGACGTCGCGCTGCCGGATCTCTATGCGGGCAGCGAGTCTCTGCAGCGCAAACACGACGCGCTCGCCGAATTCGAACGCAAGAAGCTGGGCACCGATCACGCGGAACTCGGCGCGGTCGCGATGCGCGCGTGGCGCCTGCCCGAGCGCCTGTGCCGCGCGATCGGCAACAGCCATCGGATCTACCTGCAGCCGGCGACCGATCCATCCGGGATCATGGACCACTGCGTGGCGCTGTCGGGACCGATCGCGGATCTGTTCCTGGTCGCGGCGGAGGACCGCCAAATCGCCGAGAACGCGCTCGCGGTCGAGCGCAGCGTCGGCCTCGACAAGACCGCTTTCGGCCAGGTGCTCGGCTCGATTGGCGCGATCATTCCGGAAACCGAGGCGATCTTCGATGCCGACCTCGTCAGCCGGCCGAGCGCGGAGGCGATGCTCGACCACGCACGGGAGGTCCTGATGATCCGCAGCCTGCAGGTGCTGCGGGACATCAACACGCTGAAGGCGGCGGCCGAGACGTCCTCGTCGCGGGCGCTGGAACTCGAGGAGGAAGCGCGCCGCGATGCGCTGACCGGCGTCTACAACCGCGCGCACCTGGACCAGATACTCGCCCGCGAATTCGAAAACTCCATGCGGCATCGCTGGCCGCTGAGCGTCGCGTTCGCCGATCTCGATGATTTCAAATCCATCAACGACCGTTTCGGCCATCAGGCCGGGGACCGCATCCTGCAGACGACGGCGCGGATCTTGCGGCACAACACCCGCGAGACGGACCTGATCGCGCGCTACGGCGGCGAGGAATTCGTCGTGGTGCTGCCGGCCACCGACGCCGAGACCGCGCACCACATCTGCGAGCGCATCGTCCAGGCGTTCCAGACCACCCCGCACGAAGTCGGCCCCGCGCACACGATCGTGACGATATCGATCGGCTGCGCGACGCACGGCGCGGAGACCACCTTCACCGACATCGCCGGACTCTTGAAGGCGGCCGATCAGGCGCTGTACACGGCCAAGATGCGCGGACGCAACCGCACGGTCCCCTTCGACCGCGAGATGCCGAAGGCGCTCGCTCAATTCGTCTGAGGGCCGCGCCGGGTTTTTTTGCGGATTCGATCAAATTCTCGAACGCGTTATGTCGTGCCGCCCGCGCGTGTATTCCCGCATTCCTGTGACCGTCGTCACAAATTCGGCGCGCTCGAAGGTGGAACCTGTCGCAATTTGCGAACATGTCATCACGCCGTCGCAGTCGCGCCGGGATCGAGCGGAGAAGGGTCGATGTCGATGGACGAGCGGTCGAAAAACGAACTTGGCGGCGCCGGCTTCAGTTTCGGCGTGCGCGAACTGGCGCAGGCGGCCGAATCCGAACACGCCGACTCGCCGATCGCCCTCGTGTCCGATCTTGCGCTGGCGTGCGACAAGGCAGGCTTCGACCCGTACAACAGCACCGGCCGCTTCGACCGCGGCGACGCGTGGTCCCGCATCCGCAGGCGGTGAGCGCGCGGCGCGACGCCGAACTAATCCGCGCGCCCCGGCGCGCCGTGGAACTCGCTGGTCGCCTCCCAATCCGGAAATTTGCGCGTCGCCGCGAGGCGCATTCCGACACCGAACAGCAGTTGTAGGTCCTGGAGCGTGCCGCGCACGTGCCAGCCGGGCAGGTAAACATCTCCCGCCTGGCGATAGCGGTGCGCGAAATAGGCGTCCAAGCGCTCCCTGCCCCAGCGCGGTCCCATGGCGGCGTCGTCCAGACCCCCGCCCGCGTACAGCGCCGGCACGCCATGGCGCGCGAAACTCAACGCATCGGAGCGATAGAACAGTCCGCGCCAGGGCTCGGGCTCGGCGTGCAGCACGCGCCCCTGCAGGTCGGCCTCGTGCTGGAGATACCGGTCCAACTGCGACTGGCCGAACAACGCCACCGCGACGTCGCGGGTCGGTCCGCCGATGCGCAGCATGTCGAGGTCGATGTCGGCGACGGTGTCCCGCAGCGGGAACAGCGGGTGCAGGGCGTAATAGGCGGAGCCGAGCAAGCCGTACTCCGCGGCGGTCGGCGCCAGGAACACGATGGAGCGGTCGGGCCGCGTCTCGGCGTGCGCGAAGGCCTGCGCGAGCAGCACGAGGCCCGCCAGGCCCGACGCATTGTCGACCGCGCCGTGGAGCACCGGACCGCGCCGGTCCGGCCCCTCGCGCCCGAGATGGTCCCAGTGGGCCGTGTACACGACGTATTCGCGCTTGTACCGGCTACCGGGCAGCAGCGCGACGACGTTCGGGGAACTGAAGCGCCGGATCTGGCTGTGCACCAAGGCGTCGGCGTAAAGGCCGAGCGGCGTCGCGTGAAAGCCGGGCCGGCCGGCGCGCGCCGCCTCGGTCCGGAAGTTCAGGTGCGCGCTCGCGAACACGCCGCCCGCCGCATCGGCGCGCAGCCAGCCTTCGACCCAAGGGCGGTCGGCGGCCGTGGATCCGGGCGCCTGCAGGATACCGCCGACGTCGCGGTTGACGAGCGCCTTCCAGGCCTCGTCCTCCGCACCCGCACCACGCGCCAGGAGGACCCCGGCCGCGCCGTGGCGCGCGGCCTCGTCGATTTTGTACGCCGCGCGGCCGTACCCGCGGGCCCAGGGCTGCGCCGCCGGCGCACCGCCGAGCACGATCACGGTCTTGCCGCGCACGTCCACCCCGGCGTAGTCGTTCCACGCATGTCCCGGGGCGTCGATCCCGTACCCCACGAACACGACCGGGCTGCGAACGAGCACGCTCGTCGCGCTTTCGCGCGGCGACCACACGATCATGTCCGTGGCATAGCGCAACGGACGCGTCGCACCCGCGGGCGTCGTGAAAGACAGGCTCGCGTCGGCGGCCGTCGTGACCTCCACGATCGGCACCTGCTGCAGGTAGCTCTTGCCGTTTCCCGGTTCGAGCCCGAGCCGCCGGAATTGCGCGACCAGGTAGTCAACGGTCTTCTGCCCGCCCGCCGTGCCCGGACGGCGCCCCGCGAACGGGTCGGAGGCGAGCACGCGGACCTCGGCACGGAACCCCTCGTCCGTGAACCGCGACGGCGGCGCCTTGCGGCGCGGCTCCCCGGAGCAGGCGCACAAAAGCAGGAACCCGCAAAGCACGCCCCATCGTCGTCGCCGAAGTCGCCGCATCATCGTGGTTCGCCCCCGCCGGCCGCTAGGGCCAATACCAAAAGATCATGAAACCAAGCACCGCGACCGTCGCCGCGTGGGCTCCGAGCCGCCAGGACCGCCGTCGCAGTTCGCCGACGAAACTACCGACGGTCGCGGCGGTCAGAAAAATGGACATGATCAGCAACGTCACGAGCGCCGGGAGGTCGGCCGACAGCTCCGGGTGGGACCCGGACAACAGGCCCGAAATCAGCGACACCGCCGCGAGGCTGAACGTCATGGACACCGAGGTTCCGAGCAGGATTCCGATCAATACCGTAAGCGGACGCATACCGTGGATCTCATATACAATCGGAGGTTGAATGGCTGAAGAGTCTACAGGAGAACGGACACGGTGATCACCAATGGGGCGAAGGTCGCGCGCGCGCGCTGGAAGACCGGAATCGCGATTTGCCTGAGTGCCGTGGGCCTCGCGGCAATGCTCGGCGCGGCGATGACCTCGCCTCCGCAGACCGCCGCGCCGGCATCGACCGCGCCGCTGGAACCGACGACTCAGGAAGGCTATGTGGCGCGGCGGGTCGAGGATATCGTCGCGCGCGAACACTACCGCCGCCTGGCGCTCGACGATCAGCTCTCCAGCCTGATCCTGGACCGCTATCTCAACACCCTCGACGGCGAGCGCAGCTACTTCTACGCGAGCGACATAGCCGGCTTCGAACGCTACCGCTATCAGCTCGACGACGCGATCAAGGACGGGAACATGGAGCCCGCGTTCGCGATCTTCCGCCGCTACCAACAGCGCACGCGCGAGCGCATGCAGTACGCGATCGCGCTGCTCGCGACCAAGCCCGACTTCGACATCGACGAATCCTTCAATTTCGACCGCAGCAAGCGCCCCTGGCCCGCGGACAAGGCCGAGATGAACGAGCTGTGGCGCAAGCGGGTCAAGAACGACGCCCTGTCGCTCGTGATCGCGGGAAAGAAATGGCCCGCAGTCGTACAGACCCTGCGCAGCCGCTACGACCACGTGATCAAACGCATCGATCAGACCAAGCCGGAGGACGTCTTCGAGGCGTTCATGAACGCCTACGTCCTGTCGCTCGACCCGCATTCGAACTATTTCTCGCCGCGCGACTCGGAGGAATACAACATCCAGATGAGCCTCAGCTACGAGGGCATCGGCGCCTCGCTGCAGCTGCGCGACGATTACGTGACGGTGATGAACGTCATCCCCGGCGGCCCCGCCGCGATCAGCGGCAAGCTGTCGGCGAACGACCGGATCACGGCGATCGGCGAGGGTAACGGCGGCGAGATGGTCGACGTGATCGGCTGGCGGCTAGACGACGTGGTTCAGAAGATCCGCGGACCCGGCGGCACCCAGGTCAGGCTGCAGCTGCTGCCGGCCGGCGCGGCGCCCGGCTCCCCGCAGAAGATCGTCGAGTTCACGCGCAACCGGATTTCGCTGGACGCCCAGGCCGCGCAGGCGAAGATGCTCACCGTGCAGCGGGGCGGACACGCGATCAAGGTCGGCGTGATCACGGTGCCGAGCTTTTACCAGGACTACGATGCCGCCCGCGCCGGGGTCAAGGACTACCGCAGCACGACCCGAGACGTAAAACGGCTGATCACGAAGCTGAAATCCGAGGGGATGCAGTCCCTG
The DNA here is from genome assembly GCA_037441085.1 of Gammaproteobacteria bacterium. Lineage (GTDB taxonomy): Bacteria > Pseudomonadota > Gammaproteobacteria > Steroidobacterales > Steroidobacteraceae > Bog-1198. The sequence goes on along the minus strand of JBBISV010000013.1, from coordinate 17,542 downwards.
ATCATGGACCTGCGCGGCAACGGCGGCGGCTACCTGCCCGAGGCCGAGTCCATGGTCGGCTTGTTCATCAAGCGCGGTCCCGTGGTGCAGCTGCGAGACACCACCGGGCACATCGAGGTGGACGACGATCCGGACCCGGCGATCTTCTATTCGGGACCGATGATGGTGCTCGTCGACCGCCTCAGCGCGTCCGCTTCGGAGATTTTCGCCGGCGCGATCCAGGACTACGGCCGCGGACTGATCGTGGGCCAGCAGACCTACGGCAAGGGCTCGGTTCAGAATGCGCATCCGCTGAACTACACGATATTCGGGCGCAAGCCCGACCTGGGCCAGCTCAACGTCACGATCGGCAAGTATTACCGCGTCACCGGCGGCAGCACGCAGGACCGCGGCGTGATGCCCGACATCGCGCTGCCGTCATTGATAGACGTGCACGAGGTCGGCGAGAACACGCATGACAGGGCGCTGCCCTGGGACCACATCGAACCCGCGAACTTCACCGTCGAGGGTAATTTGAAGCCCGCCATCTCGGTGCTGCAGAAACTGCACGACGAGCGCACGAAAGGCAGCGCCGACTTCCGTTTCCTCGACTCCGACATCGCGGCGCTGGACGCGATGCGCGCCGAGAAGAGCCTGTCCTTGTCGATCAAGGTTCGGCGGGCGGAGCAGACTCGCGACGACGAGGCGCGTCTCGCGCGTGAGAACGCCTGGCGCGCCGCCAAGGGAGAGAAGCCGCTGAAGTCGGTCGCGGACATCAAGCAGGACGAGTCCGCCGGCATCATTCTCGCCGAGGCCTCGCAGATCGCCGCCGATTTCGCGACGCTGCCGCAGACGGCGGCCGCCTCGGTGCCCGCGACCCTGCACTGAGGCGGGCCCCGGCGCCGCCGCCGGGGCCTCAGCGCAACAGGACGGTGTACAAGTCCCAGTAATCCTCGGCGAGCACGTTCCAGCCGCCGGAGGCGGAGCTCTTCGCGGCGGCGAGCGAATCGGCGGTGGGCACGGTATCGGCGGGATTGCGGTATTCGCACGCGGCGCGCAGCCGGTCGAGCTTCTGCTTCACCGGCCCGTTGACATGAGTCTGGGCGTTCACCGCGGCGATCGCCTTCTGGACCCTCTGCATGTAGCCGTCGCACTCGGCCCGCGATCCGAAGTTCATTTCGTGCACCCGTCGCGCCACGGACTCCTTGGCGCGGGCGGCGACACCGAACCCATCGACATGCTCGCACAGCAGTTCCGCGTAGCCGATGATCGCCAGGTTGATGGTGCGGCGGGCCGCGAGCGAGATGCCCGGGAACGGCTCGGCGGGCTCGCTGACGAGGTCGTTGCGCGCGACCTGAAGGTCCCGCACCACCTCGTCCGCGGCGGCCACCTCGGCGCGCAGCGGGTGCATCGCCTTCTGCAGGTCGCGACGCCTGAAGTAATGCCACAGCGCGTTCAACCGTCCCAATTCGCTGTCGGCGGCCGACAGCCGCATGCGCGCTTCATCGGCGCGCGCCCTCGCATCGCGCAGCCGCGCGTCCGCCGCCTCGAGCCGGGTTTCGCGCTCCGCGGCGCTTTGGACGCGGAACTTGGCCGTTTCCCGCTCCTCCTGCGTCCGCGACAGCTCCGCCGCGAATGCGCCGAGACGCTGATGACAGGTCTTCCACAGTGAACGCAGCTGGTAGAAGACCAGCGCGCTGAACCCGGTGTTCGGGTCCGCGAGCAGTTCGCCGAGCGCGTCCATCTGTTCCTGCGCGCGGATGGTCGCGCCTTCCTGTTGTTTCAGGCGGTCGCGCATCAGGTGGAACTCGTCCTGCAGGTCCGCGTAGGCCTTCTTCAGGCCAGCACGGTTCTGGAAGAGCTGCATCAAGCGCTCTTCCTCGGCGCTCGCAGGCCCGCGCTCCGTCGAGGCCTTGAATGGATTCAGCTTGTCGATCAATGGTTCGTCCCGCGTGTCAGGCCGCCGCGGGGGTCCCCCAGGAGGCCGCCCGATTAGAAGCGATGTCCCCGCTCGGCGCAGTATTCGAGCCATTTATTTAACATCATGTTGCGCATCCAGCGCTGATCCAGTTCACGCTTGAGTCCGGACTGCAGGCGCGACAGCTCGGGATGACGCTCGAAACCGCGGAACCCGCGGACTTCCGCGAGCCTGGCGTCGTGGTAGACGCAGACCTCGAGGTCCGGGTCCCTGATGACGCCGTCCCCGTGCGCGAACTCGTAGGTCAGCCGCAGCACGCTCGTGTAGCGTGACAACTCCACCGGCGTGAGATGCAGGTCACAGTCCGCGGTCGCGCGCGACACCGCCGCGGCGCCGATCCGGCGCATGTCCGGCACCAGCCAGCCGAGCCGCACGTAGTTGCTCTCGTACAGAGTCATCAGGCCCACGAAGCTTCCGGGCTTCGCGCGCCAGGTGCTCCGGCACCATTGATCCGTGATCATGCGCCGACTATATCATGCGCATCATTGCAGTCAGGGACGCAGCCGCCGCTCGACGCCGGTGCGGTCGAGTATCCGGCTCGACATCTCCTCGATCGAACATTCCGTCGCGTCGATGTTCGGGATTCCGTAGCGCTCGAACATCGATTCCGCGGCGCGGATCTCGAACTCGACCTGCGCCGGAGAGGAGTAGCGGCTGTCCGGGCGCCGCTCATTGCGGATCTGTTGCAGGCGGTCCGCCCTGATCGTCAGCCCGAACAGCTTCTTCGCGTGCGGCTCGAGCGCGCGCGGCAGCTTGCGCGCCTCCAGGTCCTCGTCGGTCAGCGGGTAATTTGCCGCGAAAATGCCATACTGCATCGCCAGGTACAGACAGGTCGGCGTCTTGCCGGAGCGGGACACGCCGATCAGTATCACGTCGGCGCGGCCGTAGCCCGCGATCACCGAGCCGTCGTCGTTTGCCAGCGCGTAATTAGTCGCGTCGATGCGCAGCGCATACGCGTGCGTGTCGGCCATGCGGTGCGCACGGCCGACCGCGTGGGCCGACTGGGTGTTCAACTCGTGCTCGAGCGGCGCAAGGAACGGGTCGAAGAAATCGAGAAAGAAACAGCGGCTGCCGCGCACGACGTTGCGCACGTCCTCCTGCACCAGCGTGCTGAAGACGATCGGCCGCACGCCCTCCTCGTCTCCGATCAGATCGATCTTGCGCACCGCCTCGCGCGCCTTGTCAACGGTGGAGATAAATGGCACAGTAATTTGTCGAAATTCGATGCCGTTGAATTGCGTCATCAGACTGTGACCCATCGTCTCCGCGGTCACTCCGGTCTGATCGGATACGAAAAAGACGGTTCGCTTATTCAAAGGGCCGGACCCTCGTGATCACGCGCCGGGGGGCGCTTCTGCACCGCAGTGTTTCACCTTACCCAACATCGGACAAGCACCGCCTCATGAAACCCTACATCGTCCCGTACGAAGCCATCAAGAACACCGACATCGAACTGGTCGGCGGCAAGAACGCCTCGATCGGCGAGATGATCGGCAACCTCGCCAAGCTCGGTGTTTCGGTGCCCGGAGGCTTCGCGACGACCTCGCACGCGTATCGCGATTTTCTGGCCCAGGGCGGGCTCGACGAGCGGATCCGGAAGATTCTCGCGACGCTGGACGTCGACGACATCGACCGCCTGTCCGCGGTCGGCGCCGAGATCCGCGCGTGGATGCTGGCGACTCCGCTCCCTCCGCGCTTCCAGGAGGAACTGCTGGGCGCCTGGCGAAAGATGGGCCGGGGACCGGAATTCGCGGTCGCCGTCCGCTCGTCCGCGACCGCCGAGGACCTGCCGGACGCCTCCTTCGCCGGACAGCAGGAAACGTTCCTGAACGTGCGCGGCGAGGAACACCTGCTCAAGAGCGTGCACGAGGTGTACGCGTCCCTGTTCAACGACCGCGCCATCGCCTACCGCGTCCACAACCATTTCGATCACTCCGCGGTCGCGCTGTCGGTGGGCGTGCAGCACATGGTCCGCAGCGACCTCGGCAGCTCGGGCGTCATGTTCACGCTCGACACGGATTCCGGATTCCGCGACGTCGTGTTCATCACGGCCGCCTACGGCCTGGGCGAAACCGTCGTCCAGGGCGCGGTGAATCCGGACGAATACTATGTGTACAAGCCCGCCCTGCGCGCCGGCCGCCGGTCGGTGTTGCGCCGGAACCTCGGCGGCAAGGCGATCAAGATGATCTACGCCGAGCCGGGCGCCGCGAGCCGCGTGCGCACCGTCGACGTGGCCGCGGGCGACCGCCGGCGCTTCGCGCTGGACGAGGCCGATGTCCTGGAACTCGCGCGCCAGGCGCTGATCATCGAGGACCATTACGGCGCGCCGATGGACATCGAATGGGGCAAGGACGGCGACAGCGGCAGGATCTACATACTCCAGGCGCGACCGGAGACGGTGCAGAGCCGCGCCGGCAGGAGCTTCCAGCGCTTCACCTTGAAGGGGCGCTCCCGCGTCGTCGCCAGCGGCCGCAGCATAGGCCAGAAAATCGGCGCCGGCCGCGCGCGCGTCATCACCGACATCAAGGACATGGCGAGAGTGCGCGCCGGCGACGTGCTGGTCGCCGACATGACCGATCCGGACTGGGAGCCCGTGATGAAGCGGGCGGCCGCGGTCGTCACGAACCGCGGCGGGCGCACCTGCCACGCGGCGATCATCGCGCGCGAGCTCGGCATCCCCGCGGTCGTCGGCTGCGGCGACGCGACCAAGACCATCGCCGACGGCCAGGCGGTCACGGTCTCCTGCGCCGAGGGCGACAGCGGATACGTGTACGACGGCATGCTCGAATTCGACGAGCACGTCGTCGAATTGGACGCGCTGCCGCCCTCCCCGGTGCGCATCATGATGAACGTCGGCAACCCCGACCGCGCCTTCGATTTTTCACGGATCCCCAACAAGGGGGTCGGGCTGGCCCGCCTCGAGTTCATCATCAACCGCATGATCGGCGTGCACCCGCGCGCGCTGCTTGAGTTCGACAAGCAGAGCGTCGAGATCAAGGATGCGATCGGCCGGCAGATGGCCGGTTACGCCGACCCCGTCGGCTTCTACGTCGACAAGCTGGTGGAGGGCGTCGGGCAGATCGCCGCCGCGTTCGCGCCCGAGCCGGTGATCGTGCGCCTGTCGGACTTCAAGTCGAACGAATACGCGAACATGATCGGCGGCAAGGCGTACGAGCCGCATGAAGAGAATCCGATGCTCGGCTTCCGCGGCGCGTCCCGTTACATCGACCTGGCGTTCCGTCCGTGCTTCGAACTCGAGTGCCGCGCCCTGAAGCGGGTGCGCGACGAGATGGGGCTGACCAACGTCCAGGTGATGGTGCCGTTCGTGCGCTCGCTCGCCGAAGCCGCGGCGGTGACCGAGCTGCTGGCCGCCAACGGCCTGAAGCGCGGGGATAACGGCCTCAAGCACATCATGATGTGCGAGCTGCCGACGAACGCGCTGCTGGCGGCGCGTTATCTCGAGCACTTCGACGGCATGTCGATCGGCTCGAACGATCTGACCCAGCTCACGCTCGGGCTGGACCGGGACTCGGGCGTCGTCGCCAAGTCCTTCGACGAGCGCGACGATGCGGTCAAGGCGCTGATGGCGATGGCCATCCAGGCCTGCAAGGCAGCGGGGAAATACATCGGCATCTGCGGACAGGGGCCCTCGGATCACCCGGAGCTCGCGCGCTGGCTGATGGACCAGGGAATCGACAGCCTGTCGCTGAATCCGGATACCGTCGTCGAAACCTGGCTGTTCCTCGCGACGCCGACGGCTTGAGGCGCCGCTCACAGCGGCCGCAGCAGCCGCTCCCGGTAGTACTGCAATTCGCGTATGGATTCGCGCACGTCGTCCAGCGCGAGATGCGAGGAGGACTTGCGGAACCCCTGGGCGATGGCGGGCGCCCAGCGCAGCGCGAGCTCCTTCAGCGTGCTGACGTCGAGATTGCGGTAGTGAAAGTGGCGCTCGAGCGCGGGCATGTGCCGCGCGAGGAACCGTCTGTCCTGACAGATGCTGTTGCCGCACATCGGCGACCGGCCGGGCTCCACCCAGGCGTCGAGAAACGCGAGCGTCCGGCGCTCCGCTTCGGCCTCGTCGATCGGGCTCGCGCGCACCCGGTCCGCAAGGCCCGATCCGCCGTGCTGATTGCGGTTCCATTCGTCCATGCGCCCGAGCGTCTCCTCGCTCTGATGCACCGCGAGTACCGGCCCCTCGGCCAGGGCGTTAAGATGCCGGTCGGTGACGATCGTCGCGATCTCGATGATGCGGTCGGTGTCCGGGTCGAGCCCGGTCATCTCCAGGTCGATCCAAATTAAATTATCGGCGGATTTCATGTTCGTTGGTCAGTTCCATTCGGCCCCGGCGGCGCGCTCGATGGTATCAGAGCGGCACACTTGCGGGACATGAGCGCGCCGCGGTCGGGTCGTGGGATCGTCCTCGCCGCGTACGGGCGCGGCGCGCTCGTGCTCGCCGGCGAGGAGTCAGTGCACTGCGGACTGGTCGGCCGCAAACTGCGCCTGGTATGCGGCGACGTGGTCGACTGGCGCGGCGGGACGGATTCCGGGGTGCCGCTGATCGACGCGGTCGCTCCGCGCCGCAACTGCGTCGAACGCATCGATGCGCGCGGAAAGGCCGAACCGGTCGCCGCCAACATCGACGGGGTCGCGATCGTCGTCGCCCCCGAACCGCGGCCGGACTGGTTTCTCGTCGACCGTTATTGGGCCGGGGCGCTGCAGGCCGGCGTCGGCGCGATGCTGATCGTGAACAAATCCGACCTCGGCACCGCGCCCATCGCGGACGAGGTCGGAAACTACGCCGGACTCGGCCTGCGCTGTGTCGAGATCTGCTGCCGCTCGGGCGGCGGACTGCCGGAATTGCGGTCCGCGCTCGGCGGTTCGGTCACCTTGCTGGTCGGACAATCCGGCGTCGGCAAATCCACCCTCGTCAACGCGCTGGTGCCGCACGCCGCCGCGCAAACCGCCGAACTCGGCCGCGACCATGCTGGCCGCCACACCACGACGACCGCGCGCCGCTATCGGTTGGGCGACGGTGCCGCGCTGGTCGATGCGCCGGGTGTCCGCGACTTCGCGCCACCGGCGCTGTTCGCCCGGGCGGCGACGCACGCGTTCATCGAGGTGCTCGCGCACGGCGCGGGATGCCGGTTCAACGACTGCCGGCACTTCGAGGAGCCCGGCTGTGCCGTGCGCGCCGCGGTCGGCGCGCACTCGATCTCGCCACGGCGGTACGAAAGCTACAGGCGGCTGGCAAAGCTGTACGAGAATCTGACGCCGGCGGGACAGGGCGGCGTCTAGGTCACCGCGGTGCGGCCCGCGAGCGCATGCGCGAGCGTGCCGCCGTCGACGTACTCCAGTTCCCCGCCGACCGGCACGCCGTGGGCGATGCGCGAGGCCTTGATCCCCCGGCGCAGCGCGAGTTCACCCAGATAATGCGCGGTCGCCTCGCCCTCCGCCGTCGGATTGGTCGCGAGAATCACCTCGCCGACTTCGCCGCCGTCGAGCAATCGTTCGAACTCGTCGAGTCCGAGTTCCGCGGGGCCCACGCCGTCCAGCGGAGAAATGTGGCCCATCAACACGAAGTAGCGACCGCCGAATCCGCCCGACTGTTCGATCGCGACCACGTCCGCCGGCGACTCGACGACGCACAGCTGCGCCGCGTTGCGCTGCGTCGAGGCGCAGATCGCGCACAGGGGCTCCTCGGTGAGCATGCGGCATCGTCCGCAATGGCCGACCCTCGACAGCGCCTCCTCGAGCGCCCGGCCGAGCCTGCGTCCGCCGTCGCGGTCCCGCTCCAGCAGGTGAAAGGCCATTCGTTGCGCCGACTTCGGGCCGACGCCCGGCAGGCAGCGCAGCGACTCGATCAAGCGGGCAAGCGCGGGGGTGTATTTCATCCGCTCAAAACGGCAGCTTCATGCCGGCGGGCAGGTTCATGCCCGACATCAATCCGGCGTATTTCTCCTCGGTGCGCGCGGCGATCCGGCGCGTCGCATCGTTGATCGCGGCCACCAGCAGGTCTTCCAGCATGTCCTTGTCCTCGCCGAGGAGCCTGGGCTCGATTACCAGCTTCTTCGCCTCGTGCCGGCCGTTCATCACCACCTTGACCATGCCCGCGCCCGACTCGCCGGTGACCTCGATATCGGCGATCTCCGCCTGGGCCTTCTTCATCGTCTCCTGCATCTGCTGCGCCTGGCGCATCAGGTTGCCGATTCCGCCTTTCATCATCGCCGTTCCCTCTCGTCGTTAATTGCCGGGCTTTATCGAGGTGCCGTCCACTTCGCCGCCGAACCGTTCGCGCAGACCCTTGACGGCCGGATCGTCCATGAACGCGGTCGACGCGGATGCCGCCTGATCCTGTTCGGCGAGCGCGCGCTGCTTCGCCGGCGTGACCAGATCGGCCCGTGTCGACTCGTACATGATGCGCACTTCCCGCCCGAAATACCGGCCAAGCCCCTGCGCCAGGCGCTCCTCGATCTGTTTGGTACGGCGCTCCGCCGCGACCTCATCGATGCCGAGATGCAGCACGTCGGCGGCAAATGAGGTCGGCACGCAATTCAGCGCGAACTGGCGCACCATGCCGCTGAGACCGGCGGCCTCGACGATCTCGGGCCAATGCGCGGCGTCGACCGGCGGCGGCGGCGAGGGCGCGGCGGCGGCGGGCGATTCGAACGGGGCGGCCGGGGCGTTCCCGCTACCGGTCATTGCAGTGACCGGTCGCGGGAACGCCCCGGCCATCGCGCTGGTACCTGCCGACGGCGCCGGTCCGGCCTCGGCTCGGGCCGCACCTGCCGGCCGTGCCGCCGCCGGCCGTGCCGCGTCGGCTCCGGCCTCGGGGCGGAACGCCAGCATCCGCAACAGCGTCATTTCGAATCCGCTCCGCGGGTCCGGCGCGAAATTCAGGTCGCGGCGGCCCATCACCGCGATCTGATAATAAAGCTGCACGTCCTCGGCCGACAGCGCCCCGGCGAGCCGCGACAAATCCGCATCCGCGAATTCCGACTCCCCCTGCGCCGACTCGGGCACGACCTGCACGATCGCGATGCGCTGCAGATAGGCCGCGAGCTCGACGAGCGCGCGGTCGTAGTCCGGCACGTCCTGGTCGAGATCGTGGATCGTCGCGAGCATGGCGGGGCCGTCGGCGCGCGACAAGTCCTCGACGAGACGCACCACGTGGCGGCGGTCGATGGTGCCGAGCATCGCGCGGGCGTTCTTCTCCGACAGGTCGCCGCCGCCGAAGGCGATGCATTGATCCAGCAGACTGAGCGCATCGCGCAGGCTGCCGTCGGCGGCCCGTGCGATCAGGGCGAGCGCCGCCGGTTCGCTGCGCAGCTCTTCGGCGCCGGCGATGAACCGCAGGCGCTCGCCGATCATGGCAGCCGACAGGCGCTTGAGACTGAATTGCAGGCAGCGCGACAGCACCGTGACCGGCAGCTTTTGCGGATCGGTGGTCGCGAGCAGGAATTTGACGTGCGGCGGCGGCTCCTCGAGCGTCTTCAACAGCGCATTGAACGAGTGCGTCGACAGCATGTGCACTTCGTCGATCAGGTACACCTTGTAGCGCCCGCGCGTCGGCGCGTACTGCACACGATCCAGCAGGTCCCGGGTGTCGTCGACCTTGGTGCGCGAGGCGGCGTCGACCTCGATCAGGTCGACGAAGCGGCCCTCGTCGATCTCGCGGCACGCGGCGCAGACGCCGCAGGGGTTCGAACCGACACCGACCTCGCAATTCAGCGACTTCGCCAGAATGCGCGCAACGGTGGTCTTGCCGACGCCCCGAGTCCCCGTGAACAGGAACGCATGGTGCACCTTGCCGGTGTCGAGGGCGTTCGCGAGCGCGCGCAACACGTGCTCCTGACCGACCATCTCGGAGAATTTCTTGGGGCGCCACTTGCGCGCCAGAACGACGTAGCTCATGGATCCAAGTTTAGCCGGGAACCCGCCCGGCCGCGGACTTTGGTTTTCGAGGAGGCGGCCCGCGCCAGCAGGACTCCGGCGCCCGACTTGATGCCACTACCGCTGCTCCCTTCCGGGCCTGACGGGGTTCGCGGCCAGTCGTCGCGAAGATGCAAACGCGAGCCGCCATGGACTCATCATAACAATTGGCGGAGAGGGAGGGATTCGAACCCTCGAACACCTTTTGGGATGTTACTCACTTTCCAGGCGAGCGCCTTCGACCACTCGGCCACCTCTCCGCACCACACTCCCGGCGGGCCGCAAGCCTACCGGAGCGGGCCCGGGCGAGCAAATCTAACCGCCGGCGGCGGCGCCCCTCGGTGCGTCGCGATACTGCGGCGGAGCGTCCAGACAGGCGTCCTTGGGGCCCCGTGGCGGCGGCGCCACTTTGGGCACCGGCGGTATCACGAGGACGTTCTCGACGTCGGGGGAATCCATGCCGACCGGCACGTGCAGCGGTGGCGCCTCGCGCGCGACCTGGTACTCCTGCACCGCGTTGCAATCCTCGCGCAGCGCGTGGCAGCCGCCGGTCAGCGCCGCCAGGCACACGAATATCAGGGTTCGACGAATGGTCATGCAGCTTGATCCTTGATTGAAACGCCGGCCGCGCGCATCGCGCGCAGCACGGTCTCTTGATGGGCGCCGGCGAGTTCCACCAGCGGCAAGCGGTTCGTGGGACCGATCAGTCCCATGCGGGCCACCGCCCATTTTACCGGGATCGGGCTCGACTCGACGAACAAATCCCGGTGCAGCATGCCGAGCGTCTCGTCGATCGCCCGCGCGCCGGCGAGGTTGCCCGCCAACGCGGCGGCGCAGGCCGCGCGCATCCGGCCCGGAGCGACGTTGGCGCTGACCGAAATCACGCCCTTGGCGCCCGCGCCGATCCACTCGATCGCGCTCGCATCTTCGCCGGAAAGCACGCTGAAGCCCGGCGGGCAGGCATCCTGCAGCTGGCGGACCCGCTCCACCGACGGGGTCGCGTCCTTCAGGGCGACGATTTGCGGATTGCGCGCGAGCCGGCCGACGGTCGCCGGCAGCAGGTCCACCGCGGTCCGGCCGGGGACATTGTAAAGGACAACCGGTACGGCCGACGCAGCCGTCGCGGCGGTGAAATGCCGAAACAGCCCCTCTTGCGGCGGCTTGTTGTAATAAGGGGTGACCAGCATCACCCCGTCGACGCCGAGCCGCGACAGGTGTTTGGTGCGGGCGACGGTGTCGGCCGTGGAATTGGTGCCCGAGCCGACGATGACCGGCATCCGGCCGCGGCAGCGATCGACCGCCCGTCGGGTCAGTTCCGTGATTTCATCCAAACTGAGCGTGGGCGACTCGCCGGTCGTGCCGGCGACGACGACCCCGTCGGTGCGTTCCTGAATGTGAAAATCGAGCAATCGCTCCCAAGCCGCCCAATCGAGCGATCCGTCGGCGGCCATCGGCGTGACAATTGCGACCAAACTACCGGAAAACATCGGTCCACTCCGCGGGGGGTTATCGGCGTCCAAAGTCCCGCTACCTTAAGTGGGCAGGCCCGCCGCTGGCAAGCTTAAGGTCGCGCGAATCATCGCTAGTCGGGGCGATCCTTAGTAGAATTCGCGCACAATGAAACAACACATCGTGATTTCCGCGGTCGGCACCGACCGCATCGGCATGGTCCACGAACTGACGAAAGCGGTTGCCGACGGCGGCGGTAGCGTCAGCGAAAGCCGGATGACCTCGTTGGGCAATGAATTCGCGATGCTGCTGCTGGTCACCGGCAACTGGCACACGCTCGCCAAATTGGAGGGAGAATTCAAGAAGCTGGCCGACGCGACCGGCATCAACATCCAGCTGCGCCGCACGGAGGCCAGGGCCGCCCGCAACGACATGCTGCCCTACTCGATCGACGTCGTCTGCCTCGACCAGACCGGGATCGTCGCCTCGATGACCGGCTTCTTTTCGCAGCGGGGTGTGGATATCGCCGAACTGTCGACCCGGACCTACGCTGCGGCGCACACCGGGGCGCCGATGTTCTCGATCCAGATGATCGTCAATGTGCCGAGCCGCCTGCACATCGGCGTGCTGCGCGAGGAATTCATGGATTTCTGCGACCATCAGAACTTGGACGCCATATTCGAGCCGGTCAAGAGCTGAGTTCGCACGATGCCCACCGTCACGATCGGCAAGAAGGCTCCGCAATTCACGCTCGATGGCACCGGCGGGACCTGGGCGTCCGCGGACGCGCTGGGCGCGCCGCTGGTCCTGTATTTCTACCCGCGAGACAACACGCCCGGATGCACCAAGGAGGGGCAGGACTTCGCCGCGGCCCATCCGGCATTCCGGAAATGCAAGGCGACGATTCTCGGCATTTCGCCTGACAGCGTCGAGTCGCACCAAAAGTTCAGGAAGAAAATGGGGTTTCCGTTCGACCTCCTCAGCGACCCGTCGCGGCGGGTGTGCACGCTCTATGACGTGATCAAGGAAAAAAGCCTGTACGGCAAGAAATTCCTCGGCGTCGAGCGCAGCACGTTCCTCATCGACGACAAGGGCGTTTTGCGCGCGGAATGGCGCAAGGTCCGGGTCGATGGCCACGCCGAGAGCGTCCTGGCGGCGGTGAAGGCGCTGTGACCGCCGCGCCGCGGTCGCGGGCGCCGCGCGAGCGCAGAATCTTCGTGCTCGACACGAACGTGCTGATGCACGATCCGACGGCGGTGTTTCGCTTCGAGGAGCACGACGTCTACATTCCGATGATCGTGCTCGAGGAACTCGACGCCGGAAAGAAGGGCTTGTCCGAATCGGCGCGCAACGTGCGCCAGGTCAGCCGCTTCCTCGACGAACTGATGCAGGGCGCGACCAAGGCGCAAATCGACCGCGGGCTGCCGCTGCCGGCCGAAGCGCCGGTCAATCACGGCAAGCGCCCTCCCGGCGGGCGCTTGTTCTTCCAGACCGCCTTGCTGGAGTCAGCGCTGCCGGACAGCCTGCCCGGCCACGGCGCCGACAACGCGATCTTGGCGAATACGCTCGCACTGCAGCAGAAATTCCGCAAAGCGCGCGTCACGCTCGTGTCCAAGGACATCAATCTGCGGATCAAGGCCGCGATCGTCGGGGTTCACGCCGAGGATTACTCGAGCGACAAGACCATCGAGGATGCGGACCTGCTGTCAAGCGGCACGCACGAGCTGCCGGCGAATTTCTGGGACAAGCACGGCAAGGGCATGGAGTCCTGGCAGCACCAGAGCCGGACCTTTTACCGGGTGCGCGGACCCTTGGTCGGCGAATGGCAGCCGAACCAGTTCATCTATGAACAAGGCGCCGGCGGCGACGGTTTCGAAGCGCGGGTGCGCAGCCTCGAACAGGACTCGGCGATCCTGCAGTTGACGGTCGACTACCGCACGGAGCGCAACAGCGTCTGGGGCGTCACCGCGAGAAACCGCGAACAAAATCTGGCCTTGAACCTCTTGATGGACCCGGAGATCGACTTCGTGACGATCCTCGGGCCCGCCGGCACCGGCAAGACGCTGTTGACGCTCGCCGCCGGGCTGGCGCAGACCCTGGATCAGAATCGCTTCGGCGAGATCATCATGAGCCGCGTGACGATTCCGCTCGGCGAGGACATCGGCTTCCTGCCGGGCACCGAGGAGGAAAAAATGGAGCCCTGGATGGGGGCGCTGATGGACAACCTGGAGGTGCTGACGCAGACCCAGGCGGGAGGCAACTGGGGCCGGGCCGCGACCAACGACCTGCTGCGCCACCGGATCAAGATCCGTTCGCTGAACTTCATGCGCGGCCGCACGTTCCTCAACCGCTACATCATCCTCGACGAGGCTCAAAACCTGACGCCGAAACAGATGAAGGCCCTGGTCACCCGCGCCGGTCCCGGCACCAAATTGGTCTGTCTCGGCAACATCGCGCAGATCGACACGCCCTACCTGACCGAGACGACCTCCGGCCTGACCTACGTCGTCAATCGATTCCACGGCTGGCCGCACTCGGGACACATCACCTTGAAGCGTGGCGAGCGCTCACGGCTCGCCGACTATGCGTCGGAAACACTGTGAATAATTCCAGCCGGTCGGCGAACTAATGCGCCATCCAGCGACTCCAACGCCGAGCCATGCGTAGTTCGATCCCCCGTTTCCGGTCGGTTTTGGCCTTGTGCGCCGCGACCGCGCTCGGCTTCAGCGTGAGTCTCGGCTACGCGACCGGCGCGTACGCCGCCTCCGCGCCTCAGGTGCCCACCGCGGTCGGCACCGAAGGCGAATTGCCCGATCTGGGCAGCCCCGCGAACGCGGCGATCAGCCTGGAGGACGAATATGAAGCCGGGTTGATGTACACGCGCGAGATGCGCCAGCGCGGCGTGATCCTCGGCGACCCGGAAGTCAGCGAATACATCGAGGACATCGGCCACCAACTGTCGAGCTACGCCGAGGAGGGTCAGCACGCATTCTCGTACTTCGTGATCAAGGATCCGGACATCAACGCGTTCGCGATCCCCGGCGGATTCATCTTCGTCAATAGCGGACTGTTCCTCGCGACCGGCAACGAGAGCGAGCTCGCGGCGGTGCTGGCGCATGAAACCGCGCACGTCACGCAGCGCCACATCGCCCGCCAGATCGTGGACCAGGCGCATGCCGGCCTGATCTCCACCGCGGCGATGCTGGCGGCGATCCTGCTGGGCGCGACCGCCGGCGGCGGTTCGCCGGGCGCGATGGAAGGCGCGATCGCGGCGACGCAGGGCGCGGCGATCCAGCATCAGATCAACTACACGCGTTCACAGGAGGCCGAGGCCGACCGGATCGGCATCTACACGATGGCGAGCGCCGGCTTCGATCCGCTGGCGATGGCGTCCTTTTTCGGCAAATTCGACCGCAACTCCCCGGACCCGAGCCGCGTCGACGCGATCGGCTTCCTGCTGGACCATCCGGTCACATCGGACCGCATCGCCGAGGCCCGCAATCGCGCCTCGCAGATCGGCCGCATTCACCACGTCGACTCCATCAGCTACGGCTTGATGCGCGAGCGCCTGCGGTCCCTGACCGGGGACCCGGACAAGGCGGTCGATTATTACCGGGAGCTGCTGAAGAACGGCGGCGGCCGCGATCTCGACGACCGCTACGGCATGGCGGTCGCCGAGACGCGCGCGAAGATGCCGAAGCCGGCGATCGTCGAGTTGAAGAAGCTGCTCGAAGAGGACCCGAAGATCACCCAGCTGTATGGCGCGCTCGGCCAGGCGTATCTCGCCGACGGGCAGTTGAAGGCGTCCCAGGCGGTGCTCGAGGAGGCGCTCGGACTGTTCCCGCGCAATGTGCCGATCACGATACGACTCGCGCAAACCTACATGCGCGAAGGCCAGAACAAGCGCGCCCACCTGTTGCTGCTCGACCTGTTCAACATCGTCGAACCCACGCCGGAACAGACCAAGCTGATCGCCAAGGCGGCGCATGCGGCCGGCGACGTCGCCGACTCGTACTATTACCTGTCCGAATTTTATATCATGAACGGCGAACTGCGCCGTTCATCGAACGAACTGACGCTCGCACTGGCGCTGCCGGGCCTCAATCCGATCCAGCGCGCGCGCTTCAGCGCCCGGCTCGAACAGGTCCGCTCGGCGCTCGCCAAGGAAAAGCGCGGCAAGAAGAGTTCCGGCGACCGTGGCGGCGGGGATGGCGGCGACGGCAACGGCGGATAACTGACACAGGAAAATCGATGATGTGGACGAACAGAACGGCACGCGCGGTGCTCTGCGTGATTGCCGCGGCGGGTTTGAGCGCCTGCGTGACGCTGCCGCCAACCGAGCATCGCTCGCCGCAGGATCCGTGGGAGAGCTGGAACCGGGGCGTCTACAAGTTCAACGACGTGCTCGACCGCGGCGTCGCCAAGCCCGTGGCCCGCACGTACGTGCGCGTCGTGCCGCCGCCGGTGCGCACCGGCATCAGCAACTTCTTCAGCAATCTCGACATGCCGACCGTGATGGTCAACGACGCGCTGCAGGGGAAGTTTCACGCCGCGGCCGACGATCTCGGCCGCTTCCTGCTCGACTCGACCGTGGGCTTCGCCGGGCTGCTCGATCCGGCCACGGCGGTCGGCCTCGATCACAACGACGAGGATTTCGGACAGACGCTCGGTGTCTGGGGCGTGCATGCGGGGCCTTTCCTGGAGCTGCCGCTGCTCGGTCCGTCGGACTTGCGTGACGCGCCGTCCCGGTTGGTGGACACCTACACGAACCCGCAGCAGTACATCAGCAACAGCTACGTGAAGTATTCGCTGTGGGGCCTCGACCTGGTCAAGGTCCGCGCCGGACTGCTGCCGCTCGATCGCACGGTGCAAAACGCCTTCGATCCGTACGCGTTCGTCCGCGACGCCTATCTACAACAGCGTGCGTACAAGATTTCCGGCGGCGCGGACGGCGGACCCGACGACCTTCCCGACGATCCCGGCGCGGCCGGCGGCGGCACGCCGCCGCCGCGCTGAGCCGACCGGCCGCTCATCCTCCGGCCGGCAGCAGCTCCTCCACCTCGCTCAGGCGCGCGAGCTGCTGCAGTTGTTGCGGCAGGTTCTCGTAGCGCAGCTCGCGTCCGGCGCCGCGCGCGACGCTCAGCCACTCGATCAACAACGCCAGGCCCGAGCTGTCCGCCGCGGATACGCCGGCCAGATCGATAACCGAAGCGCTGCCGGCCAGAATGGCGGCGGAGCCGGTCGCGAGCAGCGGCCCCACGGTGTCGAAGGCGAGTGCGCCGCCGACGGCGGCCCTGCCCCCGTCCTGCAGCGACCAGCCGGCGGCCGGCGGCGCGGAATTCACTTCGAGGACCTCGCCGCATTCTGGTGTTCGAGACGCGTGATGACCTCTTCCAGGCCCTTCTGCTCGACTTCGGAACCGAAGTCGGTGCGGAAGCTCTTGACGTAGGAGATGCCCTCGATCACCACGTCCCAGGCCTTCCAGCCCGAAGGGGTCTTGTGCAGCGAGAAGTTCACCGGGACCTTCTCGCCGTTCGAGCGCTTGACGAACGTGCGCACCGTCGCGTACTGGGCGCCCGGGTCGCCGCGATAGGGAAGTATCTGAAACCGGTCCGCCGTGAAGCTGACGAGCGCGTCACCGTAATTGCGCAGCAGCGAATGGTAGAACGCATCCACGAAGCGCTTGCGCTGATCCGGGGTGGCGTTGCGCCACGCGGGTCCGAGCACCAGCCGCGCCGCGTATTCGGTGTCGAAGTTCGGCAGCAGCACGTTCGCGACCAACGCGTCCAGTTTCGCCGGATCCTTCTCGTACATCGCGCGGTGGGCGTCGAGTTCGTTCAGCATCCGCTTGGCCGAGTCCTCGACGATCTCCTGCGGGCCGAGCCGCGAAGCGGCGGTCGCGGCCGCGGGCGCCGGAGCCGCAGTCGCAGCCGCATTCGCCGCGCCGGCCGCGGCCCATGCGGTGATGAGAAGGGTCGTTGCGAGCGTTCTGCTCTTCGTCATTTGGGTTGTCCTCCCGCCGCGCCGTCCGTCTTGGACTGCCCGGAATTCTTGGAAAAATTGGCAAGGAACTGTCCGATCAGGTTTTCCAGCACGAAAGCCGACTGCGTGAAGGCGATCTGGTCGTGATTCTTCAGGAAGGTCTCCGCGCCGCCCGGGGTCAGGCCGATGAACTTGCCGCCGAGCAGGCCCTGGGTGTAGATCGCG
>JBBISV010000012.1:23777-38659 GCA_037441085.1 Gammaproteobacteria bacterium | reverse complement strand
CCGCGTGCCAGAGCGCGGCGCCGCCACGCGAGGCGCCGCCGGCGGCCCGCCGCATTCCGCCCGCGGGCGGTGCGCCGGTGCCGTCGACGCCGCCGGTGAACGTGTGGACCGTTCCGGACGCGGTGCCGCGGGTCGAGCCCCGCTCGCGTTACGGCAATCCTCCGTTCTACGACGTCTTCGGCAAACGCTACTACCTGCGTGCCCGACGGGCCGGTTACGACGAGCGCGGCGTCGCCTCCTGGTACGGACCGGGCTTTTACGAGGAGCGCACCTCGACCCACGAACCCTATGACATGTACGCGATGACAGCGGCGCACAAGACCTTGCCGCTGCCCTGTTACGTCCGCGTGACCAATCTGCAGAACGGGCGCAGCGTCGTGGTGCGCGTCAACGACCGCGGTCCCTTCGTCGCCAATCGGATCATCGACCTGTCCTACACGGCGGCGGCGAAGCTCGGGATGCTGCAAAAAGGCACCGCGATGGTCGAGGTGCGCTCGATCGACCCCGCGGCGCCGGCGGGCGCGGCGAAGCCGGCCGATGCGGGCGCCGCGGCGCTGTTCATCCAAACCGGCGCCTTCGCCGATCGGGCGAACGCCGATCGCCTGCTGCGCAAACTGCGAGGCGACGGCTATGCCGACGCTTTCGTGCGCGACGACCTGGTCGGCGGGCGGCGGCTCTACCGGGTGCGCATCGGCCCGGTCGGGGACGTGGCGGCCTACGACCGCATCGTCGGCGCGCTCGCGGCGATCGGCATCGACAACGCGCATCTGGCGCCGAATTAATGAACTATTACCGCCGAACCCGCGTCGGTACACTCACGCACTTCCCAAAACTTCATTCACCGAGGTTCCCAACCGCCATGTTTCGTCCGCTTCTGTCCTGCCTCCTGTTGCTCGGTCTCGCGGCGGCCCCCTGTCTCGCCGACATTCCGATCCCGAATCCGCCGGACATCGACGCGACCGCGTACGTCCTGGTGGATTTCCATACCGGCAAGATTCTCGCCGCGAAGAACGCGGTGGAGAAGGTGCCGATGGCGAGCCTGACGAAGCTGATGACCGCCTACATCGTGTTCGAGGAGCTCGCCGACGGCAAGCTGACGCTCGACGAGCCGGTGACGATCAGCGAGCACGCGTGGCGCCAGGGCGGATCCCGCACCTTCGTGCAGGTCGGCACCAAGGTGCCGGTGCGGTCCTTGATTCTCGGCATGGTGGTGCAGTCCGGCAACGACGCGACGGTCGCGCTCGCCGAGCGCATCGCCGGCACGGAAGGCACGTTCGTGCAGATGATGAACGAGACGGCCAGGAAGCTCGGCATGCTGGACACGCATTACGTCGACAGCACCGGCCTGCCGGACCCCGCCCACTACACCACCGCGCGCGACCTGTCTCTGCTCGCGACCGCGCTCATTCGCGATTTCCCGCAGTACTATCACTGGTTCTCCGTCAAGGAGTTCGAGTACAACGGCATCAAGCAACAGAACCGCAACGGCCTGCTCAACACCGATCCCGGCGTCGACGGACTGAAGACGGGCCACACGGAAGCGGCCGGCTACTGCCTGGTCGCCTCGGCGCTGCGCAACGGCATGCGGCTGGTTTCGGTCGTCCTCGGCGGACAGACCTTCACCGGGCGCGAGACCTCGAGCGCCGCGCTGCTGAATTACGGATTTACGTTCTTCGACACCAAGCTGGTCGCCCGCGCGCACGCCCGGCTCGCGTCGGCGCCGGTATGGAAGGCGGCCGAACCGGCGGTCGACGTCGGCATCTCGAATGATCTGTACGTGACCGTCCCGCGCGACGACTCCGCCGGTCTGAAGACCACCATACAGATGCAGCCGCGGCTCATCGCGCCGCTCACCACCGGTTCGGTCGTCGGCACGCTGCTGGTGACCGCCGGCGGACGGACGGTCGCGAGCGTGCCGCTGCATCCCTTGCGGGCGGATGCGGCCGGCGGCTGGTGGCGCGGCATGGTCGACACGACCCGGCTGTGGTTCAACTGAGGAAGGCGCCGATGCCCCTGCCGGTGTGCTATTTGAACGGCGCGTACCTCGCGCTCGCCGACGCCCGTGTCTCACCGCTCGACCGGGCATTTCTGTTCGGCGACGCCGTCTACGAGGTGCTGCCGGTCTACGCCGGCCGGCCGTTTCGTCTGCGCGAGCACCTGGACCGCCTGACGCGCAGTCTCGACGGCATCCGGATGCGCCCGCCGCTTTCGCATCCGGCTTGGGCCGACATCTGCGTCGAATTGACCCGGCGCAACGGCGGCGGCGACCTGTACCTGTACCTGCAGGTCAGCCGCGGCGCCGAGTACGGCCGGAATCATGCCTGGCCGGACGACCTCGCGCCGACGATCTTCGCCTTCGCGACGGCGCTCGACCCGCCGCCGGAGCGTCTCATCGCGCAGGGAGTCGCCGCGGTGACCGCGGTGGACACCCGCTGGGCGCGGCGCGACATCAAGTCGACCGCGCTGCTCGCCAATGTGTTGTTGAAGCGGATCGCGGTGGACGCCGGCGCGTATGAAACCATACTGCTGGAAAAGGGCTTCTTGACCGAGGGCTCGTCCACGACCGTGCACGTGATCGAGGGCGGCCGCATCCTGACGCCCCCGAACGGCCCGCACATCCTGCCCGGCACGACGCGCGACGTCGTCGTGGAACTCGCCGCACATCTGGGCATGCCGGCCGAGTCGACCGAGGTGAGCGAGGCGCAACTGCGCGGCGCCGGGGAGATCTGGCTCGCGTTCTCGACGCGCGGTGTGCTGCCGGTCACCAGGCTCGACATGGCCCCGGTCGGTGACGGCGTGCCCGGGCCCCATTTTCGGCGCATGCACGCCGCGTTCGACGCGTACGTCCGCGACCTGGCCCCGACGCCGCCGCTGTGAAAGACCCGCTGTCAGACGCGTTCCCCGCCGAGTTCCCGATCAAGGTCATGGGCCGCGCCGGCGGCGACCTGCCGGCCACGGCGCGCGCGATCGTCGAGCACCACATGGGTCCGGTCGCGGACTCGGCGATTCGGACGCGCACGAGTTCGGACGGCAACTTCATCGCCCTGACCTACACGGTGCTCGCCGCGAGCCGCGCGCAACTCGACGCGCTCTACCGCGAGCTGTCCGCCTGCGAACTCGTGTTGATGGCGCTGTAAGCCGCGTCGAAGCCCAGTTTGCCGAGAAAATGGCGCGCGACCGCCTCGCCCGCGGCGTCGACATCGGTCACGCCGCACAGGTCGGCGAGCCGCGTCACGGCGAGGCCCCGGTAACCGCAAACGTCGATGCGCCGGAACGGCTCCAAATCCACCGCCACATTGAGACTCGCGCCATGATAGGTCGCGCCCCGCCGCACCCGCAGGCCGATGCTCGCGAGCTTCGCCCCGTCGACGTATACGCCGGGGGCGTCGCGCCGGCCGGCGGCGGCGACGCCCAATTCGGCCGCGTAGGCGATGACCGCATCCTCCAACGCGACCACCAGGGCCCGGATGCCGAGCCCCAGACGCCGCAAGTCGAGCAGGGGGTACAGCACCAGCTGCCCCGGCCCGTGGTAGGTCACCTGGCCGCCGCGGTCGACCTGGACGACCGGGATCGCGCCCGCGTCGAGCAGGTGCTCGCGGCGCCCGTTCATCCCGAGCGTGAACACGGGCGGGTGCTGCAGCAGCCAGATTTCATCGCGCGTCGACGCGTCGCGTTCGTCGGTGAACCGCTGCATCGCGCGCCACGTCGGCTCGTAACCGACGAGACCGAGCCGGCGGATCAGCGGCTCCTCGCTCATCGCTCCAGGCTGTGGTTGTCCAGTCCGGCGTTGTTGCGCGCGAGGGCGCGCTCCGCGCGGTAGCTCGAACGGACCAAGGGACCGGATACGCACTCGAGAAAGCCGAGATCGAGCGCGAGCGCGCGGAACTCGTCGAACTGCCGTGGCGTGACGAAGCGTGCCACCGGCGCATGGTTCGCGGTCGGCCGCAGATACTGCCCGAGTGTCAGGAGGTCGACCGCCGCGCCCCGCAAATCGCGCATCGTCGCCTCGATCTCGGCGTCGGTCTCGCCGAGTCCGAGCATCAGGCTGGTCTTCGTCAAGACCTCCGGCCGGTGCGCCTTGGCGTGTGCGAGCACCCCGAGCGTGCGCCCGTAGCCCGCGCGCGGATCGCGGATCGGATGGGTCAGGCGCTCGACGGTTTCGATATTCTGCGCGAACACGTCGAGGCCCGACTCGAGCACGGTGCGCACGTCCGCCTCCACGCCCTGGAAGTCCGGCGTCAGCGCCTCGACCGCCGTTTGCGGATTCAGGCGCTTGATCGCGCGTACCGCCGCCGCATAGTGCGCGGCGCCGCCGTCCGGCAGGTCGTCGCGATCGACCGAGGTCAGCACCACGTAGCGCAGCTTCATCAGCGCGACCGACCGGGCGGCGTTCTCCGGCTCGTCTGCATCGAGCCAGCCGCGCGGATTGCCGGTGTCGACCGCGCAAAACCGGCATGCCCGCGTGCACACCGATCCCATCAGCATGATCGTGGCGGTTCCGGCGTTCCAGCACTCGCCGATGTTCGGGCACTTTGCCTCTTCGCAAACGGTGCTGAGCCGGTGTTCCTTGACGATCTGGCGCACCGCGCTGAACCCCGCGCCGGCCGCCATGCGCGCGCGCAACCACCCCGGCTTTCGCGCCGGCGCGGACGCGGCGTCGCCGCCGCCCGCCGTCGCGGCGGCCTTGATGCCGTCCTTGATCGCGGTAAAGCCCTGCACGGTGGTGTATTTGCCGCCGCTCACCACGGCGGGCGCCGCGCCGGCGGGGCCGATGATCGGGATGCCTTTGAATTCCGACATGACCCGATTGTATCGCATCAACCCGCGTTCAATGCCGCCAGTCGCGCAGGCGTGCCGACGTCCGCCCAGAGACCCTCGTACAACTCGGCCGAACAGCGTCCGGCCGCCATCGCGCCGACCAGCAGCGGCCGCAGCGGCCGCACGCCGTCGGCGAGCCCTTCGAACAGCCGGGGCGCGTACACGCCGATGCCCGAGAACGTGAACCGGCGCGGCGCCTGCGCGAGAGCGCGGCCTTGCTCCAGGCCGAAATCCCCTCCCGGGTGCTGCGGCGGGTTCGGCACCAACACCAGGTGGGCGTCGCAATCCGGTTCGAGCGCCAGCCGCTCGAACGGGTAGTCACAATAGATGTCGCCGTTGACGACCGCGAAAGGACCGGGTTTCAGGCCGTCGAGCGCGCGCACGATGCCGCCGGCCGCCTCCAGCGGCGCCGGCGCCTCCTCGCTGTAGCGGATCGACACGCCGTAGCGACCGCCGTCGCCGAGATGCGCGCGGATCTGGCCGCCGAGCCAGCAGAGGTTGATCGTGATCTCGCCGATGCCGGCGCGCGCGAGCGCGCGCACGTGGTGCTCGATCAGCGGCTCCCCGCGGACCCGCAGCAACGGCTTCGGCGTCGTGTCGGTGAGGGGCCGCATGCGCTCGCCGCGCCCGGCCGCCAGGATCATTGCGGCGCGCGGTCGATGCATCCGTCGATTCTCGCGGCGATGAACTGCGCGAATTCGGCCGTTTCCGGGTACGCGGCCGCGACCTCGCGCGCATAGCGCAGCACCAGGGGCAGATCCGCCAGATATTGTTCCTTGCCGTCGCGGTAGTACAGCCGGCAGAAGATTCCGAGCACCTTGATGTGCCGCTGCAGGCCCATCAGGTCGAACCAGCGCATGAACCCGGCATCCGTGTCCGGCAGCGCGACGCCGCCCGCCCGCGCGCGGTCGCGGTAACCCAGGGCCCAGGCGCGCACCCGCTCGCGCGGCCAGGCGACGTAGCAGTCCCGCAGCAGCGACACCAGATCGTAGGTCAGCGGCCCGTGGACCGCGTCCTGGAAATCCAGGATGCCCGGATTGTCCTCGTCCGTGACCATCAGATTGCGCGAGTGATAATCGCGGTGAACGAACGTGAACGGCTGTTCCGCGGCGCTGTCGGCGAGCGCGGCGAACAGCCGATCCAGCATCGCGCGCAGCGGCCGGTCCACGGCGATCCGCAGATGCCGGTCCAGGAACCACTCGGGAAAGAGCTCCATTTCGCGCAGCAGCAGCGCCCGGTCATAACGCGGCAGCGACTCGGCGGCCTGCGCCGCCCCGGCCGTCTGCATCCGCAGCAGCGCGCGCAGCGCATCGCCGTAGAGCAGGTCCGCGCGGGCCTCATCGACGAGCTCCGGCAGGTACTGCCTCGATCCTAAGTCCGTGAGCATCACGAATCCGCGCTCCAGGTCGCGTGCCAGCACCCGGGGAACGTTCAAGCCGATCGCGGAGAGCAGCGCGGCGACGTGCAGATACGGACCGAGCGCCTCGCGTTCCGGCGGCGCGTCCATGACGATGCAGGTTTCCGCGTCCCGGCTGACGCGGAAATAGCGCCGGAAGCTGGCGTCCGCGGAAGCCGGGACGATCGGACTGTCGCCGAATCCCAGGTCCACGGACACCCAATGGGCCAGTTCCCGCAATCGCGGGTCGCCCTGATGGGCTGCGGTCATGTCACAACGTCGATGAGCACCGCAAATGCGGCGGCACGATTATACCGATTATACTGGGGTCCCCCGACGCCGCCCGCCAGGCGCCGGTTTCATCCAACGCCGGTCTACCCATTTTGCCCATTGCCCGTCAAGTTCGCGCCCTTATCCTGTTGACCACACTCTGCGCGGCCCCCGCCGCCTGGGCCGGGTCGATGTGTCCGGCTCCGCCACAGGCGCCGCCGGCGCCCGTGACCGCGCCCGACCACCGCATCCGCATCGAGAGCGACTCGGCCACGCTCGGGGCCGACGGCGATGCCCTGGTCTCGGGTCGGGTGCTGGTGCTGCAGGACGCGCGGCGGATCGCGGCCGATCGCGTGACCTATGATCGGCGCACCGGCAAGATCACGGTCCAGGGCGCGGTCGATTTCGAGGATCCACGGCTGCGGATCTTGAGCGACGCCGGCAGTTACGATCAATCCGGCGGCGCGAATTTCGGCGATGCGTCCTTCCAGCTGTTGAACCGCAATGGTCGCGGCGTCGCGCGCAAGATCGACGTGCAACCGGGCGGCAAGATTTCGCTGATCCGCGTGCACTACACCGCCTGTCCGGTCGGCAACGAGGACTGGAGCCTGCACGCCTCCTCGATCAATCTCGACACGGCGCGCCAGCAGGGCGCGGCGCGCGGCGCCTACCTCGTGTTCAAGGGCGTGCCGCTGCTGTACACGCCCTACCTGTCGTTCCCGCTCGGCCCCGAACGACAGAGCGGCTTCCTGTATCCGGAGTTCGCCCATTCGGGCAGCAGCGGCTATGCGTTCGGCCTGCCCTACTACTTCAATTTGGCGCCGAACTACGATCTGACGCTGACGCCGGGAATCTTTAGCGCGCGCGGCGCGGATCTGTCGGGCGAATTCCGCTATCTGACCCGCGCGTCGCACGGCCAGATCGACTGGACGCTGTTGCCGAACGACTCGCAAACCCACAACACGCGCGACTACGTCCATTTCGCGGACCTGACCGACCTGAACGCGCACAACCGCGTCGGCGTCGACATCGCGAGCGTCGGCGACAGCAATTATTTCCAGGACTTCGCGGTCGGTTCGGCCAACACCAGCGTGACCTATCTGCAGCGTCGCGCGGACTACCAATATCGCGACACCAACTGGCGCATCGACGCACAGTTCCAGAACTTTCAGACGATCGACATCTCCGTGCCCCCGGACCTGCGTCCCTATTCACGGGTCCCCCAGATCGAGGCGCGCGGCGTCTGGCCGCTGGCCGATACGGGCCTGGAATTCCGCGTCGCGAGCGAGGTGGTGGACTTCCTGCGCGAGGTCGGCACCACGGGCTTGCGCCTCGATCTGGCGCCGGAGCTGCGCTGGTCGAAGCGTGCCGCCGGCTATTTCTTCGTGCCGGCGGTCGGCTGGAATTTCACCCAATACGACCTGCGCTTCGACCCACATGACCCGCAGAGCGCCTCCGTCGGCGCTTCCAGCACGCCGACGCGCGCGCTGCCCTACGGGCGGCTCGACACCGGCCTGATCTTCGAGCGCAACGATTCCTCGAAACAGGGCTACGCCGAGACCCTGGAACCGCGCATGGTCTACAGCTATGTGCCGTATCGAAACCAGGACAATCTGCCGGTTTTCGACACGGCGCTGCCGGACCTGAACCTCACCGAGCTGTATCAGACCAACCGCTATGTCGGCGGCGACCGCATCGGCGACGCGAACCAGCTCAGCCTCGGATTGACGACACGCCTGCTCGACGCCGCCACGGGCCGGCAATACCTGTCGGCGACCCTGGGACAGACCCGCTATTTCACCGCGCCGCGCGTGACGCTGCCCGGCGAGGCGGCGCCCGGCTACGGCGGCTCGAACATCATCGGCCAGATCGAGGTCACCGCCTATCGAAACGTCAGCGTCAAGATGGACACCCAGTGGGACCCGTACACCAATTTGACCCAAAAGTCGGAAGTGTCGCTGCAATACCGCCCCGATCCGTCGCGCCTCGTGAACCTCGGCTACCGCTTCCAGCACGACGTCCTCGACCAATGGGACGCATCGTTCGTCTGGCCGATCACCGACCATTGGAAGACCGTCGGCCGCCTGGTTTACTCGGTCCTGGACCGCCAGACCATCGAACAGGTGGCCGGATTCGAATACGACAGCTGCTGCTGGCGCTTTCAGGTGGTGCAGCGCCGTTATGTCGTCAACCGCACCGGCGCGCTCGACACTTCGGTCGCCATCCAATTGGAACTCTTGGGCCTGAGTTCGGTCGGAAAATCCGCGGACTCTTTCCTGCAACGGGCGATTGGCGGATACTCCGCGGTCAGCCCCGCACCCTAGCCCCGAGTGACGATCAGACCATGCGCATGATTTCCCGCCTTTTTCTGTTCCCGCTCGCGTTCTCGCTGCTTTGCGCCGGAGCGCAGGCACAGACCCGCGACATCGGCACCCGGGGCGTGCTCCTCGACCGCATCGCGGCGGTCGTCAATGACGGCGTGGTGCTGAAGAGCCAGCTCGACGAACAGATGGCCGCGGTCACCAAGCGCCTGGAGGACCAGAAGGTCGCGCTGCCGCCGCAGAGCGTGCTGCAAAAACAGGTGCTCGACCGCCTGATCCTGCAGGAGATCGAGGAACAGCGCGCGCAGCACATCGGCCTCAGCATCTCGGATGAACAGCTGAACAGCGCGATCCAGGACATCGCCACCCGCAACAAGATTCCTTTCGACCAGCTGCCGACCGCGCTCGCCGCGGAGGGCATCGATTACAAGCAATATCGCCAGTCCCTGCGCAAGGAACTGACGCTGCAGGCGCTGCGCGAACGGGACGTGATCGCGCGCATCGTCGTCACGCCGGCCGAGATCGACCAATACCTGAAGCGCGAGGACACCGCGGCCTCCAACGACGAGTTCGACATCTCGCACATCCTGATCGCGCTGCCGTCGGCCGCGTCCCCGCAACAGATCGCCGAACTCACCAAGAAGGCCGACGACATCGCCGCGCGGGCGCGCGCCGGCGAGAACTTCGCGCAGCTCGCGATCGCCAATTCGAACAGCCAGACCGCGCTGGAGGGCGGCGCGCTCGGTTGGCGCAAGGGCAGCCAGCTGCCTGAATTCGTGCTGCAACTGGTCACGAACATGAAGCCCGGCGAAATCGGCGGCCCGGTGCGCACGCCGAGCGGCTTCAACATCATCAAGCTGAACGGGAAGCGCAGCGGCGAGAAGCCGGTGTTCGTCAACCAGGTGCACCTGCGCCACATCCTGTTGAAGCCCAACGAGCTCGACGACGATCAGACGATCCGGCAGAAATTGCTGAAGATCCGCCAGCGGATTCTGAACGGCGAGGATTTCGCCGGCATCGCGACCACGACCTCGGAGGACCCGGGCTCGGCGCCGGACGGCGGCGATCTCGGCTGGACATCCCCCAGCACCTTCGTTCCGGAGTTCAGCAAGGCGATCGCGAATCTCAAGGTCAACGAGATCAGCATGCCGTTCAAGACGCGCTACGGCTGGCACATCGTGCAGCTGCTCGGCAAGCGCACCGTCGACGACACGACCGACATCCGGCGCCAGAAGGCGTTCGAGGCGATCCGCGCCAGCAAGGCCGACGAGGAGACCGAGCTGTGGCTGCAGCGGCTGCGCGACGATGCATTCGTTGAAATCAGGATGTAGTGCGCGCTCCCAGGATCGTCATCACATCGGGTGAACCGGCCGGGATAGGGCCGGACACCTGCGTCATGCTCGCCCAGGCCGACGGCGACGCGGAACTGGTCGTCGCGGCCGACCCGGACCTCATCGAATCGGCGGCGCGGGCCCTGGGCCTGCCGCTCGCATTGGACGAATACCGGCCGGCCGCGCCGCCCGAACCGCAGCGCCGCGGCCGATTGAGGATCCTGCCGATTCCCTGCCCGCGGCCGGTCGTGCCGGGACGCTTGGACCCGGGCAACGCCCCGTACGTACTGCGGATGCTGGACAGAGCCTGTGACGGCTGCATCAGCGGGGAGTTCGCGGCCCTGGTGACCGCGCCGGTCCAAAAGAGCGTCTTGATGGATTCCGGTGTGAACTTCAGCGGGCACACCGAATATCTCGCCGCCCGCACCGGCGCCCCGCTGCCGGTGATGATGCTCGCCGACGGACGCATGCGGGTCGCCCTGGTGACGACTCACCTGCCGCTCGCCGAGGTTCCGCGCGCCGTCACGGCCGGGCGCGTGCTCGCCACGCTGCGGATCGTGCACGCGGATCTGGCCGGCCGCTTCGGCGTGCCGGCGCCGCGCATCGCGGTGCTCGGACTCAACCCCCACGCGGGCGAATCCGGTCATCTCGGCCGCGAGGAAATCGAGGACATCGAGCCCGCGATCCGCCGTGCCCGGTCCGAAGGCATCGACGCGCGCGGACCGGTGCCCGCGGACACCGCATTCGCCCGCCACGCGCTCGACGACGTCGACGTCGTCCTCGCGATGTACCACGACCAGGGCCTGCCGGTGATCAAACACACAAGCTTCGGCGAGGCGGTGAATGTGACCCTCGGTCTGCCGATCATCCGCACCAGCGTCGATCACGGCACCGCCCTCGCACTGGCGCGCTCCGGGCGGGCGGACCCGGGAAGCCTGCGGGCCGCCGTCGCGCTCGCCGCGACCCTCGCCGGCACCGAGGCCGCAATTGCCGGTTCGTAAGCGCTTCGGCCAGCACTTTCTGCACGATCGGAGCGTGATCGGCCGCATCGTGCAGGCCGTCTCGCCGGTCGCCGGGGAGCGGGTCGTGGAGATCGGCCCGGGTCGCGGTGCGCTCACGTTCGCGCTGCTGGAACGGTTGCCCATGCTCGACGCAGTCGAGATCGACCGCGACCTCGCCGCGCAGCTCGCGCTCGATCCGCGGGCCGCGGGGCGGCTGCGCCTGCACGTCGGCGATGCGCTGGCGACCGATTATCTGGCGCTCCGGGGCGACGGCCCACCGCTGCGGATCGTCGGCAATCTGCCCTACAACATTTCCACGCCGCTGCTGTTCCACCTCCTGCACCAACGCGGGGCGGTTGCCGACATGTACTTCATGCTGCAAAAGGAGGTCGTCGACCGCATGGTGGCGCGGCCGGGCATCAAAGCCTACGGACGCCTCAGCGTGAT
Source organism: Gammaproteobacteria bacterium (assembly GCA_037441085.1). Lineage (GTDB taxonomy): Bacteria > Pseudomonadota > Gammaproteobacteria > Steroidobacterales > Steroidobacteraceae > Bog-1198. The sequence goes on along the minus strand of JBBISV010000012.1, from coordinate 27,075 downwards.
GCTCGCGGCCCATGCCGAGGTGAGGCGCCTGTTCGACGTGGGGCCCGGGTCCTTCAAACCCCCTCCCAAGGTCTGGTCGTCGGTCGTGCACGTGCGGCCGATCGGCGCCCCGGCGTTCGATTTCGGCGGCGACGCCGCACTGCGGACGTTGGTGACGACGGCCTTCTCGCACCGGCGCAAAACCCTGAAGAACGGCCTGCAGGATCTGTTGAGCGTCGAGGAAATCACCGCCTGCGGGATCGACCCCGCGCTGCGGCCGGAAGTCCTGGAACCGGCTCAATTCGGCCGCCTCGCCGCCAGTCTGCATGGGCGCCGGGAGGCGGCCAAAACGCCGACGAGCTAGATCCGGCGCGGCTCCGCTATACTTGGCCCCATGGCCGATTACCGAAAAATCCTGCTGTTGTTGGACCTGTCGGACGGCAGCGAACAAGTCGCGGCCGCGGGCCGTAAAATGGCGTCCAGCTCCAACGCCGCCGTCGTCGCCCTGCACGTCGTGGAATTCGTCCCCGTCGAGCCGATGGGCGAATCCTTGATGCCCCCGGTTCAGATCGAGGAGGAGTTGATCAAGCGTTCGCGCGAGAGACTCGAGGAGCTGGTGCGCCGCACCGGGCTGCCGCGGACGATCTGCCGCGTCGAGGCCGGCAACACGAAGGCCGAGATCCTGCGCGTCGCGGAACAGGAGCGCGCGGACCTGATCGTGCTCGGCAGCCGCGAGCGTCACGGACTCGCGATTCTCGTCAACTTCACCGAGGACACGGTGCTGCACGCGGCGCACTGCGACGTGCTCGCCGTCCGGCTCAAGTGATGCGATGCGCACCATGACCGCCGCGCCGGCGAACCCGCAGATCCGGGTCGAAGTCGAGACCGCGTATCTCGAGGAACAATCCGATCCGCGCGACAAGCGGTTCGTCTTTTCCTACACGATCACGATCCGCAACGACGGACCGGTGCCCGCTCGGCTGCTGACCCGTCACTGGATCATCACGGACGCGAACGGCAACGTCAAAGAGACCCGTGGCGACGGCGTCGTCGGCGAACAGCCTTACCTGAAGCCCGGCCAGGGATTCCGGTATTCTAGCGGCGCGGTCATCGAAACGCCGGTCGGCACGATGCAGGGCAGCTATCAAATGGTCGCCGACGACGGCAAACAATTCGACGCGCCGATCGCGCCGTTCAGGCTGGCGATGCCCGGGGTCCTGCACTAGGCGATGGCGCTCTACGCGATCGGCGATGTTCAGGGCTGCGATCGCGAGCTGTGCGCGTTGCTGGACGAAATCGGCTTCGCGGCGGGACGCGACCGGCTATGGTTCGTCGGCGACCTGGTCAATCGCGGCCCGGACTCGGCCGCGGTGCTGCGGAGGATTCGCGGGCTCGGCGACGCGGCGGTCAGCGTGCTCGGCAATCACGATTTGCATTTCCTCGCCGTCGCGCTCGGCAAGGGTCGGCAGCGCGGTGGCGACACGCTCGACGACCTGCTGCGCGCACCGGACCGCAAGGCCTTGATCGACTGGCTGCTCGCGCGGCCGCTGCTGCACGCCGAACACGGGCGGCTGCTCCTGCACGCCGGACTGCCGCCGCAGTGGACGGCGGCGGTCGCCGCCGAATGCGCGCGGGATTTCGAGCGCGCATTACAGCACGGTCCGGAGCGCGTGCTCGATTCCATGTACGGGGACGCGCCGGACCTGTGGTCACCGCGGATCGACGGCGCCCTGCGCATGCGCTTCACGGTGAACTGCCTGACCCGCCTGCGCTATGTCGACGGCGACGGACGGCTCGTGCTGCGATTCAAGGACGCACCCGACCGTTCGCGCAGCGCGAGCCTCGTGCCCTGGTTCGAGGCCAGCGATCGTGCGTGGCGGGGAACGAAGGTCGTCTTCGGCCATTGGTCGACGCTCGGCTTTTTCCGGGACGCCGACGTCATCGGACTGGACACCGGTTGCGTGTGGGGCGGGCGCCTGACCGCGCTGCGATTGGACGCGGAGGACGCGCGGCCGGTGTCGGTCGGCTGCGCGGCCCCGCCGGATGCGGCCTAGCCTATTCCGGCATTCTCGACTTGCGCAGCGCCGATTCCTCGGCCGCCGGCAGCGCGCGCAGGATGTCTCCGCTCACGTAGTACCGGCTGCCGCTCAACTGATACGGCACGCAGGTGATGTCCTGTTTGAGGTCGCGCGTCGTCAATTGCGGCAGGATCTGCCGGGCGAACTCCTCGACCAACTCGCAGTCGCCGACGCTCATGTCGCGGAATGCGTCGGTCGAAATCGTGAACGGCTCGAAGCGCGCATCGACCGGCGCGAGATCGCCGGCACGGCGCGGCTTGGACGCGGCGTCCGGCAGGGCCGGCGCCGAAAATTCGATGTTGAGGCTCGGGTTCAGGGAATTGGGTCCGGGCGGCCGCCCGAACTCCTCGCACCCGATCGCGACGATGCGCAGGTCGCGCCGCACGCCCAAATCCAGCAGCATCGCGCGCACCTTGTCCGACAGGCCTTCGCAGGAATAGCGCGACGTGCGCCCCAGGTAGACGAAATTCACGCGGTGTTCCTTCCAAACCGCCGGCACCGGGACCCCGGTCGCCGCGAAACTCGGGACGCCGGCCAGGGCCGTGATCAGCCACAAACCTGTCATCGACTTGTTGAACCGCATAGTAGACCCCGTTGACCCTCGAAACACCGCCTCCTCCCGGTATCAGACCGCGCGCCCGGCGCCGAAGTTTCCCCCCCGCGGCTATAATGTCCGCATGCAAATCGACCCGCCCTTCGACGTCGGCCGCTGGATCGATCGCAACCGCGATTTGTTGCGCCCGCCGGTCGGCAACTTATTGTTGTTCCGGAACAGCGAATTCATCGTCATGGCGGTCGGCGGGCCGAATCGGCGCAAGGATTTCCATCACGACCCCGGAGAGGAAATCTTCTATCAAGTCCAGGGCGACATCGTACTGCGAACCATCCAGGACGGGCGTGCGATCGACGTCGAAATTCGCCAGGGCGAGGTTTTTCGTCTTCCGGCGGAGGTCGCGCATTCGCCGCAGCGGCCGGCCGGCACCGTGGGCATCGTCGTCGAACGTCGACGCCAGCCGCATGAATTGGACGGTTTTTCCTGGTATTGCGAGAAATGCGGCCACTGCCTGCACATGGAACGCGTCGCCGTTGCCGACATTGAGAATCAATTGCCTTTGATATTTTCACGATTCTATTCGGACATCGACCAAAGGACCTGCCGCGCCTGCGGCACCGTGATGCAGGCCCCCGGCGAATGACGGCGGACGCGGCGGCGTTGGACGCGGCGGCGCTGGACGCGGCGG
>JBBISV010000012.1:0-23677 GCA_037441085.1 Gammaproteobacteria bacterium | reverse complement strand
CGGCGAATGACGGCGGACGCGGCGGCGTTGGACGCGGCGGCGCTGGACGCGGCGGATCCCCTCGCGCCTTTCGTCGATGAGTTTCATCACCCGCGGGATGCCGCCGGCCGCCGGACCGTCTATCTTTGCGGACATTCCCTGGGACTTCAGCCCAAGTCCGCCTCGCGTTATGTCGAAGAGGAACTCGCGACCTGGCGCGAGCTGGCGGTGCGGGGCCACCATGCGGGACCGCGACCCTGGATCCGGTATCACGAGGCCTTGAGCGAGCCGCTCGCCGACCTCGCCGGCGCCGACGCCACCGAGGTGGTGGCGATGAACTCCCTGACCGTGAATCTGCACCTGATGATGGTGAGCTTTTATCGCCCCACCGCGGACCGCGCCTCGGTGCTCATCGAGAAGTCGGCGTTTCCGTCCGATCGCTACGCGATCTGTTCCCAGTTGTCGTTTCACTGCGTCGATCCGGCGCGTCATCTGATCGAGATCGCGCCCCGGCCGGGCGAGCGCTGCCTGCGCACCGAGGATCTGATCGACACGATCGCGCGCGAAGGATCGCGGCTTGCGCTGGTGTTGCTGCCGGGCGTGCAGTATCTCACCGGTCAGGCCCTCGATCTCGAGGCGCTCGCCGGCGCGGCACGGCGCGCCGGCGCGGTGATCGGCCTGGATCTCGCCCATGCGATCGGCAACACGCCGCTCGCGTTGCATGATTGGAACGTCGACTTTGCCGTTTGGTGCGGCTACAAGTATCTGAACGGCGGTCCCGGCTCCATCGGCGGCTGTTTCGTGCACGCGCGCCATGGCGCGAATCCGCGGCTGCCGCGCTTTGCCGGCTGGTGGGGCCACGACAAGGCGTCGCGGTTCCTGATGGGGCCGGATTTCGAGCCGATCCCCGGCGCCCAGGGCTGGCAGCTCAGCAACCCGCCGGTCCTTTCCGCGGCGCCGCTGCTCGCCGCGCTCGACATTTTCCGGCGCGCGGACTTCCGCAGGCTGCGCGCCAAGTCCGTCGCGCTGTCCGCCTTCCTGCGTGCGTCGATCGAACGGCTGGCTCCGGACGGCGTCGAGATCATCACCCCGGACGCCGCGGCGGCGCACGGCTGCCAGCTGAGTCTGCGCCTGCGGACGAAAGGCATCGGCTGCTTCGAGCGCCTGACCGCGGCGGGCATCATCGGCGATTGGCGCGAGCCCGATGTGCTGCGCCTGGCGCCGGTGCCCGCGTACAACCGCTTCACGGACGCACTGCGCGCGGCCGAGGCGCTCGCCGGCGCGCTGCGCGAATGACGGATCGATCGGAGCGCGTGACGATCGCCGGCGCCGGGCCGACCGGCGCGCTGCTCGCGATCCTGCTGCGCCGCCGTGGATACCGCGTGACGGTGTACGACGCCCGCCCGGATCCGCGCCGCACTTCCGAGGAGTCGGGACGCTCGATCAATCTGGCGCTCGCCGCGCGCGGCATCAACGCGCTGCGGCACGTAGGCCTATACGACGCCCTGCGCGGCGCGATGGTACCGATGCGCGCGCGCATGATTCACGACAACGCCGGAACGGTCACCCGGCAACCCTACGGCAGCCGCCCGGATGAGGCGATCCACGCGATTTCCCGCGGCCGCCTCGGGAGGCTGTTGATCGAACTCGCGGACACGGCGCACGGGGTTGAATTCCAGTTCGAGCACCGGCTGGTCCACGCCGACTTCGCGGCGGGCGGCGCCGAATTTGTCGATTTGCGCCGGAATGCCGTGATCGAAGTGCCGATGCGGCCGCTGCTCGCCTGCGACGGCGCCGGCTCGCAGATGCGCCGCAGTCTGCGCGATGCCGGATTGATCGACGCGCGCGAGGACGATCTCGCGCACGGGTACAAGGAGCTGTCGATTCCGGCGGGCGACGGCGGTGCCTACCGCCTGGAGCGCGAAGCCCTGCACATCTGGCCGCGGGGCGGCTACATGCTGATCGCGCTCCCGAACGACGACGGCAGCTTCACCGCGACCTTGTTCCTGCCGAACCGCGGCAATCCGGGTTTCGACACGCTGAGCGGGCGCGAGGCCGCCGCGGATTTTCTGGCGGCGAATTTCCCGGACGCGATGGCGTTGATGCCGGACGGCGTGCGCGAGTTTCTCCAGCACCCGACCGGATTCCTGGGCACGGTGCACGCGGCGCCGTGGCATCACCGCGGCATGACGGTGCTCGTCGGCGACAGCGCGCACGCGATCGTCCCCTTCCACGGTCAGGGCATGAACTGCTGCCTGGAGGACTGCCTCGCGTTCGACGCCTGCGTCGACCTCCACGACAGCTGGGAGGATCGGTTCGCGGCCTTCTACGCGCGGCGCAAGGAAAACACCGAGGCGATCGCCGCGATGGCGCTGGAGAATTACCTGGAGATGCGCGAACGCGTCGCCGATCCTGGATTTCAGCTGCAAAGCGCGCTGTCCCGCGAACTGGAACGGCGCCACCCCGGGCGCTTCATCCCGCGTTATTCGATGGTGATGTTTCACCCCGAAATTCCCTACCGGGTCGCGGCGAGCCGCGGATTGGTCCAGTCGCGGCTGCTCGCCCGGCTGACCGCGGGGGCCGCTTCGCTCGCGGAAGTCGATTTCGACGAAGCGCGCCGGGAAATCGACGCGAATCTGCCGCCGATCGATCAGGACCTGTCGAGCGTGATGAAGCTGTAGGGGAAGCTGTGCCGCTCGTCCGCCGGATGCGTCTCGCGCGCCGATTCGCGCCACTCGGCGCCGCGCCAGCCTTCGAACACCGCGTCGCCGTCCTCGATTCGCGCGTGTACCAGCGTCAAATGGATGCGGCTGACGTACGGCAGGCACAGGCGGTAGATCTCGCCGCCGCCGATGACCATGATCCCGCGGTCGGGCAGCGCCGCGGCCCGCGCCGCCGCCAGATCCGCGACCGCGATGCAGCCCTCGGTCGGAATGCCGGCGGCGCGCGTCAGCACCAGATTGCGGCGTCCCGGCAGCGCGCGCCCGATGGATTCATGGGTCTTGCGGCCCATCAACACGGTGTGGCCCACGGTGATCGCCTTGAAGCGGCGCAGGTCGTCGGGCAGGCGCCACGGCAGGCCGTTGCGGCGCCCGATGACGTCGTTCTGCGCGACGGCGACGACGATCTCGAACGCCTGCGGGTCCGGCATCAAGCGACCCGGCATTCCTTCAGGATCCACCGGGTGAACTCCTGCAGATCCTCGCGATTGCGGTCCTCGGGCCGGTGCAGGATCACGTAGCTCTCGTTCGTCTCGAGTTCCGCATCGAACAGCTTGACGAGCCCGCCCGCCGCGAATCGGTCGGCGCTCAGTCGCGCGGGCACGAGCGCGACCCCGACGCCCTGCTCGGCCGCGAGCACGACGGCCGACATCGTGTCGAGCCGGACGAGACGGTTGGGCTTCACCGGTTCGATCCCGAGCCCGAGCGCCCAGCGCTCCCAGGCTTCGCGCCGCTCCTCGTGCACCAGCAGCGTCTTGCCGTTCAGGTCGCCGTAGTTCTTGATCGGATTGTCGACCAGGAACGACGGTGAGCAGGCGACGATGAAGCTCTGCGCGAACAGCTCGTGAACCGTGAGTCCGTCCCATGGGCCGGCGCCGACGACGATAGAAAGATCCGCCTCCGGCGGATGGGTCTTCGGCGCGGAGAACGTCGTCTCGATGCGGATGTCCGTCTCCTCGCGCGCCTGCGTGAACGAGGCGAGACGCGGCAGGAGCATTTCATTGGCGAAGAACGGCGGCACGTTGAGGCGGATGATGGTGCGTCCATAGCGGATCTGCAGCTGTTCGGTCACGGACTCGAGCTTGGAGAAGATGTCGTTGATGTGCTCGAGGTAGTGGGCACCGGCGTCCGTCAGCACGAGCGTGCGCACGCCGCGGGCGCCCCGCTCGAACAGCGTGACGCCGAGCTGCTCCTCGAGGGCCTTGATCTGGTGGCTGACCGCCGACGGAGTCACGTACAGTTCTTCCGCCGCCGCCTTGAAGCTCTGCAGCTTGGCGGCAATTTGGAATGTCTTGAGAAACTTGAGCGACGGCAAGCGCATATGTTCGACCAACGATCGCCACGGGCGGGAATTCGAGGGCACATGGCCCGGTTCACTTCGATCGGAATGAGTCCCGGTCGCGATTATAGAAGCAATTCGCGTGCCATATGATGAAAACACCGAAACCCGGCCGGGCCTCGAACGCCGGCCGCTCAGGCAGGGTGCACGGTGCATCGCGCCGTGCCCGATGATGGGTCAGGCCGAACGGCGGCGCGCCGTCTTCCCGCGCTTCCCCGCCTTCTTCTTCCGGGCGGGCTTTCGCGGCTCGAGCATGCTGCCCCGGCACGCGTCGGCGCCGCAGCGGCAGCCGAACACCTCGTCGACGTCGGCCGCGTCATCCGGATCGCGCTGGATCTGATAATCGTACGAGAGCTCCTCGCCCTTTTGGATCGTGCGGATCGCCTCGATGTAGACGCGCCGGTCGGCGAGCGCGCTCTCGCAATTCGGGTCGCAGCCGTGGTTGATGTAGCGCGCCTCGTTGCCGCCCACGCCGCCGTCGATCACGGTCCTCCTGTCCACGGTGAACAGGAACGTGTGGTTGTCGTCGTCGGCCTTGTCGGCATAGCGCGCATCGGCTTCGGCGTGCGAGATCCGGTCGCCGACGTACTCCATGACCGTCGTGCCCTTGCGGATGCGCCGCAGAGCGAACACGCCGTAACCGTGGATCCGCGAGTGGCGGACCTCGATCATCGGCGCACGGCGCGCGGGCTTGGTCAGACGGCTATGGGTGCTTTTATTGCGGGGTGGCATCGGTATTCCAGGATCGAGAAGTCGTCGAATCGGTAGTCGAAAATGCTCGGCGGCCGGCGGTTGAGCCGCAGGCTGGGAAGCGCATGGGGCTCGCGCCCAAGCTGCGTCTCCACCGCATCGAGGTGATTGAGATAGATATGGCAGTCCCCGCCGGTCCAGATGAACTCGCCGGGCAGCAGACCGCACTGGTCCGCCACGATGTGCGTCAGCAGCGCGTACGAGGCGATATTGAACGGCACACCGAGAAACGCGTCCGCGCTGCGCTGGTAGAGCTGGCACGACAGCCGGCCCGCGGCGACGTGGAACTGGAACAGCGCGTGGCAGGGCATCAGCGCCATTTTTTCCAGTTCACCGACGTTCCATGCGCTGACGATGATGCGGCGCGAGTCCGGGTCGGCGCGCAGCTGCGCGATCGCGGCCGCGATCTGATCGACGTGCCGGCCGTCCGCGGTGGACCAGGCACGCCACTGCCGCCCGTAGACCGGACCGAGGTCGCCGTCCGCATCCGCCCACTCATCCCATATCGTGACGCCGTGATCATGCAGGTACTTGACGTTCGTGTCGCCGCTCAGGAACCACAGCAGCTCGTGGATGATCGACGGCAGGTGCAGCTTCTTGGTCGTCACCAGCGGCAGGCCCGCGGCGAGGTCGAACCGCATTTGATGGCCGAAGACGCTCAAGGTCCCGGTGCCGGTGCGGTCCGCCTTGCGTGTGCCGCTGTCGCGGATGTGGCGCAGAAAATCCAGGTACTGGCGCATCGACTAGCCGGCGGAGCGGACCACGTTGCCGCTCGCCGCGCCGCGCCGATAGGCATAGACCATCATGCCCGCGCCGATGAGGATCATCGGCATGGTCAGGAGCATGCCCATCGTCAGCCAGCCGCCGTACAAATAGCCGATATTCGCGTCCGGCAGGCGAACCCACTCGACGGTGAACCGGGCGAGACCGTAGACGATCATGAACAGCGCGCTCGGTGCGAGCCGCGGTCGCGGCTTGTTCGTGAAGAACCACAGGATGAGGAACAGGGTCAGGCCCTCGAGCGCGGCCTCGTACAACTGCGACGGGTGCCGTCCGATGAGCACGCCCTGCGCGTTTGGCACGCCGAAGGCCCAGGGCAGATCCGTCGGCTTCCCCCACAGTTCGCCGTTGATGAAGTTGCCGAGCCGGCCCGCCATCAGGCCGATTCCCGGAAGCGGCGCCAGAAAGTCGAACACGTCGACCACGTGCTTCCCCTTCGTCCGCGCGAAGAGCATCGCCGCGATGATGACCCCGGTCAGGCCGCCGTGGAACGACATGCCGCCGTCCCATATCCGGAACACGTTGAGCCAGTCGGCGGGCGTCGTGCCGCGCCCATAGATCACTTCGTTGCCGTAGAAGATGCACCAGCCGAGGCGGCCGCCGAGGATGACGCCGATCGCACAGTAGAAAATGAGGTCGTCGATGTCGAGGCCGGTCCACGTCGACCCGGGACGGGCGGCGCGGTAACGCGCCAGGCCCCAGGCCGATGCGAAGCCCACCAGGTACATGATGCCGTACCAGTGGACCTGCAGCGGTCCGATGCCGAACAGCGGGCCGATGGAAATCGCGATCGGATTGATGTGAGGATATACGAGCATGTCCGGGATTCTACCGCACCGGCCGCGATTCCGAGAACATCCCCGTCACTTCATCGCCGCGCCGACGCGGCAGAAAAGCGCCTTGAGGTAGCGTGTCTCCGGAATCGCCGGATGCACCGGATGATCCTGGGCCTGGCCGCCCGCCTCGAGGATCTGCAGATGTTTGTGCGCGCCGCGCGCGCCCTTGCCGATCGCGTCCTGGAGTTGTTCGATGCCGAGATGATGCGAACAGGAGCAGGACACCAGGATGCCGTCGCCGTCGATCAGCTGCACCGCGGCCTGGTTCAGGCGCTTGTAGGCCGCCTGCGCCTTCGGCAGGTCCTTCTTGCGTTTCGCGAACGCCGGCGGATCGATGATCACCACGTCGAATTTCTCCCCGTCGAGCGCGAGCGCCGCCAACACGTCGAACGCGTCGCCCTTGCGGGTGCGCAGCGCATGGCCGTTGTGCACGGCGTTCGTGGCGGCGAATTCCAGCGCCTGCGCCGAGGCGTCGACGCACAGCACGTCGGCGGCGCCGGCGCGCGCGGCGCGCACGCCCCAGGCGCCGACGTAGCTGAACACGTCGAGCACGCGCGCTCCCGCGCGGACGTACTTGCCGAGCGCGCGCCGGTTCGCGGCCTGATCGTAGAACCAGCCGGTCTTCTGGCCGTCACGCAGCGGCACGTGAAACTCGATGCCATCCTCGACGACCACGACGCTGTCGGGAACGGGAGAACCCACCTCCTCGACGTAGGACGGCAGACCTTCGAGCTCGCGCGAGGCGCCGTCGTTCCTGAACAGCAGCGATTCGACCGGCAGCACGTCGAACAGGGCGCGCTCGATCTGCGGGCGCATCCGCTCCATGCCCGCGGTGCCGATCTGAACGACGCAGATCGCTCCGAAGCGGTCGACGACCAGTCCCGGCAGTCCGTCGGCCTCGCCGTACACCAGGCGGTAGTACGGGGCGGCGTGCAGCCGCTCGCGCAAGGCGAGTGCGCGGCGCATGCGCGCGGCGAACCACCCGGCGTCCGGAATCGTCCAGGTCTCGAGCAGCCGCGCGGCGATCAATGAACGCGGATTGACATACGCGAGCCCGAGGGCGCGGTCGTTGTGAGCCAGCACCCGCACCAGCGCGCCCGGCTCGAGCCTGGCGAGCGGCGTCTGTTCGATGTCGACCTCGTTGCTGAACACCCACAGATGTCCCGCCTGCAGTCGGCGGTCTTCGTTGCGCCGCAGGCGCAAGGCGGGCAATTGCGAGGCGGTTCCGGTCATGGTCATGTTGGGCACTTCGGTTATAGTGGCGCGCATTCTAACCGACGCGGGTGCACCCAATGCATCGCAATCGACTCCACTCGGAAACCAGCCCGTATCTGCTGCAGCACGCCGGCAATCCCGTCGACTGGATGCCCTGGGGCGAGGAGGCGCTCGCCGCGGCGCGCGCCGCGAACAAGCCGATCCTGCTCTCGGTGGGCTACTCCGCCTGTCACTGGTGCCACGTGATGGCGCACGAGTCGTTCGAAGATCCGGCAACCGCCGCCACGATGAATTCGCTGTTCGTCAACATCAAGGTGGACCGCGAAGAGCGTCCGGACATCGACAAGATCTACCAGATCGCGCATGCCTTGATCACCCGCGGGCCCGGCGGCTGGCCGCTGACGATGTTTCTGACGCCCGACGGACAACAGCCGTTCTTCGGCGGCACCTATTTCCCGAAGGTCGCGAGCCACGGACTTCCCGGGTTCCGCGACCTCCTCGTGCGTGTCGCCGAATACTATTCGTTGCATCGGGCCGAGATCGACGCGCAGACCGAGCCCTTGCGTGCGGCGTTCGAGGCCGTCTCGCCGCCCGGCGGCCCGGCGGATGCGGCGCTCGACGCGGACCCGCTGGATGCGGCGCGCGCGGCGCTCGCGCTCGGCTTCGACCGCGAATGGGGCGGCTTCGGCGCCGCGCCAAAATTCCCCCATACCGCGAGCATCGAACGCTGCCTGCGGCAGTGGCGCGCGACCTCCGAATCGGCGGCGCCCGATCTCGACGCCCTTTACATGGCGACGCTGTCGCTGACGCGCATGGCTGAGGGCGGCTTGTACGATCAGCTGGGCGGCGGATTCTTCCGGTACTCGGTGGATCGTGAGTGGTCGATTCCCCATTTCGAAAAGATGCTCTACGACAACGGCGCCCTGCTCGCGCTGTACGCCGAGGCCCACCTCGCGACCGGAGAGCCGCTGTTCGGCCGAGTCGCCGGCGAAACGGCCGACTGGGCGCTGCGCGAGATGCGCGCGGCGCAGGGGGCCTTCCACGCGAGCCTCGATGCCGACTCCCCCGGCGGCGAGGGCGCGTTCTATCTCTGGAATCGCGCCGAAGTCGAGGCGGCCCTGGATGCGGATCAATTCGCCGCGTTCGCCGCGCGATTCGGCCTGGAGCGCGCCGCGAATTTCGACGGAAGCTGGCATCTGCGGGTGGTCGAACCGACCGAGGATCCCACCGCGGAACGGACGATCGACGCGGCGCGCGCCCGGCTGCTGCGGCTGCGCGAGGACCGACCACGTCCCGGACTCGACACCAAGATCCTCACCGCGTGGAACGCCCTGGTGATCAAGGGTCTCGCGGTCGCCGCGCGCGCGCTCGCGCGCCCGGACCTGGCCGATGCCGCGTTCGCCGCGGCGGATTTCATCGCCGCACGACTCTGGCGCGACGGGCGCCTGCTCGCGGTCCATGCCGGCGGCCAGGCGCGGTTCCCGGCCTATCTCGACGACCATGCGCTCCTGGCCGAGGCCTTGCTGGAACTGCTGCAGACGCGCTGGCGCAGCCGCGACTGGGATCTCCTGATGCGGCTCGCCGGGACGCTGCTGTCGCATTTCGAGGACCCGGCGGCCGGCGGCTTCTTTTTCACGGCGTCCGACCACGAACGACTGCTCCACCGCGGCAAACCGTTCGGCGACGACTCGCTGCCCGCCGGCAACGGCGTCGCCGCGCTGGTGCTGACCAAGCTCGGCCACCTCGCGGCCGAGCCTCGTTACCTGCGCGCGGCGGAACGCACGCTCGTGGCGGCGTTGCCGCTGATGACTGCCCAGCCGCAGGCCCACATGAGCCTGTTGAACGCGCTGGACGTCCATCTCCACCCGCCGCGCAGCGTGATCATCCGCGGCCCCGCCGACGAGGCCGCCGCCTGGTCGCTGGAACTGTCGCGGCTGTATTCGCCGTCGCGGATGGTGATTTCGATCCCCGACGACGCCACGGGGCTGCCAGCGGTGTTTGCGGAGCGCGGCGGAGATGGCGCCGCCGTCGCCTACGTGTGCGCCGGTATGAGTTGCTCCGCGCCGATCAGGGACCTCGGCGAATTGGTGCGGCAGCTCCGCGAGGGCCGCTGACCGCGCTCAGAACGAGCCCGCGGCCCCTGGAAACTCGACCGGACTCGAGAACCCGTCCGCCGAAACCGCCGCGACGCCGAAGAAGTAATCGTCGATGTTGACCCCGTCGAGCCGCAGCGCGTCCCGCTTGCCGGCCCAGCGGCTGTGGGTCCACTGCGGCGCCGTCGTCGACCGCCACCACACGCGATAGCCCGCGGCCGACGGCACCGCATCCCAGCTCACGTCGGTCGATGGCGTGACCGCGCCGCCGATGCGAACGACGGACGGCGGCGGCGGCGCCCACGCGAGGCTCGCGAGCGTGATCGCGTTCAGCCGCGTCACCTGCGCGAGATACGGAAAATCCACGCCGGCGACGACGTCGCCGTAGGCGACGCCGCCCTCCACCCGCAGATCCTGGTGCTCCCGCGCGTAGTTCTCCTCCGCCGCGGTGAATCGCACCGCCGGAAAGCCGGCAGCGAGCATCGGCACCTGGTCGCCCCCACGATCGTAGCGGTCCGTCCGGTAGATCATCCGCACCTTGAAATTCGTGAGCACCCGCGGCGCCAGCCGCGCGATGTAGCGCGCCAGGTTGCGCGACGGGCTGTCCACCTCGCCGCCGTTGTAGCGGCGCACCGCGGCCTCGCGCGCGGTTTCGGTGCTCTTGGTGCCCTCGGAAAACACCCGTACGTGCGTGTTGTCGATGACGCCGCTGCCGCTCTGGATATTGCCGATGATGTCGTTGTTGAGGTCGGCCTCGACGTGCCAGCCGCGCGCCTTGGCGGTCGCCGCCAGCAGCTTGCCGCCGTAAAGACCCTGTTCCTCGCCGGACAGCACCGCGTAGACGATCGTCGCGCGGAATCGATGGCGCGACAGCACGCGGGCCGTCTCCAGCACCGCGGCGACGCCCGAGCCGTCATCGTCCGCTCCCGGCGCGTCGGCGGTCGCATTCATCACGTCGGTGACCCGCGAATCCAGATGCGCGGATATCACGAGTATCCGCCGCGGATCGCCGCTGCCGCGTTGAATCGCGAGTTCGTCGACGATGCGCGTCGGCCCCGTCAGCCTCGGGCCTACCACGAGCTGCGGCACGCTTTCGGCGACCAGACACCCGCCGCAGTCGGCGCCGATGCGCTCGAACCGGGATTTGACCCAGCGCCGGGCGGCGCCGATGCCGCGCGTTGCGGAACGCGTATCGGAAGCCGTGTGTCGCGTGCCGAAACCGACGAGCCGCTCCACCACCGCGCGCAGCCGCTCAGGCTCGATGCCGTCGGCGATCTGCGCGAGCACGGGATGGTCGCCGGAGGGTGCCGTGGCGGGTGGCGCCAACGGCGGCGCGGCCGCCCCCGCCCCGCCCGCCGAGACCGCCGAGATCGCCGCCACAATCGCGAGTGCCATCTTGCGCATGAAGTCAGTCCTCGAGTGCCGTCCGCAGCTGCCGCTGCAAATCGCCGTGCAACGCCGCGCTGTAGAGCGGGGCGCCGTCCCAATCGAGCGCCCAGGGCTGCGTGGTGCGCTGACCCTGCGGCTCGTTCAGATGACGCGGGAAGACGTGCGCATGCAGCGCCGGTTCCGCGTTGCCGAACATCGCATAGTTGATCCGCACCGCGCCGGTCAGGTCGAGCAGAACATCCCCGAGCCGGGCCATGTCCGCGAGAAACCGCGCCCGGGGCGCCGCCGGCAGCGCGTTCAAGTGCGGCACGACGGGATCCGGCAGCAACAGACAATAACCGCGCAGAACTTGGCGCTCACCGAGCACGACCCACCCGCTCGCCATTTTCGCGACCAGCGTGCCGAGGTCGCCCGTCCGGCAACGATCAACCAGGCGGTGTATCGCCGTCAACCGTGCCAGCTCCGGCAGGCCACGATGCCGGCCTGTTGCACAAAGCTACGTCGACTGATCGTCATGCCCACCCCCTGAAATGACGCGTCCGCTATCGAGCACGAGCACGGCTGCCTTGGGGAAAAAATTGAATTCCGTGGCCGAAGCCCAGCTGTAGGCGCCCATCGTGTGGCCGATGATCAGATCGCCCGCGTGTAACAGAGGCAATTGAATGTCCTCGTCGATCACGTCGATGCTGTCGCACGTTGGGCCGGCGAGCACCGAAGGATGCCGCTCGCCGCCGGATCGCAGCGCGTCGATGCGGTAGTTCGCGTGGTCGAACATCCGACCGTTGTAGGACCCGTAAAGCCCGTCGTCCAAATAGTACCACCACTTTCCGCCCCGCTGTGCGCGCCCCATCACGGACGCGACCGCCACCGCGGCGGGCGCGGCGATGAACCGGCCCGGCTCGGCGATCAGCCGGATGCCCGCCGGCACCCCGCGCAATGCCGTCCGCAGCGGGGCGCAAAATTCCTCGATCGATGGCACGGCCTGCCGATATTCGACCGGAAAGCCGCCGCCGATGTCGAGCACGCTGAGCGCGTGCCCGCGTTCCGCGGCGCAACGCAACAATTCCGCGCAGGCCGCGATCGCCTCGGCGTGCATTGCCGGCCCGCCGGCCTGCGAGCCGACGTGAAACGACAGCCCGCGCACGGGGATTCCAAGCGACGCGGCGAGCTCGATCAACGGCAGCACAGCATCGGGTTCGCAGCCGAACTTGCGCGACAGGTCGCAGACCGCTTCGGGACTTCTGAATGCCACCCGGATCAACAGCGTCGCGCGGCGACGATGCTTCGCGAATTTGCGGATCTCATCCGGGTTGTCCGCGACGAACGTGTCGATCCCGAAAGCGATCGCGGTCCGGATGTCGCCATCCCGCTTGATCGGATGGGTGTGAATGCAGCGCGCGGGCGCGATGCCGGCGCGGCGCACGACCTCGATCTCGCCGTTGGTGGCCAGGTCGAAAAACGCGCCCTCGTCGCGCAGGATCTCCACCACCGCACGATGGGGCAGCGGCTTCAGCGCGAAATGCAGGTCGACGCCGGGAAGTGCGGCGGCGAGCCGCCGGTATCCCGCCCGGATGCGTTCGGCGTCGATGACCAGCAGCGGCGAACCGTAGCGGGCGGCGAGCTGCTTGATCGCCTCGGGCGTGAACGGATCGAGCGGCGCGACGAATTCCGGCGCCGCCGCGGCGCATGCATCGGGATGCCGCATCGTTCAGCCCGCTCCCGATTCCGGGGCGCGGCCGCCGAGACCCCGGGCCCGGAGCAGACGGTCGTTGACGGCCGCCCACTGTTCGTCGGACGGAGGCGCCTGGATGAGGATCCTCACGCTTCCGACCCGGTCGAGCGTGCGTAAATGGCTGTACAAGTTGTGCGCATACGTCTCGGCCTTCTTGCCCGCATTGATCCAGGTCATCTGACGCTGTGCATGCATCGGCGGCCGCATCGCGAGCACCGCCACCTTGGCATCGCGTCCCGCGAATTCGGCCGCGCGCGTCTCCAGATCCTCGGACTCCACGATTTCCACCGGAGTCTGCGGCGCGTAGTGAAGACTGCGATCGCCCGGCGCGCGCGGCACGGCGCCCGCCGGGGCGAGATCGCCGACGACGGCGCTGATCTGCGAGCGCGTGATGTACCCGGGGCGCAACAAGTGCACCGCGCCGTCGAGACAAGAAACGATCGTCGATTCGAGCCCGATCTGCGACTCGCCGCCGTCGAGCACGACCGGCAGCGCATCGCCGAACTCATCGCGCACGTGCTCGGCCTTCGTCGGACTCAGATGGCCGTAGCGGTTCGCCGACGGCGCGGCGATGCCGCCGCCGAATGCGGTCAGCAGCTGCTGCGCGATGGGGTGCGAGGGCACGCGGATGCCGATGCTGTCCTGGCCGCCGGTGACGATCTCGTTGACCTCGTCGGCCTTCGGCAGGATCAAGGTCAGCGGCCCCGGCCAGAAGCGCGCCGCCAGACGCGCGGCGGCGTCCGGCATGTCCTTGACCCAGCGGTGCAGATAGCGCGGATTGTCGAGATGCACGATCACCGGGTGATCGCTCGGCCTGCCCTTCAGCTCGAATATCCGACTGACGGCGGCCGTATCGGCCGCGTTCGCGCCGAGGCCGTACACGGTCTCGGTCGGGAACGCGACCAGCTCGCCCGCCCGCAGCGCCTCGACCGCGGCGTCGATTTCGGTTTGTGTCGCTCTAACCACGGACGGATGATACCAAGACCGTGGCCGCCGTCGCGCTCATGTGGCCGGCATCGCGCCGACGTCGAGCGGATCGAGGTCGATGCGCCGCCAGCTGCCGTCGTCCTGCCGCTCCAGTTCGTAGGCCGGCCAATAATGCTTGTCGAGCTTGAGGGTGATCACGTTCACCTGGCCGTTCCAGGTGACGGTCTTCAGGCGCACCGAAGCCCGGTCCGGCTTGTCGCTGACCGCGCGGATGAAGGCGTCCAGGTCCGCGGTCGGCTTGCCGTCGACCTCGGTGATCCGGCGGCCGGCGAACAAGCCGTAGTGCGTGGCCGGCGAGCCGAAATAGAAGAAGGACACGAACACCCCCTTTCGCGGAATGCCCCGTTGGATCGCCATGGCCCGATAAGGCGCCTGCAGCGTGGCTCCCGCCCAGAGCAGCACGCGATCGATGCCGCGGCCCCGCAGCGGCACCGTGCCGAGCGTCCAGGTCTTCGCGGCACCGTCACGCCACACCGTCACGGCCACCTCCGGGCGCTGCACGGCCAACTCCACCTCGCGAAAGCGGTTCACGACCCGGCCGTCGATCGCGAGCAGCAGGTCCCCCGGCTGCAACACCCCCGCCTCGGGGGAACCGGCCGCGAGCCGGTCGATGCTGAGGACCTGGCGTCGGCGACCGGCGTGATCGACGAAACGCCGCACCCAGGAATCGGACAAGCCGAGCTTGCGCGCGTCGGCAAGGGAATCGACGTCGAATTCGGCATCCAGCGAATAGATCGGCCGGTTGGCGATCACGTCCTTCACCATTTCGGTGACGATGTCCGCCGGGATTCCATGATTCGCCTGTTCGACCCCCTGGGCGGTTTCGAATGCGAAGCTCGACCACAGCGCACGCACGTCACCCTTTTCGTCGGCGATCACGCCGTCGTAGTCCGCCGGCGGGTTGACCAGATCGACGGCTTCCAGGTTGCTGTCGCGAAATCGCAGGGTGCGCGACAGCGGGAAGGACAGCACGTCGAGTCCCGCGACCTGGGTTTTCTGCGACAGGACCTTCGAGTCGCTGCGCTGACCGACGACCCAGACGTCGTCTCCCGCCTCGAGCGGGCGCGTGTCGAAAGTCGCGGCGCGCACCGGGGTGTCGCCGATCAGCTTCGGGTCGTAGGAGATGACCGCCAGATTGTGCAAGGGATGGATGAATACCACCTTCCCGGGGATCTCGACGGTGTCGCCGAAGGTGAGGCGCACGTCGCCGAGCGCGACCGGGACGGTGTTGCGATCGGTGACGACGAGCCCGCGTTTCGCATCCACGATCACGCCCGTGCCGTGATAGTGACGCTCCGTGACCCCCGACACCGAATACGGCATGTCGAAGTTGACCGCGACGAGCGAGGGGCTCAGGCGGTCGATGCGCGGATCTCCGGTGCGTGCGAACTGCGTCGAGGCCGGCACTAGGGGCTTCGGCGGCGGCCCCGCGGGCAGGCGCTTGCACGGCCAGGTGCCCAGGCGGTCATCGCGGATGCAGTCGCGCGCCGGAAACCACAGCCGGTCCATGCGGATCACCTTCAACTGGGCGGCGCGCGGATCCTGAAGCGTCACGTAGCGCACGGTGGCACGCCCGCCATCCGGCAGACTCGCCAGCGCCGCGGCGAAATCCGCAAGATCCGCGACCGGCCTGCCGTTGAACTCCGAGATCAGCGCCGCGCGCGGGATCCCCGCGCTCGCGAACACATACCCCGGGTCGGCCACGTACACGCCCTTGATCGGCAGATTGAAGCTGCGGGCTTCCTCGTAGGACAGCGTGTGCACGACCGATTCGCCGAACTCGATGTACTCGTGCGCGGTGATCGAGTCCAGGTCCATGACGGTCAAGCCGCGGCTGATGCGCCGGCCGCCCCGCTGCACCTCGATGCGAATCGGACGGCCGACGTGGTCGTCGAGCAGCGCCTCGAGGGAGAAGAACTCGGGTATGGGCTTGCCGTCGATCGAGATCAGTATGTCTCCCGGCTCGAGGAACCGGGCCGCCGCGGACCCGGGCTGCACGTCGCCGACCACCAACATGCCGGTCAGCTGCGGGAACTCGCGCCGCATCCGCGCCTCGGTGTCCGGGTCGAGGCCGAGGCGCGTCAACTCATCGTAGGGGGTGTACTTGAACACCGTCTCGAGCGTACCGCGAGGAACGGGCTTGCCGGCGTCGATGAACTTCAACGCCCGCACCACCTCGGGCAGGGGGAAGTAGAAGCTCGAGGCGGCCCCGGTGGCGCCGCCCGCGTTCAACGCAACCACGCGGCCGTCGATGTCGATGACCGGGGATCCGGAGGACCCGCCAGAGGTGCCCGACGCCGCCTGATAATAGAACGTGTTGAAGTCGTTGTACTTGCCGTAGCCGTATTCCGGGGCCTCGCGGTCGAGCCGCGCCAGGGTCCCGGCGAGAATCGACAGCTGTTCACCGTCGTCATTGCCGACGACCCGGATCTCGCGGCCGACGACCGCGCCGGCCGGATCGAGCGGCAGCGCCACGGGCTTGATGAATCGGAGCTTCGCCGGGTCATACCGGTAGATCCCGAAGTCGTGCACCGGATCGCGGTAAACTGGGTAGAGCTGCACCTCCTCCCGATTCTGGAATATCGCCTGCGCGACCACCGGGCCCGGCGTGACGACGTGCCGGTTCGTCAGGATCAGCCCGCGCGTGGCGTCGATGACGAAGCCGGTCGCCTGCGCCGTTTCATTCCATTCCGTGTCGAACGCGCGCGGCGCGTCGATCTGTATCGACACGACCGACGAGGAGATCCGTTCGAGCGTGCGCGCCCACTGATCTTCGGAGCCCGCGGCGCGGGCGGCACCGGCGGCGGCGACGGCACCGGCGGCAAGTGCGGCGAGCGCGGCGACAAAAACGGGTGCGGCTGGGCGCGGCATGAAGATTCCTCGGACGTGCGGTTCTTTGATAAGGGAAGGGCGGCGACCGGCGTGCCGGCTAACCGCCGGAACGCTTGGCCGTGATGCCCAGCTTGCAGAGTTCGGCAACGATCGTATCGCGATGTTCACCCTGAATTTCGATGATTCCGTCACGCACCGTGCCGCCCGAGCCGCAACGCTTCTTGAGTGCCGTCGCCAGGGCCTCGATTTGCGCCGCCGGCAGCGCCAATCCGCTGACCGTCGTGACGCCGCGTCCGGCCCGGCCCTTGGTTTCCCGGCCGACACGCGGTCGCATCGGCTGGGCCGCGCCCGGAGCGCCCCGCGGACAGACGCATTCCGCTGCCGCTCTGCGGCAATTGGGGCACATCGGACCCAATCCGGTGGAGTAAACGACCCGATCGCTCATGCCCGGCATTATGCCGGTTAACCCAGCGGCGTCATATCCGGGAACCCGCGCTAGAATGGGCGCCGGGCAGCTTCGCCCTGGAATCCATCCGAGCCATGATTTCCCGAAGAACAAGCCGCGGTGTGAAAGTCGGTCCGGTGACGATCGGAGGCGGGGCGCCGATCGTCGTGCAGTCCATGACCAATACCGACACCGCCGACGTCGAATCGACCGTCGTGCAGGTGGAGGCGCTCGCCCGCGCGGGCTCCGAACTGGTGCGAATCACCGTCAACAACGACGAGGCGGCGGCCGCGGTGGCGAAAATTCGCGAGCGTCTGGACGCCCGCGGCATCACCACCCCCTTGGTCGGCGACTTCCATTTCAACGGCCACAAGCTGCTGAAGGCCCACCCCGAATGCGCCCAAGCGCTCGCGAAGCTGCGCATCAACCCCGGCAACGTCGGCCGCGGCACCAAGCGCGATCCGCAGTTCGCCGAAATGATCGAGGTCGCGTGCCGCCACGACAAGCCGGTGCGCATCGGCGTGAACTGGGGCAGCCTCGACCAGGATCTGTTGACGCGGCTGATGGACGAGAACTCCCGGCTGGCCGAACCGCTGCCGGCGATCGAGGTCATGCGCGAGGCGATCGTCGCCTCGGCCCTGGACAGCGCGAAGCGCGCCGAGTCGCTGGGACTCGCCGGCGACAAGATCGTCATCAGCGCCAAGGTGAGCGGCGTGCAGGATCTCATCAGCGTGTATCGCAACCTCGCGGGACGTTGCGACTACGCCCTGCACGTCGGCCTGACCGAAGCGGGCATGGGCAGCAAGGGCATCGTCGCGTCGACGGCCGGCATCGGCGTGCTGCTCCAGGACGGGATCGGCGACACGATCCGCGTTTCCCTGACGCCGGAACCGGGCGGTGACCGCACCCAGGAGGTGATCGTGGCGCAGGAGATCCTGCAGACCATGGGACTGCGCGCATTCACGCCGATGGTCGTCGCCTGTCCCGGCTGCGGCCGGACGACGAGCACGTACTTCCAGGAGCTCGCGCAAAAGATACAGAGCCACATCCGCCACCGGATGCCCGCGTGGCGCAAGGAGCGTGTCGGCGTCGAGCAGATGACCGTCGCGGTCATGGGCTGCGTCGTCAACGGTCCCGGCGAGAGCAAGCACGCCAATATCGGCATCAGCCTGCCGGGAACCGGCGAGGTGCCCGTCGCGCCGGTCTACGAGGACGGCGGCAAGACGGTCACGCTGAAGGGCCAGCGGATCGCCGAGGAATTCCAGGAACTGGTCGAGCGCTACATCGAGCGCAGCTACGCGCGCAGGGCGCCATGAACCCGCTCGCCGGCAAGAAATGCGTGCCTTGCGAGGGCGGCGTGCCGCCGCTGACGGCGGCCGAGGCCGGCGCGCTTCGCGGGCAGCTGCACACCGACTGGCGCGTGGCCGAGGACGCCAGGAGTCTCGCGCGCTCGTTTGAATTCCGCGATTTCTACCGCACCATGAGCTTCGTCAACGCGGTGGCGCACATCGCCAACGTCGAGGACCATCACCCGGACCTCAGCGTCGGTTACAACCGCTGCCGGATCGTTTATCGGACACACTCGATCGGCGGCCTGTCGGAGAACGACTTCATCTGCGCCGCCAAGATCGATCTGCTGTAGCCGCGGCGCCCTGCCCGAGCGCGCGCGCCGCGAACCAGCGCCGTGCCGGCGCCAGCCGTCCGACGAGCCCGAGGCCGGCGCGCCGCAAAGCGCCGGCCAGCGGATCGGAATTCGAGAACAGCCGGTCCAGGCCGTCGAACGCCGCCGCGGCCTGCATGTTCTCGCTCTTGCGCCCGCGCTCGTAGCGGCGCAGGACCCGGAGGTCGCCGAACGCGCCCGCATCACCGGCATCCGCCAGCACCGCGACGAGCGCGGCGCCGTCGAGGAACCCCAGATTCAACCCCTGGCCGGCGAGCGGGTGTACGACGTGCGCCGCGTCGCCGAGCAGCGCGACGCGCTCGCCCACGTAGGTTTCCGCATACCGCAGCCGCAGCGGATGGCTCGCGACGGATGTCGCGAGGCGGGTGGCGCCGAGCACGGCGTCGCTCGCCCCGTCCAGGGCGGCCGCGAACGCGCCCGGATCGAGGCCCCGCAGGCGCCTCGCTTCGTCGGCGCGCACGCTCCACACGATCGATGAACGTCCGTCCGCGAGCGGCAGCAGCGCGAGCGGGCCGGTCGGCAGAAACCGCTGCCAGGCGGTGTTCCGGTGCGGCAGTTCCGTGTGCACGTGCGCGACGAGCGCCTCCTGCCCGTAGGGGTGGCCGGCCGTGTCGATCCCGGCCAAGCGCCGCGTCGGCGACTCGGCGCCGTCCGCGGCCGCCACCAGCCGCGCGCCGAGTTCACGCCCGTCGGTGAGCAGGATCCGCGCCCGCTCCGCCTCGACGCCGACATCGCGCAGGCCGGCCTCGATGATCGCGACTCCCGCATGACGCGCGCTCTGCAGGCAATGCCATTTGAGTTCGGCGCCGTCGACGATCGAGCCCAGGTTCGGCTCACCGAGTTCGGCGCAATCGAAGGAAATCGAGCCCTCGCCGCCCGGCGAACCGGCGGCGTCCCAAACGCGGATCCGCTCGTAGGGCGCGACCCGCGACCGCGGAAGCCGGTCCCATGCGCCGATCTCGCGCAGCACGCGCTCCGATGCGCGACTGAGCGCGAACACCCGCAAATCCCAGTCGGCGCCGTTGGTCGCGCGCGGCAGGCGGGCGTCCACGACCGCGATGCGGGACGGCGGCGAGGCGCCGCGGATCGCGAGCAGCGCCGCGGTCGCGGTGCCCACCGCGCCCGCGCCGACGATGACGACATCGAAATCCTGTCTCACCGCAGCGCCACCCCGCGCGCGAGCTTCGGCACGCGCCCCATGGCGCCGGTGCTGAGCGCCGACAGCGCGGACTTCGCCGGCGGCAGCAGATCGAACGCCAGCAGGCCGACGTTGCGGGCGCCGCGGATCACGCCCAGCGGATTGGAGAATATCCGCACCAGCCCGTCGGTGAAGCCGGCGATCGCACGGCGATCGCGGTCGCGCCAGGCATCATACGAGGCGAGCAGCGCCACATCGCCGAAATCGCCGCGTCCCTCGCCGCGGCGATCCGCGATCAGTTCCGCGAGGCTCGCCACGTCGCGCAAGCCGAGGTTGAAACCCATGCCCGCGACCGGATGCAGGCTCTGCGCCGCATTGCCGACGACCGCGCAACGCGCGCCGCTCGTGCGCCCGGCCAGCGTCAGCGCGAGCGGATAGGCGACGCGACGCCCCGCCTGCAGGAACCGCCCCAGCCTGAAGCCGAACCGATGCTGCACCTCGGCGAGAAAATCCGCGTCCGACGCGGCGAGCGCGGCATCGACATCCCCGGTCTTGTGCGTCAGCACCAGCGTGCACCGGCCATCCTCCAGCGGCAGGAGCGCGAGCGGCCCGGACTCCGTGAACCGCTCGTACGCCACGTGCTCGTGAAAGCGCTGCGGCAGCACGGTGGTGATCACCGCGCTCTGACCGTAATCACGGGTCTCGACGCCGATGCCGGAGGCCCTGCGAACGGCCGAATCGACGCCGTCGGCGGCGACGACCAGGTTCGCCTCGATGCGCGCATGGACGCCCTCCGCGTCCACGATCCGCAAGCGCGCGGCACCCGAGTCCAGCTGCACCGAATCCAGCGTCGCCGGACAATGCACCCTGATCTGTGGATCGGCGCGGATGACGTCCCAGAGCGCACGCCCCAGGGCCCGGTTCGGCAGCACATAGCCCATCGCCTCCAGCCCGAGTGCGGCCGAGTCGATCCGGGCGAATCCGAAATGCCCCCGGTCGGACACGTGGATCTTGCGGATCGGCGTCGCCGCCGCGGCCACCGCGGGCCAGATCCCGAGGGTCTCGAGGATCCGGCGGCTGCCGTTCGACAAGGCCGTCGTGCGTTCGTCGAAGCTCGGTTGGGCGTCGGAGTCGTGCCGAACGGCCTCGATCAACGCGATACGCAGCCCGAGCGGGCGCAACGCGACCGCGAGACTCGCCCCGACCATGCCGCCGCCGCTGATCGCGATGTCGAACGACTCGGTCATGCCGACTGCATCAGCCGTTCGATCGCGTCCGGGTCCTTTTCGAGGTCCCCGGTCAGCACGTCCGGATGCGCTCCGGTCACGACCAGGTCGTCCTCGATGCGCACGCCGATGTTCCAGAATTCCTTGGGCACGTTCGCCGCCGGTCTGATGTAGATGCCGGGTTCGACCGTGAGCGCCATGCCCGGTTCCAGCCGGCGCCAATGTCCCCCCAACTTGTAGGCGCCTACGTCGTGGACATCGATGCCGATCCAGTGACCGGTGCGGTGATTGAAGAATTCGCGGTAGGCGCCGTCCTTGATGAGGCGCGCCGTACGGCCTTTCAACAGCCCGAGATCGACGAGGCCCTGGGTCACGGAACGGACCGCCGCGTCATGCGGAGCGTTCCAATCGTTGCCGGCCCGCACCTGATCGATCGCGGCCAGCTGGGCACGCAGCACGACCTCGTACACCGCCCGTTGCGCGGGCAGGAAGCGGCCGCCCGCCGGGAAGGTGCGGGTCACGTCGGCCGCGTAGCAGTCGCACTCGCAGCCGGCGTCGAGCAGCACCAGGTCCCCGTCGCGCAGCGGCTGATCGTTCGCGCTGTAATGCATGACGCAGCTGTTGGCGCCCGCGCCGACGATCGGGTGGTAGGCGAAATCCGCGTTGTGGCGTCGGAATTCGTGCGCGATCTCGGCCATGAGTTCGTATTCCATCGCGCCGGGCCGGGCGAAGCGCATCGCGCGGCGGTGCGCCGCGACGGTGATCTGCGCCGACTTGCGCAGGGCCGCGAGTTCGGCGCGGCTCTTGATCAGGCGCAAACTGTCGATGATCGCCGACAGGGCGGCGATTTCCTGCGGCGCGCCCGCGTCATCGCGGGACTCGATCCTCAGGGCATTGACCCAGTTCAGCACGCGCGGATCGAATTCCTCGTGCGCGCCCATCGAGTAATAGATTCGCGGCCTCCCCTCGATCAACCCGGGCAGAATTTCATCCATGTCGGCGATCGGGAATGCATCGTCCGCGCCGTGGCCCGCCACCGCGCCGTCGGGGCCGGCGCGCGGACCGTCCCACTCCTCGCGTACGCGGTCGCGTTCGCGGACGAACAACACATACTCGCCCTGCGGGCGTCCGGGGAGCAGCGCCGCCACCGCCTCGGGTTCCGGAAATCCGGTGAGGTAATGGAAATAGCTGTCCTGGCGGTAGGCATAGGGGATTTCGCCGTTGCGCTTGCGCACCGGCGCCGCCGGCAGTATCGCGATTGCGTCCTTGCCGAGCCGACGCATCAGCTGCCGGCGCCGGCGGGCGAACTCCCTGCGGTCCACCGCGGTGCTCAATGCAGCCGCTGCGCCGGCGGATAGACCTGCGCGCGCAGCGGCAACAGTTCCTCGAAAACGACCTGGGCGGCGACCCGGATGAACTCGACCAGTTCCGCGTACGCCTGCTCGTTCGACTCATCGCCGTCGGCATCGTCGCCGGTCGCGCGGGATATCTCCGAAAAGTCGCGGACGATCTCGCCGACATCGCCCGCGAGCGAGTCCAGGTCGGAGATCTGGCCGGTGCCGAGACCGTACAGGAAGCCCGTGCACCACAGCGCGAGCGCATTGGCGCGGCCGTTGAGCGGTTCCTGGTCGTCGGGCAGCAAGGGTTCGAACTGCATTCCCTGTTCGCCGAAGGACGTCGCGGTCGCGGTGAACACCCGTTCGATGACCGCCGCCGCTTCGGCCGACAGCGCGTCGGTGTCGGGGAGGATTTCGTTGATCCAGTCCTGCATGCGATAGGGCATCGTGGCGCACAATGCGCCGCACAATGAACCATGCGCTTCGGCGGCGTCGGCATGGCTGCCAGCCGCCGCGAGCACGTCCTCGAAGTCCTGGAAACGGATGTCCGACATCATGATGGCGGCATGATACTCCAGCGCCCCCCCACCCCGCCTTTGCAATGCGGTTTGCCGCACTCTATATTGCTGATCCATGAGCGATGCCGCCCCGAAATCCGCCGTCGAACTCGAACTGAAACGTCTCGAGAAGCGCCTGGACGACCTGATCGGCACGATCGGGCAGATCAAGGAAGAGAACAGGGCGCTGCGCCAGCGTCAGGAGGCATTGACGTCGGAGAGGGCCGGCTTGCTCCAAAAGAACGAACAGGTGCGCGCCCGCGTGGAAGCGATGATAGGCCGCTTGAAATCGATGGAACAGCAATGAACGAGACCATGGCGCGGGTCAGCGTGCGCGTGTTGGAAAAGGAGTACCAGATCGTCTGCCCGGCGGAGGAGCGCTCGGACCTGCTCGACTCGGCCGAATTCCTGAATGCCCGCATGCGGGAGATCCGCGACAGCGGCAAGGTCGTCGGTGTCGAGCGCATTGCGGTGATCGCTGCGCTGAACATGGCCAATGAACTGATACGTCTGCAAAAACAGGACTCCAGTCTCGAAACCGAGGTGGGGGGACGCTTGCGAATCCTGCGCGAGCGCGTAGAGTCGGCATTGGAGAAAGGACAGCAGCTCCGCGCCGCTGCTGCGCACCGGCCAGCCGCGCG
>JBBISV010000011.1:27958-42698 GCA_037441085.1 Gammaproteobacteria bacterium | reverse complement strand
GCCGCGCCCAGCGCGTCGTTCTCCGCGTCGCGCGCCTGGGCATCGTTGCCGAGCGCCGTCCGCGTGTCGGCGACATTTTGAAAGGCGTTGAGGACGGTGAGCCGATACAGCGCGGCCGCCTGATCATACGCGGCGACCGCGGCGCGCCGCTTGGCGTACAGGCTGCCGCCGGCGAACAGCGGCTGCGTGAGGCCGCCCGACAGGCTCCAGATTCCGGCGCCCGGAGTCAGAAGATTGGCGAACACCAAGGATTCGCCGCCGGCCGCTCCCCGCAGCGTCAATTGCGGCAACATGTTGGCGGTGGCGACGCCGATCGCGGCGCTCGCCGCGTGCATCAGCGCTTCCTGGGCGCGGATGTCGGGGCGCTGCGCGACCAACGTGGACGGCAGGCTCACGGGCAGATCCGACGGCAGTTTCAGATTCGACAGCGTGATTTCGACCGGTGCGGCGTCGTGGGGGAATCGGCCGGTCAGCACCGCCAGCGCGTGTTGTGCCGCGGCGCGCCGCTGCTGCAGCGCCGGCAGCGACGCGCGAACCGCCGCCAGGCTGGATTGCTGTTGCAGCACGTCGGCGCGGGTGCGCGTGCCGATCGCGAATTGCCGTTGGATGAGATCCAGCTGTTTGCGCTCCAGCGCGATGACTTCGCGCGTCGCCGTCATCTCCTCGTTGACCGATGCCAGCTGAACCGCGGTCGCGGCCACGTTGCTGGTCAAGGTCAGATAGCTTCCCTGCAGCAAGAATCTCTGTTCTTCGACCTGGGCGCGCAGGCCCTCGAGCGCGCGCCGTTCGCCGCCCGCGAGGTCGAAGGTGTAGGAGAGGCCGATGTCCGTCTGGAAGATATTGGTGATGAATCCGGGAAAGCCCGGAGCGATCGACGCGCCGCTCACCTGGGCGCGCTGCGCGTCCGCCGAACCCTGAACCTGGGGCAGCAGCGCTCCGCGACCGGCCAGCGCATCCGCCTGGGCGGCGCGCAACGCGGCCTGTTGCGCGGCGATGCCCGGGTAATTGGCGACGGCCGAAGCGATCAAGCCGTCGAGTTCGGGCGATCCGAACAGCGTCCACCACTCGCCCGGCAGATCGCGGCCGGGCAAAAAGCGCTGTGCGGCGCCCGCCGCGGTTCCGACCGAAGTCGTCGGCGCCGGCAGCACCCCCGCGACGTAGCCGCCGACCGCGGGGGCGGCCGGTGCCCGAAAATCCGGACCCACGGCGCAGCCCGCGACCAGGAGCGCGGCGCCGACGCCGGCGACGGCCGCGCGCCTCAAGGAAGGATCTCCGCCGGACGCTGCAACAGACGGCCGCCGAAGCGTCTGGTGAGCGCCCGCTCCAGATCGTCGATCCACGTGAACGCGGCCGGTACCATCACCAGCGTCAGCGCGGTCGAGGCGACGAGGCCGCCGATGACCGCCAGCGCCATCTGGCCCTGGAACGAGGCGGAGCCACCAATGCCGAGCGCCACCGGCAGCATGCCCGCGATCATCGCGACCGAGGTCATGACGATCGGACGGGCGCGTTTGTGGCCGGCCTCGAGCAGCGCCGTCATCCGGTCCTTGCCGGCGCGCATCTCCTCAATCGCGAAATCGACCAGGAGGATGGAATTCTTCGCGACGATGCCCATCAGCATCAGGATGCCGAGCACCGTCGCGAGCGAGAACGGGCTGTGCGTGACCACCAGCGCGAGCACCGCGCCGCCGATCGATAGCGGCAACGCCGACAGGATCGTGATCGGCTGGAACACGCGCGCGAACAGCAGCACGAGCACGGCGAAGACCAGCAGGATCCCGGCGACCATCGCGAGCATGAAGCTCGTGAACAGTTCCTGCATGTCCTTGGCCGCGCCGACCTCGACGATCTGCACGCCGGCGGGAAGATGCTTGAATATGGGCAGCGCGTGGATCTTGTCGAGCGCGGTGCTCAGCTGGGCATTGTTGAGGTCCGCCTCCAGCGAGATGCGGCGGTTCTGGTTGTAGCGGCGGATTCGCGACGGGCCCTGGCCGAAGCTCACGTCCGCGACCGCCTTGAGCGGCACCGTCGCGCCGCTCGCGGTGCGCACCGGCAGATTCTCGATCGTCGACAGGTCGCGCCGGGCCGAGGCGATCAGGCTGACGCGGATCGGTATCTGCCGGTCGGGCAGCGCGAATTTGGCGTCGTTCTGGGGCAGATCGCCGATCGTCGCGACCCGCACGGCGTCGCCGATCGCGGCCACGCTCACGCCGAGCTGCGCCGCCTCGTCGAAGTGCGGGTGCACGAGCAGTTCCGGGCGGGCCATGTCGCCGTTGATGCGCGGGTCCCGCAGCTCCTTGAGCGTGCGCATCTGTTCGATGGCCTGATGCGCGGTCCGCTCGACCAGCTGCGGGTTGCTGCCGACGACGTACAGGGTCAGGTCGCGCCCACCACCGTCCGACTGGCTCTGGAAGGTCAGGCGCGCGTCCGGAATCACACGCAGTTCCCTGGTGAGTTCGGCCTCCCACTGCTTCTGGCTGAGCTTGCGCTGCGACGGCGGCACGAGCTGGATGTACAGGTTGCCCGAGCGGACCTCGCCGTCCTCGTCCTCGCCGATGGACTCGACCACGTTCCGGACCTCCGGATGGCGGCGCAGGATCCGGTAGGCCTGCGCCGAGGCGTCGGCGGTCTGTTGCAGCAGCACGCCCGGCGGCAGTTCCACGTGCAGCGTCGAGGACGAGTAGTCGCCGTCCGGCGCGAAGGTCTTCGGGATCAGCGCGAGGCCCGCGACCGATGCGGCGAAGATGACCAGTCCGGCAACCAGAGTCCTGACGCGGTGCTCGACCGACCAGCGCAGCGCGCGCAGGTACCAGTCCATCAGCGGGCCGTCGGCGCCGCGCAACCCGGCGTGCGGCTTCAACAGGTACGCGGCCAGCAGGGGGCTGATCAGGCGCGCCACCAGCAGCGACATGAAAACCGCGACCGCCACCGTGAAGCCGAACTGGATGAAGAACTGGCCGATGATGCCGCCGAGGAAGCTCACCGGCAGGAACACGGCGATGATCGTCATCGAACAGGCGACGACCGCCAGGCCGATTTCGTCCGCGGCGTCCATCGCCGCGCGATACGCGCTCTTTCCCATCCTCATGTGCCGGGTGATGTTCTCGATTTCCACGATCGCATCGTCCACGAGGACGCCGGTGATCAGCGACAGCGCGAGCAGGGTCATCTGGTTGAGCGTGAAGCCGAACCATTGCATGAACGCGAACGTGGGCAGCGCGGCGAGCGGAATCGCGAGCGCGGAAATGGCCGTCGCGCGGCCGTCGCGCAGGAACAGGAACACGATGACGACCGCCAGCAGCGCGCCCTCGACCAGGGCTTCGATCGACGCATCGTAGGACTTTTGCGTGAACGTCACCGTGGTGAAGACCTGCTTGAGCGTGATGCCGGGGGTCTCCCGGCCGACCTTGGCGAGCTCCCGCTCGACGTCGTGCAGCGTCGTGACGTCCGACGCGCCCTTCGCCTTGTACACGGCGAAAGTCGTGGCGGGGCGGCCGTTCAGGCGTGAAATGCTGCGCACCTCCTCGGTGCCGTCGTGGACGTCGGCGATCTCGCCGAGCCGCACCACGCGGCCGTCCGGGATTGCGAGGCGCAGGTTCGCGAGCTGCGCGGCCGTGTGCGTGTCGCCCAGCACGCGGATCGACTGCTCGGAGCCGCCGACCTGCGAGCGGCCGCCGGCGGCATCGAGGTTGATGTCGCGCAGGCGCTGATTGACCTCGCCGGCGGTGATGCCGTAGGACTCGAGGCGCGCCGGATCCAGATCGACGCGCATCTCACGGTTGACGCCGCCGCTGCGCGTGACCTGGGCCACGCCGGCCACCGCGAGCAGGCGCTTGGTGACCGTGTTGTCGACGAACCAGGACAGCTGTTCCTCGCTCATCGTCGTCGAACTGACGGCGTAGTAGACGATCGGGCCGCCGTCGATGTCGATGCGGGCCACCTGCGGCTCCTCGATGCCCTGAGGCAGATCGGCGCGCACGCGCGCGACCGCGTCGCGCACGTCGGTCGTCGCGCGGTCGATCGGCGTGCCGATGCGGAACTCGACGATCGTCTGGGCGACGCCCTCGGTGGCCCATGAGGTGATGTTCTTGACGTTGCCGATGCCGGCGACCGCGCCCTCGACCTTCTGCAGGATCTGCGTCTCGATCTCGCTCGGCGCCGCGCCCGGCTCGTTGATCGTGATCTGCACGATCGGCGCGGAGATGTCCGGGTTGAGCGTGATCGGCAGCCGGATGAAGGCGACGATTCCGAACACGGAGAGCACTGCGAACAGCACCAGCGGAAACGCCGGATGCGTGATCGCCCAGGCCGAGATCTTCTTCATGGCGTGACCGCCGCGGCGAACGGCGCGGTCGACACGGCCTCGCCCGGCCGCAGGAAGGCGCCGGCGATGGCGACGACCCGTTCGCCGCCGGTCAGGCCGGCGTCGACCAGGAGGCCGTCGGATCGCGCGCCGGCGACCCGGACTCTGTGCCGAGCGACCTTGCCGTCCCGGCCGACCACCAGCACGTAACTGCCGCGCTCGTCGTCGAGTACGGCGGTCTGCGGCAGCGTGGCGCCGCGCGAGCGGCCCACGACGATGTCGGCCCGCGCGAAGGCGCCGGGCCGCAGGTCGCGGTCCCCCGACGGCAGCGCGATGCGCACCGTTCCCTGACGGGTTGCCGGGTCGATGACCGCGCCGACCTGCCAGACCCGGCCGGCGAAGCTGCGGGCGATGCCGTCGAGGCGCACGCGCGCCCGCTGACCGACCGCTAGCCGCGGCATGTCGACCTCGGCGACCTGGCCACGCATCTCGATTTCGCCGTCCCGGGCGAGATGAAAGAGCACGGTCGCGCTGGGTACGGCGATCTGGCCCACCTCGGCGCTGCGCGTGAGCACGGTGCCGGCGGCGGGCGCGACGATGACGGTGTGGGCCAGCCGATTGCGCGCGTCGGCCAGCTGCGCCTCGGCGGCCTTCACCTTGGCGCGGGCGCTGACGGCCGCCGCGCGCCTTTGTTCGGTCTCCTCCTTCGAGAACAGGTCCTGACCCTGGTGCGCGCGCAGCCATTCGGCCTGCGCCAGGGCGGCTGCGGACCGCGCCTCGTCGAGCGCGGCGTCGGCACTGTTGACGAGCGCCCGTGCGCCGACCGCGCTCAGCCGCGCCAGCACCTGGCCCTTGCGCACGTGCGCACCCGTCTCGACCAATACCGCGGTGATGCGGGCCGGGTCGCCCTCGTTGCCGATCGGCACGTCATGGCGCGCGCTGATGAGCCCGGTCAGGGACACCGAACTGTCGACTTCGCCGAGTTTGGCCGTGATCACCGTCACCAGCGGCGGCGCGGCAGCGCCGTCGGCGGGAGTCGTTCTGCCGCCGCGCGCGCGCATCGCGAGCCACGCGCCCAAGGCGATCGCACCCACCAGCGCGACGGCAGCGGCGGCGATCAGCCGCGTGCGCGGGCGCCGCTCCAGCAGGGATTTTTCCTCGGAGGCAACAAATTGATCCATATATGGAAATCCCCTGTTCGCCGGAGCCGGTCAAGCCCGCCCCCGTGGCGCATGTAGCGCTTAGAACCCCGCTGCGAGAAATAAGTTGCAGGCGCCCGGCGAATCGCGGCTCGGCGGGCACGATACCAGCCGGCCGGCGAATGGGCTTATCATCCGTGCTGCTTGCTGCGGTCCGGCCGACCGCCGCAAGCTTAGGTGACCTGAGACCCAACGGCCAACGAGGAAGCATGGAACCGACCGATACCGGGGACCCGGACTATTTCCATCGTGTCGTGGACTGCCAGTGGGCATGTCCGGCGCATACGGATGTGCCCGAGTACATCCGGCTGATCGCCCAGGGCGAATTCACGCGCGCCTACATGGTGAATCGCGAATCGAACGTTTTTCCCGGGATCCTGGGCCGCGTCTGCGACCGGCCCTGCGAACCGGCGTGCCGGCGCAGCCGCATCGAGGCGAAGCCGGTGGCGATCTGCCGATTGAAGCGCGTCGCGGCCGACCACCGGGACGACATCACCGCGCTGCTGCCGCGGGTGCCCGGCGAGAAGAACGGCAAGCGCATCGCCTGCATCGGCGCCGGCCCGGCCTCGCTCACCGTCGCGAACGATCTGCTGCCGCTCGGTTACGGCGTCACGATATTCGAGCGCAGCGCCGTCGCCGGCGGCCTGATGCGCACCAACATTCCCGGGTTCCGGCTGCCGGCGAGCGTGCTCGACGAGGAAATCGGCTACATCGTCGGCATGGGCGCGGATCTGCGCCTGAACTCGCCGGTCGACAGCATGAACGGGCTGCTCGCGTCGCGGGAGTTCGACGCCGTGTTCGTGGGGTCCGGCGCGCCGAAAGGCAAGGAACTCGACCTGCCCGGGCGGCGGAATGCAGACCGTGTCCACATTGGCATCGCATGGCTGGAATCCGTCGCGTTCCGCCACGTCGATAAGATCGGCGCGCGCGTGCTGATCATCGGCGTCGGCAACACGGCGATGGATTGTTGCCGAACGTCGCTGCGTCTCGGCGCCACCGAGGTCAAGGTGATGGCGCGTAAACCGCGCCGCTTCTTCAAGGCCTCGGAGTGGGAGTTGGAGGACGCCGAGCAGGAGCGCGTGCAAATCGTCGTCAACCGCGCGCCGAAATCCTTCGTCGTCGAGGGCGGACGGCTGCGCGGCATGGTCTTCGAGCATCTCGAGTACGAGCTGCATGACGGCGGGATCGGCGCGACGCGCATCGTCGGGGAGGAGTTTCATCCTTGCGACGACGTGATTCTCGCGATCGGCCAGGAAAACGCCTTTCCCTGGATCGAGCGCGACGCCGGCATCGAGCTCGACAAATGGAACGTTCCCAAGGTCGATGCGCTGAGCTTCCAATCCACGCGCCCCGGCGTGTTCTTCGGCGGCGACGCCGCGTTCGGTCCGAAGAACATCATCTGGTCGGTGGAG
The DNA here is from genome assembly GCA_037441085.1 of Gammaproteobacteria bacterium. Taxonomy (GTDB): domain Bacteria; phylum Pseudomonadota; class Gammaproteobacteria; order Steroidobacterales; family Steroidobacteraceae; genus Bog-1198. The sequence continues at coordinate 35,784 of JBBISV010000011.1, read as the reverse complement.
CACGGTCACCAGGCCGCGATATCGATACACAAATACTGCCAAGGCGAACCGGTCGGGGTGCGCGCGCCGCGCACGCTGACCCTGAAGAGCCGCAAGATGGGCATGCACGAGTGGTCGTATAAAAATGAATACAACGGCGCAGAGCGGCGTCTCGTTCCGCACGTCGGCCTCGCCGAGCGCTTCAAGAAGGTCGACGTCGAGGTCGAACTGGGATTCACCGCCGAACAGGCGGCGCTCGAGGCCCAGCGGTGCCTCAACTGCGACATGCAAACCGTGTTCACCGCCCGATTGTGCATCGAATGCGACGCCTGCATCGACATCTGCCCCGTGGACTGTCTCACGATCGCACCGAACGGCGACGCGGCGCAGCTTCGTTCGCGGCTCAAGGCGCCGGCGGCGAACGCCTCGCAGGCCTTGTACGTGTCGGCCGCGCTGCCGCATACCGGTCGCGTCATGCTGAAGGACGAGGACGTGTGCATCCACTGCGGGTTCTGCGCGGAGCGCTGCCCCACCGCCGCCTGGGACATGCAGAAATCGACGATTGCCATTCCGCACGCCGCGGACGAAGGTGCTCCATGCCCAATCTAGCCGCCGCGCGCAAGCGGGTGAACGATTTCGTCGTCAAGTTCGCGAACGTCAACGGAACCGGATCCGCGAGCGCGAATTCACTGATCATGAAGGCCATCTTCCGCATGGGTGTTCCGGTCACCGGGAAGAACTACTTCCCATCGAACATCCAGGGGCTGCCGACCTGGTACGAGATCCGCGTCACGCGCGCGGGGCATGCCGCCCGCGCCGGTCACGTCGACATCATGGTGGCGATGAACGCCGAGACCTACTCCCGGGACGTGCGCGAGGTCGTCTCGGGCGGGTATCTGATCTACGATTCGACGTGGCCGCGCAGCACGCTCCTGCAGCGCAGCGACATCACCGTGATCGGCGTGCCCTTGTCTGGGATCGTCGGCGAGCACTTCGAGGGCGTGCGCAACCGCATCCTCCTGAAGAACATAGCCTATGCGGGCGTGCTCGCCGCCCTGCTGGACCTCGACCTGGAGGTGGTCGGCGGCCTGATGAACGAGAGCTACGGCAGGAAGCCGAAGCTGCTGGAGTCGAACAGCAAGGCCCTGCGCCTCGGCTACGAGCACGCCAGGCAGCACCTGCAATGCCCGCTGCCGCTGCGCGTCGAGCACATGGACAAGACCCGCGGCCACATCATGATCGACGGCAACACGGCGGCCGGGCTTGGCTGCGTGTATGCGGGAGCGACGGTCGGCGCCTGGTATCCGATCACGCCGTCGACCTCGCTGATGGATGCGTTCAAGGGATTTTGTGAGCGCTACCGCGTCGATGCGGACACCGGGGAGAGGAATTACGCGGTGATCCAGGCCGAGGACGAGCTCGCGGCGATCGGCATGGTCCTCGGCGCCTCGTGGAACGGCGCGCGCGCCTTCACGCCGACGAGCGGGCCCGGCATATCGCTGATGAACGAATTCGTGGGGCTTGCCTATTACGCGGAGATCCCCTGCGTGATTTTCGACGTCCAACGGGTGGGGCCGTCGACGGGCATGCCGACCCGCACCCAGCAGTCGGACATCATGTTGTGCGCCTACGCCTCGCATGGCGACACGCGCCACGTGCTGCTGTTCCCGGCGAATCCCGAGGAGTGCTTCTACATGGCGGTGCAGGCGTTCGACCTGGCCGAACGTCTGCAGACGCCCGTCTTCGTGCTGTCCGACCTGGACATCGGCATGAACGACTGGATGTGCCCCGAGTTCAAATGGGACGAGGCCTACCGCCCCGACCGGGGCAAGGTGCTGTCGGCCGAGGAACTCGCCGGCCTCGAGAAGTTCCATCGCTACGTCGACCGCGACGACGACGCGATTCCCTACCGCACCCTGCCCGGCGTGAGCGCGAAGGGCGCCTACTTCACGCGCGGATCCGGGCACAACCAGTATGGCGCCTACACGGAGGACTCGGCCGAGTATCAGGTCGTGCTGGACCGGCTGAGGCGCAAGTTCACGACCGCGGCGAAGTACGTGCCGAAGGCCGTGCTGACCGGCACGGGCGACAACGCGCTCGGCATCCTGAGCATAGGCAGCTGCGACGGCGCGGTGCGCGAGGCGATTCACGTCCTCGCCCGCGAGAAGATCAAGGTGGACTACCTGCGCGTCAAGGGATTTCCCTTCGGGGTCGAGGTCGAGGCGTTCCTGAATGCGCACGCGACGATCGTCGTGGTGGAACAGAACCGCGACGCGCAGCTGCGGTCGCTGCTGACCCTGGAAACCGCCGTCGAGAAATCCAAGCTGCACTCCATCCTGAGCTACAGCGGCTTCCCGATGACCTGTCGGCCGATCGTCGACGGCGTGCGCGCGGTGCTCGCCGAGTCGCCGCGGTTGTCGGTCGTGCCGCGGGTCGGAAAGTAAAAATCACGGGGTAACCATGTCGTTCATCAACAAGCCGAAGGTCGCCCATCCCTCGCTGCCGGCCAACGGGCTCGGCCTGACGCGCCGTCAGTACGAAGGCGCGATGTCCACGTTGTGCGCGGGATGCGGTCACGACTCGGTGACGGCGGCCGTGATCGAGGCGTGTTGGGGGCTGGACATGCGCCCCGAGCAGCTGGTCAAGCTCTCCGGAATCGGCTGTTCCTCGAAGACGACCGCCTATTTCGTCAGCGGCGCGCACGGCTTCAACGCGGTGCACGGACGCATGCCGTCGATCGCGAGCGGCGCCAACGCGGCGAACCGCGATCTGACCTACATCGGCATATCCGGCGACGGCGATTCCCTGTCGATCGGCCTCGGCCAGCTGGCCCACGCGATCAGGCGCAACGTCAACATGCTGTACCTGATCGAGAACAACGGGGTCTACGGGCTGACCAAGGGACAGTTCTCGGCGTCGGCCGACATCGGCACCCACGCGAAGCGCGGTGCGGTCAATCAATCGCCGCCCATTGATCCGGTGATGCTCGCCCTGACGCTCGGCGTCACGTTCGTCGCGCGGAGCTTCTCCGGCGACAAGGCGCAGCTGGTGCCCTTGATCCAGGCGGGCATGCGTCATCGCGGCTTCGCGTTGATCGACGTGCTGTCCCCCTGCGTCACGTTCAACGACCACGAGGGCTCGACGAAGAGCTACGCGTACACGCGCGAGCACTACCACGCGGCGATGGAGGCGGACTTCGTGCCGCCCGCCGAGCAGATCGCCGTCGACTACGAGGACGGCGCGTCGATGCCGGTGCGCCTGCACGACGGCAGCCGCGTCGTGCTGCGCAAGATCGATGCCGCCTACGACCCCACCGACCGGGCCGCTGCGCAGCGCTACATCGCCGAGAAGCTTGCACACGGCGAATATTTGACCGGCCTCATCCACATCGACGAGCGGGACGGCACGGAGTTCCACGCGCTGAACGGCACGAGCGCGACGCCGCTGAACCGCATTCCATACGAAAAGCTCAACCCCGGCGGCGCGGCGCTCGATGCGCTGATGCGGCGCTACCGCTGAACTCCGTGCGGCCGTTCGCGATGCGATGGAAATTCGCCGCGTCCGTGCTGGCCTCGCTATGTGCGATGCCGCACGCACGGGCCCAGAAGCCCTTCGATGCCGCCGCGGCGTTCGGCGCGCGGCGCAGCGTCGCGGACCTGAAATTGTCGCCGGACGGCAAGAGCGTGGTGTATCTCGTGCCCGGGGCCGGGCAGGGATCCGCGGCGGTCACGCTCGGCCTCGCGAAGGGGGCGCAGCCGCACGTCGCGCTCGTGGCAAACGGCGATCCTGACCGTCTCGGCGGATGCAACTGGGTCAGCAACGACCGGCTGGTCTGTGTCGTTTACGGGGCCGTCAAGGATCCCATTTACGGGATGCTGCCGTTCACGAGGCTGCTCGCGGTCAACGCCGATGGCGGCAATCCGCGGCTGTTGAGCACGCGGGAGAATCAGTACAGCATCGGCATTCAACTTGGCGGCGGCAACGTCGTCGACTGGCTGCCGGACGAGGACGGCGCCGTGCTGATGTCGCGGGAGTACCTGCCGGACGATCACATCGGCTCGCGCCTCGGCTCGTCCAAATCGGGCCTGGGCGTGGACTGGATCGACACGCGGACCCTGGCCGTGAGGAACGTCGAGGAGCCGCGCGAGGACGCTGCCCTGTACCTATCGGACGGGCGCGGCACGGTGCGCATCATGGGCATACACGCGCACTTCGACGCCGGCGCGAACCTGTCGAGCGTCCTCACGTTCCTGTACCGCAAGCAGGGCTCGCGCGAATGGCACGAGTTGGGCGACTATGACGCGCTGAAACACAGCGGCTTCTACCCCGAGGCCGTCGACCCCGTTCTCGACGTTGCCTACGGCTTCGAGAAGAAGGACGGCCGCCAGGCCTTCTATTCCGTCGCACTCGACGGGTCGATGCGCAAGAGCCTGGTCCATGCGCGTCCCGACGTCGACTTGGACGGCATGATGCGCATTGGCCGGCGTCGGCGGGTCGTCGGCATCTCCTACGCGACCGATTACGAACACGCGGTGTATTTCGATCCGGAAATCGCCAAGCTGGTCGCGGCGTTCGGGCGAGCGCTCGGGCCGCAGAAGAACATCACGATCGTCGATTCGAGCGCGGACGAGAACGAGCTGCTCGTGCTGGCGAGCAGTGATCATGATCCCGGCGTCTACTACCTGTTCGACCGCAAGTCCGGCCAACTGCGGACGTTCTTCGTCGTGCGCAGCCCGCTGGAAGGCATCAAGCTCGCCACGGTGACGCCGATCCGCTACCCGGCGACCGACGGGACGATGATTCCCGCCTACCTGACGCTGCCGCCGGGCCAGGAGACCGCCAAGGGGCTGCCCGCAATCGTCCTGCCGCATGGCGGCCCGGCCGAGCGTGATGAGTGGGGGTTCGACTGGCTCGCGCAATTCTTCGCGGCACGCGGCTTTGCGGTGTTACAGCCGAACTACCGCGGGTCGACCGGCTACGGCGACGCCTGGTACGGACGCAACGGCTTTCGCTCGTGGCGCACGTCGATCGGCGACGTGCTCGACGCCGGCCGCTGGCTGGTCGGACAGGGGATCGCCGACCCGGCGAAGCTCGGTATCGTCGGCTGGTCGTATGGCGGATACGCGGCGCTGCAATCCGCGGTCGTCGATCCGGGCGAGTTCAAGGCCGTCGTTGCGATTGCGCCGGTCACGGATCTGAATTTGTTCAAGGAGGAGCGCCGGCGCTGGACCGATTTCGATCTCGTCAGCCGTTACGTCGGCAGTGGGCCGCAGGTGCGCGAGGGGTCACCGGCCGAGAACGCGGCGAAAATCAAGGCGCCGGTGTTGATGTTTCACGGGGAGTTCGATTTCACGGTGCCGATCGAGCAATCGCAGCGCATGGCGGACCGGCTCGGGGCCGCCGGTGTGGCGCATCAATTGGTGACGTGGAAGGACCTCGATCACCAGCTCGACGATTCGGCGGCCCGCACGCAGATGCTGGGCGCGATCGACGCGTTCCTGCGCAAGTCGATGGGGATGAACTGACGAGGTGCCGGCCGCAACCACCAGGTGGCGCGCCGACGCAAGTGGGGAAACGCTTTAGTGCGACGGCCGCTCCGCGGAGGAGCGGCGCCGCGTTCGCGGGCTTCGCCGTCTTACCTCGACGTCGCGTCGCTGATACCATTGCTCCACTAACCGTCTCGCCGGATCATCCGTGAATGCATCGCGCGCGGCCTCCGGCTTCCGGTCATGGTCAACGTCGATATCAAACGCGATGGTGCTCGAAAATAACGAGGGGACAATCATGGGACGATATCTGGATTCCAGGGACCAACTCACTCGAAAGAAACCCCGCGACCCCGGTTCGCGGATGCTGATTCTCGCCGCGAGCCTCGCGCTGGGCGCCACGTGGCAGGCCTCGCAGGCGCAGACCGCGCTCGCGGTCCAGCAGACGCGGCTCACATTGAAGGTGATCGGTTCCGCCGTGATCCACGGTGGGCCGGTCAGTTCCGGTGCGGTGTCGACGGCCGAGATCATGCCGCTCGACCAGCAGGGCAGCGTCAAGAGCCAGGCCGCCGGGGTGTCATCGTCGACGCCGGGTTCGGCGGCGGCCGCGACCGCCGGCGTGGCGGCACCTTACTTCGGCGCGCACGGACTGCGTATTCCCGAGAAGGAGGACGGGCGCCGCGGTGTGGTGAGCGCGGAAACGGCCGCGTTCGCCGCAGGTACCCGATGGAGTGCGGCGTTGCCGCCGCCGCCAACCGCGATACCGAATCCGCGCGGCAGCGGGGTGATCGATTCCTCGAGCCGCATGATGGGCTTCAACGGCTTGACGCATCTCGACCAGCGCGCCGCCGGAACCGGCATTTTCACCAACACGCAATTCTCGCTAGAACCGCCGGATCAGGCGTTGTGCGCGGGCAATGGCTTCGTCGTCGAGGCGGTCAACAACGCGATCGCCGTCTATGATCGATCTGGCAATCTGCTTGCCGGGCCGGAGGCGCTCAGCCAGTTCTGGGGATTGAACCCGGAGGTGATCCGCACCGCCAATCCGCCGGTATTCGGCCAGTTCGTCAGCGATCCGAAGTGTGCGTACGACGCCTCCACCGGGCGCTGGTTCGTCAGCGAACTGATGCAGGACAGCGGCACCGGCGGCAGCGGCCGCAATTTCAATTTGATCGCGGTCAGCCAGTCGTCCGATCCCCGCGGCGGCTTTCTCAGCCTGTCGTACGACGTGACCGACGACGGCTTGAACGGCACGCCGAACGATCCGGGATGCCCGTGCTTCGGTGATCAGCCGCTGCTCGGCTTCGACCAGAACGGCGTCTATCAGACGACCAATGAGTTCGGTGCGGCGACGTTCAACGGGGCGCATGTCTATGCGATCCCGAAGCAGGGCCTGATCGCGGCGGCGAACGGCGACTTCTCGCACCTGTATCTCGTCGCGCTCGATGTCTCGCAGGCACTGGTGCCCTACGGCGGTCTTTCCTATTCGGTCCAGCCGGCCGTGAGCGCGGGCGGCGGGGAAAGCGAGGACGGCGGCGTGGAGTATTTCCTCAGCGCGCTGCAATTCGGCGCTCCTCCGTATCAGCTGCTCGACAACCGCATTGCGGTCTGGGCGCTCGGAAACACGGGCTCGCTGCGGACGTCGACACCGAACTTGACGGTGTCCATGCAGGTGATGGGCTCGGAGACCTATGGTCAGCCGAATCCGGCGCAGCAGCGCCCGGGGCCGACGCCGCTGGGAGACGCCGCCGGTAATTCCCTGGAGCTGATCAACACCAACGACGACCGCATGAACCAGGTCGTGTACGCCGACGGCGTGCTGTACAGCGGCGTGAACACGATCATCGGCGACGGTACGCGCACCGGCATCGCCTGGTTCGGCGTCGCCCCGCATTACGACCATGGGGCCGTGTCCGGCCGCGTCGTGCAGCAGGGCTACGTCGCGGTGAACGGCGACAACGTGATATTTCCGTCGATCGCCTTCACTGGTGACGGGGCCGGCGTCATGGCCTTCACGCTGGTCGGTTCGGATTACTTCCCGAGCTCGGCGTACGTGAACCTCGGTGACGGCGACGCCTCGCCGGTGCACATCGCCGCCGATGGTGCCGCACCCGACGACGGCTTTACCGGCTATCCGGCCTTGAACGGCGGTTCCGGCAATGTCGGGCGCTGGGGCGATTACACCGCGGCGGTCGCGGACGGCGGGGCCTTGTGGTTCGCGACCGAGTACATCCCGAATGCGCCGCGCAGTGCGTATGCGAACTGGGGCACGTTCGTCGGGAAGATATCGCATTGATCGACGGCCGGACTCCCGCGGGCGCCGCGCCCATGAGCCAGCTACGGCACACCGACGTGCTAGAG
>JBBISV010000011.1:0-27948 GCA_037441085.1 Gammaproteobacteria bacterium | reverse complement strand
CGCCGCGCCCGCGGGAGTCCGGCGCTCAGGCTGAGGCCGGCGGCACCAGCACGATCTTGCCCACGTGGCGCTTCTCCAGGAATTCGCGCTGGGCATCGACGATCCGCGGCAGCGGGAAGGTCGCCGCGACGAGCGGACGGATCTCGCCGCGTTCGATATAGCCGACGAGGTTGCCGAACACCACCGATTCCAGCACCGTGCACCCGAACAGCCGCAGATCCTTCAGGTACAGGGTCCGCAGGTCCAGTTCCACCACGGGTCCCGCGATCGCGCCGGCAACCGCATACCGCCCGCCGCGCACGAGCACGTCGAGCAGTCGTGAAAATCCGCTTCCCCCCACCACGTCGACCACGGCATCGATGGATTCGTTGCCGAGCACGGCCGCAGGATCCGCATCGCGCGCGAGCACCCGGGCCGCACCGAGTTGAATGAGTGCCGGCGCCTTGGCGTCGTCGGCAACCGCGATCACGGTGGCTCCGCGCCGTCGCGCGAGCTGCACCGCGGCGCTGCCGACGCCGCCGGAGGCGCCGGTGACCAACACGGTCTCGCCGGCATTCACCGCGATGCGTGTCAACATGTTCTCGGCAGCGGAGTACGCACAGGGAAAGGACGCGAGCTCCGCATCGCTGAGCGCGCTCACGATGGGATGGGCATGGCGGGCCGGCACTCGCGCGAATTCGGCGAAGGCGCCGTCACATTCGGAGCCAAAATAGACCGCCTCGCGCGGCGCCCGGGAGCCGGGAGGGCGAAACACCGGTTCGACGAGCACCCGTTCGCCGATCCGTGACGCGTCGACGCCGTCGCCGACGGCAACGATGTGACCGCAGGCGTCCGCTCCCTGGATGCGGGGGAAGACGAGCGGCGTGCCGGTCCAGCCCGAGTCCGCCGCGCTGGCGCCGTCGCAGCCGGCGGTCGCCGCCGCGGTGGTCGTTCCCAGAGTGACCGCGCGCGAATACCATGCCGCGCGGGTGTTGATGTCGGTGTTGTTGACCCCGGCGGCGCCAATGCGGACGAGAACCTCGTCGGCGCGAGGTTCCGGCATCGGCACGTCCTCGCGCCACTCCAGGCGGTCGAATCCGCCGTGACCGGTCAGCAGGATCGCGAACATGGTGCGCTGTTTCATGTTCCGATCATACCGGGGTCCCGCGGAGTGCGCCGCCGGCGCGCGCGGGCCGACTCAGGGTCGGCGCGGCCCGCGCGACTGGTTGCGCACCAGGACGCGGCCGCCGCCGATCGCGCGGAAATGCAGCACGTTCAGGATCCGCTCGGTCCGGTGCTCTTCGTTGACGTCCCGCCGGCGCGCCTCCAGCACCTGATCCATCGCCATCACGCTCAAAACCTGCGCGGCATCCGCGCGGTCCACGATCGGCACGCTCGAGACCTGGCGCTCGGCCATCAGGTTCGCGAGTTCGCGCAGCGTCATGTCCGCGTAGCCGACCACCGGTTCGCGCACCAGCAGTTCATCGACGAGCGCCTGCGGATGCGAGACGGACCGGAGCGTCGACCCGAGCAGCAGATGCCGGGTGAGCAGGCCCGCCAGGCGGCCCGCGTCGTCGAGGACCGGGTAGAGTCGCTGGCTGTGGGCGAGCTTCCGGCCCCCCGGGCCGGGGAGGGCTTCCGCCGCTTCCCGTACCGCGGTTTCGAGCCGGGTGCCCAGGCGAAAGCACAGGAAACTCGATGGCATGATCTCTCCGACCAGGAACACCTCGAGCGGATCCACCGAATATTCGCGAGTCAGATGAGTGCCCTTGCGCGCGACTTTCTCGGTCAGCACCGAGCGCTTCAGGACCAGCACCGACAACAGGTAGGCGACGGTCGACGCCACGACCAACGGCATGACCGCGTCCCACTGATGCGTCAACTCCATCGCGAACACGACGCCGGTCAACGGGCTGCGCATCACGCCGCCGACGACCGCGGCGAGGCACATCAGCGCCCAGAATCCGGGCGCCACCGGCGGAAACCCATGGGCGAGCAACGACCCGAGCGCCGCACCGATCATGAACACCGGCGCCAGCACGCCGCCCGAGGTGCCGGAGCCGAGCGACAGGCTCCAAATCAGCGTTTTGACGACCAGGATCCCGGCGATCAGCGACAGCGTCGCGTGACCGGCGAGCAGGGTGCCGATCACGTCGTACCCGACGCCGAGCGCGCGCGGCTCGAACAGTCCGCCGACGCCGATGATGAGTCCTCCGATGGCCGGCCACCACATCCAGTGGATCGGCAGCCGGCGAAACGCGTCCTCGGAGAAATAGACGAGCCCGGTCGCCATCCAGGCGATGAATCCGCCGACCGCGCCCGCGACCGCGCACAGGGACAGCACCGTAAAGCCGAGCACCGGCAGCGCGTGGTTGGTCGGGAAGATGGGTGCTGTGCCGAGCAGCGGCCAGCGCAATGCGGTCGCCACCATCACCGCGGCGGCGACCGGCACGAAGGACCGGGGACGGAACTCGAACAGCAACAACTCGACCGCGAGCAATATCGACGCCAGCGGCGCGTTGAAAGTGGCCGCCATTCCCGCGGCGGCGCCGGCGACCAACAGGGTCTTGCGTTCGTCGGCGGTCAGCGAAAGCGTCTGGGCCATCAGTGATCCGAACGCTCCTCCGGTCATGATGATCGGTCCCTCGGCACCGAACGGTCCGCCGGTTCCGATCGCGACGGCCGCCGACAGCGGCTTGAGCAGCGCCACCCGCGGCTTGATCTTGCTGCCGCCGCGCAGGATCGCCTCGATCGCCTCCGGCATCCCGTGGCCGCGTATCGCCTCGGAGCCATAGCGCGCCATGACCCCGACGACCAGGCCGCCCAGAACGGGCGCGCCGACGATCAACCACCACGGGTGCGCGCCCGCGCCGGGGGCGATCAGGCTGGTCGCCAGGCGCTGGTAGAAGACCAGGTTGGTGATCAACCCGATCAGTTTCAGCAGCGCGTCCGCGACCACCGCGGACACCGCGCCGACCGGCAGGGCCAGCAGGGCGATCAACAGGATCCGCGGGCTCACCGAATAATCGCCGAGACGCGGCGGAACCCGGAGGCGTGGATTGGCGGTCGGTTGTGTCATCTGTTCCACCGTGGATAATTGTGGAACAATATCACAGCATGATATGTTTTCGGCACGCATCCGCCGGAATCCTCCGGGGCGCGGCATGGAGGGACGATGGCGCGCAGCGCGGCGGATAAGAGGCTGACCAAGCGCGAATTCGAGGCGATCTCCGAGTTGCGGTACCAGATCCGGCGCTTCCTGCGCTTCAGCGAGCGCGCCGTGCGCGATGCCGGGATCACGCCGCTTCAGTACTCGCTGCTGCTGCACGTGCGCGGATTTCCGGGGCGCGACCGGCCAACCATCGCGGGGCTTGCGGAACGGCTGCAGGCGCAGCACCACGGGGCCGTCGCGCTGGTGGCGCGCTGCGAGGCGCTCGGCTTGGTGGTCAAAATCCCCGGGCGCATCGACCGCCGCGAGGTGCGGGTGCGCCTGGCGCCCAAGGGCGAGCGGTGCCTGCAGCGTCTCGCGCGCCTGCATCGCGAGCACATCCGGGCCTTGAGCCGCGCGTTCGGGATCGCGCAACTGTCCGCATTCAATGACGAGGAGCGGGTCCCCTAGAAAGGCGGGCCGGACCCGATGCACCGGGCGCGTCGGTGTGCCGGAGGATCCCGGCACACCCGTCTCTCGTCACCGGCAGACCACCTGTGCCGGATGCAGAATGCTGCTCTGGTCGACGATACCGCTGCCATTGGCGACCACGCTGCAGGTCTGCGCCGGATTGGTCGGTTGAGTCACCACCCAAATCGAGTACGGGCTGCCCTCGGCTAATCCCCACGGAAATGCTGCGACCTGGCCCGAAGTCCCGAACAACTGCGCGAAGCCGTCCGTCACCACGAGTCCCGACCCCTTCGCTCCGGTCGAGACGAAGCTGACCTGGAAGGCTCTGCCGGTCAAATTGCAGGCGACCGACACATCGGTGACGTCATGGTTCCCAATAACGCCCTTGTTCGAGGACAGCGTGCAGAATTGTCCGTGCGGCTGGGTCTTGATTTCGACATCGTAGTGCGCCCCCGGGAAGAAGAGCATCGGGAATCGGAATGGTGCGCTCGAGTTGATCGTGATCGGCGCCGTGCCGTTGACCTCGAGCACCAGGCCCGCACCCAGGATAATCGAGAAGCCGCCGCCGACGGTGTAGCCTCGCAGTCGGTTGCCGAGCCCAGGCCGGCTCAATACCGGTCCGGGCGGCATCTGCCGCGGCAGCTGTGCCGAAGCGAGGGAAATCATGCCAATCGTGCCTATTGTCGCGAGAAGTGCTCGTCCGCGTGGCTTCATGGTGCGTCCTCGTTGCCCGTCTATCCGTGCCCGCAATTTAGCCTCAGCGGTGCCGGGAGGTCAGTCAGGCATTCGGATGACACGAGGGCGGCACCGGGCGCCCCGTGCAGAGGCCGCGAGCGCTTCCTGTGCCGGTGGTTTATCCTTAAAAGCGGTTGATTGCGGAAGCGGAACCATGGTTGTACCCCGGATTGGCACACTTGCACGCAGCGATGGCCGTGATTGAAGCGCGCGGCGTCGGGCCGTGAGGTCGCGCGCGCGCATTGCCCTGGCGCTGCTGGCCGTGATTCTGGTCCTCGGGCATCGCTGGATGCGCGAACGGGGCGGCGACGCCGGGGCCGCCCGGCGCGCATCCGCAGTCGCGCCGGTGCACGAGCGGCTTGGCACCTTGGAATTTACGCCCTGCGAACTCCGGCAACCCGCGTCGGGCGAGACCACCGCCGCCTGGTGCGCACCGTTCCAAGTTCCCGAGAACCCGGCGGCACCTGACGGGCGGCGGATCGCGCTGCGCCTGGCGCTGATACGCAGCACCGCGGCGCGGGCCGAACCGGACCCCGTGGTGTTCATCGCGGGCGGTCCGGGGCAGTCGGCAATCGACAGTTATCCCCAGGTCGCGCCGGCGCTCGCCCCGCTGCGCCAGCATCGCGACATCATCCTGCTCGATCAGCGCGGCACCGGAGGATCCGCCGCGCTCCGATGCCCCCGCGCCGAGAAGGCGGCAGAGGCGCGCGCACCGCAAGGCGGGTTCAATGCGGCGCAGGTCATCGCCGACACCCGCGCCTGCCTGGCGGAGGTCCAACCGCACGCCGATCCGCGCTTCTATACGACCACCGACGCGGTGTCCGACCTCATCGCGCTCCGCAAGGCGCTCGGCGGCCCCAAGTTCAACCTCGTCGGCGTCTCCTACGGCACGCGCGTGGCCCAGCCATATGCCCGTCGCTATCCGGCAGCCGTGCGCAGCATCGTGCTCGACAGCGTGGTGCCCGACACGCTGGCGCTCGGGCAGGATTTCGCGCGCAATCTCGACGCCGCGCTCAGGGCGGACTTTGCGTTGTGCAGCGGCACCCCGGATTGCGCGGGGGCGTTCGGCGATCCCTGGGCGAATCTGCTGAAATTGCGCGACAGGCTGAAGGCGTCGCCGCCGATGGTGAACTTCCCGGATCCGACGACGTTCGCGCCGACCACGCGCGCGCTCACGACCGATCGCCTGCTGAACACCGTGCGGCTGTTCGCGTATTCGCCGATGACGGCGGCGCTGCTGCCGACGACCATCCATTCGGCACTGACCGGCGACTACGGGCCGTTGATGGGTCAAAGCGCGCTGATCCAGCGCGAACTAGGGCGTGCGATCGACGACGTGATGGGAATGTCGGTGGTGTGCAGCGAGGATGCCGGGCTGCTCGAGACCGATCCGCGCGACGCCGCGACCCTGCTCGGCACGGTGTTCCAGTTGCAGACCGCCGCGCAATGCTCGGTCTGGCCGCGCGGCGCGCTGCCGGCCGATTTCCACACGCCGCTGAAATCGGCGCTGCCCGTGCTGATCCTCGAGGGCCAGTACGACCCGGTGACGCCGCCGCGCTATGGTGAGGAGGTGCTGAAGACGCTGTCCGACGGCCGCCTGTTGATCGCCAGGGGGCAGGGCCACAACGTCGTCGGTGCCGGGTGCATGCCGCGGCTGGTCGCGCGCTTCGTCAAGGACCTCCGGCCCGGGACGCTGGATGCGCGCTGTCTGGATGCGCTCGGACCGACGCCGTCGTTCGTCAACTTCAGCGGGGCCGCGCCGTGATCGAGGTGCGCAACCTGCACAAGAGCTTCGGCGCGGTCAAGGCGGTCGAGGACGTCAGTTTCAGCGCGCGCGACGGGGAGATCACCGGCCTTCTGGGGCCCAACGGCGCCGGCAAGACCACGACGCTGCGCATGCTCTACACTTTGATGAAGCCCGAGCGCGGACGCGTGCTCGTCGACGGTATCGACGCGGCCGGCGATCCGCTCGGCGTGCGCCGCGCGCTCGGCGTGCTGCCCGATGCGCGCGGCCTGTACAAGCGCCTGACCGCGCGCGAGAACATCGAATACTTCGGCCGCCTGCACGGTCTCGACGATGACGCGCTGCGGCGGCGCTGCGATGCGCTGATCGCCGCGCTGGACATGACGGCGATCGCCGGCCGCCGCGCCGAGGGGTTCTCGCAGGGCGAGCGCGTCAAGACCGCGATCGCGCGCGCGCTGGTGCACGATCCAAAGAACCTGATTCTCGACGAGCCGACCAACGGGCTCGACGTGATGGCGACGCGGGCGATGCGCGAGTTCCTGTTCGGTCTGCGCGCCGAAGGCCGCTGCGTGCTGTTCTCCAGCCACATCATGCAGGAGGTCGTGGCGCTGTGCGATCGCGTGGTGGTGATCGCGCACGGACGCGTGGTCGCCGACGCGGCGCCCGAGACGCTGCGCGCGCAGGTCGGCGCGGCCAGCCTCGAGGACGCATTCGTCCGGATCATCAGCCGGAGCGGCGCGTGAATGCCGCCCTGACCGTGTTTTTGAAGGAGGTGCGCGAGAACCTTCGTGACCGCCGCACGCTGGTCAACGCCCTGCTGACCGGGCCGCTGCTCGCGCCGGTGATGTTCGTGGTGTTGATCAACGCGCAGCTGCACGTCGAGCTCGGCAAGGCCGAGAAGCCGCTGTCGGTGCCGGTGGTCGGGGCCGCCAACGCGCCGAACCTGGTCGCGGCGCTGGTGCAGATGGGCATGGTGGTCGAACCCGCGCCGCGCGATCCGGAGGCCGCCGTGCGCAACCAGAAGGCCGACGTGGTGCTGCGCATTCCCGCGGGTTACGGCGCGCATTGGACCCGGGGTGAGCCGGCGCAGGTGGAGCTGATCTACGACTCCTCGCATCGCGACACGCAGGCGCAAATCGGCAGGTTGCGCGACATGGTCGGCCGCTACGCGAGGATCGCCGGCGCGCAGCGCCTGTTGGTGCGCGGCCTGTCGCCGTCGCTCGCGACGCCGCTCGTCGCCGCCGATCGGGACCAGGCGACGCCGCAGGCGCGCGGCGCGCTGATCTTCTCGATGCTGCCGTATTTTTTCGTGCTGACCGCGTTCCTCGGCGGGATGTATCTGGCCATCGACACCACCGCCGGCGAGCGTGAGCGACAGTCCCTCGAACCGCTGTTCGCGACTCCGGTGCCGCGCCGGGACATTCTGATCGGCAAACTCGCCGCGACCACCGCGTTCGCACTGGCGAGCCTCGCCTTGAGCATCGCGGCCTTCGCGATCGCCGGACGCTTCGTCGACACCAGCCGGCTCGACATGGTCCTGACTCTCGGCGTGCGCTTCGCCGCGGGCGTGATGCTGTTGATGCTGCCGCTGGTGCTGCTGTTGGCCGCCCTGCAGACCCTGGTCGCGGCCTTCGCGAAGAGTTACCGTGAGGCGCAAACCTACCTGTCCCTGCTGATGCTCGTGCCGCTGCTGCCGTCGGTCCTGCTGATCGTGGTGCCGGTCAAGGCGCGGCTGTGGATGTACGCGGTGCCCCTGCTCGGCCAGCAACTCGGCATCATGCAGCTCGAGCGCGGGGAGGCGCTGGGCATGGCGCCGGTCGCCGCCTGTCTCGCCGGCACGGCGCTGGCGGCGCTGCTCGCGATCCTGGTCACGACGCGCGTCTACTCGTCCGAGCGGCTGGCGATTTCGGGCTGAAAACGACCGGCCCGGGGCGCCGCGGGCGCGCCACCCCCGCGGCGTCAGGCTAGGTGCTATCCCCTATTCATTTGCGGTCCGGGACGCCTTAATCTTGGCTCCGGCCCCGAAGTGGGATATAAGCATCAACTAATAAAGAGGCCGGCAATGCGCGTCCAGTCCGACGAGCGAGGCGACAATTCATGATCAATGGAACCGTGGTGGACCTCTCGCGCACGCAGTTCGCGGCGACCGCGCTCTATCATTATCTCTTCGTGCCGCTCACGCTCGGACTGAGCTTCCTGCTGGCGGCGATGGAAACGGTGTACGTCACCACCGGCAAGCCGATCTACAAGGACATGGCCCGATTCTGGGGCCGGCTGTTCATGATCAATTTCGCGCTGGGCGTGGCGACAGGCCTGACCATGGAGTTCCAGTTCGGCACCAACTGGTCGTTCTACTCGAGCTTCGTCGGCGACATCTTCGGCGCGCCGCTCGCCATCGAGGGCCTGATGGCGTTCTTCATGGAGTCGACCTTCGTCGGCCTGATGGTGTTCGGCTGGGATCGGCTGTCCCGCGGGCAGCACCTGGCGGTGACCTGGTTGGTGGCGCTCGGCTCGAATCTCTCGGCCCTGTGGATTCTGATCGCCAACAGCTTCATGCAGGATCCGAGCGGCGCGGCGTTCAATCCGATCACCATGCGCATGGAACTGACCAGCTTCCAGGAGTTGATATTCAACTCCGACGCCCAGTCCAAGTTCGTGCACACCAGCATCGCGGGCTACGTCACCGCGGCGGTCTTCGTCGCCGGCGTCAGCGCCTGGTACATGCTGCGCAACCGGCACATGGAACTCGCGAAACGCTCGTTCCGCATGGCGGCGCTGTACGGCGTGCTCGCCACCGTGGGTGTGATCACGCTCGGCGACGCCCTCGGTTTCGTGGCCGCGCATGCGCAGCCGACCAAGCTTGCGGCGATGGAAGGCCAGTGGAAGTCGGAGCCGGCGCCGATGCCGTTCAATCTCATCGCCTTCCCCGACCAGGCCGGGCAGGAGAACCGCTACGCGATCCAGGTCCCGGCGCTGCTGTCGCTGCTGGTCACGCACTCCCTCGACGGGACGGTGCCGGGGATCGATGCGCTCGAACGGCAGGCGGCGCTGAGAGTGGAGAACGGCATCCCCGCGGTCGAGGCGCTGAAGGTGCTGTCCAAGGACCCCGGAAACGCGGCCGCCCTGGCCGGGTTCGAGGCGCACCGGCAGGATCTTGGCTACGGTTTCCTCGCGCAGCGCTACGCGCCCGATCCGGGCAGGGCGACCGCCGGGCAGATCGCGCGGGCCGCGAAGGACAGCATCCCGCCGGTCGCATGGGTGTTCTGGGCGTTCCGGTTGATGGTCGCGTTCGGCCTGTTGATGCTGGCGTTCTTCGTGCTGGCGCTGCTGTTCACCCTGCCGAACGTCGTGCAGGAGAAGACCTGGTTCCTGAAGGCCGCGGTGTGGATGATCCCCGTCCCGTTCCTCGCAAACGAATTCGGCTGGCTGACCGCCGAACTGGGACGGCAGCCCTGGACCGTTTACGGTGTGCTGCCGACGTGGATGAGCGCCTCGACGCACGGCGTCGGCTACATGGCTTTTTCGTTGATCGGCTTCGTGGCGCTGTACACGGGATTCATCGTCATCGAGATGTACCTGATGATGCGCGCGATCCGCCAGGGCCCGGAGGAGAATTGGAGGGTTGAGTCATGAATCCGTACGCAATGCTGCAGGTGACCTGGTGGCTGCTTCTCGGCGTGTTGCTGATCGGTCTGGCGGTGATGGTGGGCATGGACATGGGCGTGGGCACCATCCTGCGGTATGTGGGGCGAACCGACATCGAGAGGCGTGTGGCGCTCAACATCATCGGTCCGCACTGGGACGGAAACCAGGTGTGGTTCATTCTCGGCGGCGGCGCGATCTTCGCCGCCTTCCCGCTGATCTATGCGACCGCGTTCTCCGGCTTTTACGTGGTGATGCTGCTGTTGTTGTGGACGATGATCGTGCGTCCGCTGGGCTTCGAATACCGCAGCAAGATTCCCTCGAGCGCCTGGCGCAACGCCTGGGACTGGTCGCTGTTGGTCAGCGGCGCGGTGCCGATGATCGTGTTCGGCGCCGCCTTCGGCAACCTGTTCCGCGGCGTGCCGTTCCATTTCGAATGGGACATGACCTCGGTGTACACCGGCGGCTTCCTGGGCCTGCTGAACCCGTTCGCGATCCTGACCGGCCTGCTGTCGCTGGCGCTGTCGGTGATGATGGGCGGATTGACGGTGATGAACGGCGCCGAGGGCCCGATGCATCGGCGCGCGCGCACCGTGGTACAGGTGGGTGCGGTGGCGGCCCTGCTGCTGTTCGCCGCCGGCGGCGCGTGGGTGCATGCGATCCCCGGCTACAGCATCGTGAGCGGGCCGGGCGCCGGCGTTCCGCAGACACCTCTGCGGCAGGTGGTCGAGGCGCTGCCGGGCGCCTGGCAGGGGAATTTCGGCGCGCGGCCGATCCTCTGGCTGCTGCCCGCGGCCGGCTTCGCCGGCATGGTGGGCGCGCTGCTCGCCGGCCGCGCCGGGCGCTCGCATCTGGGCTGGTGGCTGGGCGCGCTGGCATGGATCGGCGTCATCGGCACCGCCGGCGCGTCGCTGTTTCCTTTCCTCCTGCCCTCGAGCGGCGACCCGTCGATGAGCCTGACCATCTGGAATTCGAGCTCGAGCAAGCTGACGCTGACGTGGATGCTGGTGATGGCGGTGGTCTTCGTGCCACTGGTCCTGTGGTACACGAGCTGGGCGTTCTACGTGATGCGCGGCAAGGTACGCGCCGAACAGGTCGTCCACGACGAACATGCCTATTGAGGAGCTGAAGTGAAGACATTTGCCTACTTCGTGTTGTACATGCTGCTCGCCGTCGTGGTGATCCTGCTCGCCGTGCTGCTGGGCGACGCCGGCGCCTGGTATTTCGCCTGGCTGGTCGGCACGGCCATGATCGTGTTGATCGCCGCGGCGGGCGCCGCGATGCTCGACGCCCAGGAGGACCAGGCGGCCGGGCGCGCCGCGGCCAAACCGGGGCCGCGAACCTGAGCGTCCGCGGGGTGCGTCGCTGACGATGCAGGCAGCCGACTGGCTGCGTTGCGAGGCGCGGCGAATGCGCCGGCCCCTGCGTACCGGCGCCACGCTGGTCGCGCTGCAGGGCTTGTTGCTGGTGGCCCAGGCCTGGCTGCTCGCGGACATTCTCGACGCCTCGCTGCTGCGCAGGTCGCCGCCGTCGGCGCTGTGGCGGCCGTGGCTCTGTCTGCTGTTGCTCGCGCCGCTGCGCGTGTCCTTGGCGGTGCGGGCGCGACGCCTGGCGTTCGATGCCGCCCAGCGTTTGGGAACGCGGCTGCGCGCGCAGCTGCTGGCGCGCACACAGGCTCTCGGCGTCCTCGGCCTGCGCGCACAGGCGGGCGGCGACTTGATCACGCGGCTCGTCGAGGGTGTGGATGCGCTGCTGCCTTACTTCGCGCGCTATCTGCCGGCAGCCGCCACCGCGGCCTTGCTGCCGCCTCTGCTGGCTGCGTTCGTGCTGCCCGCAGACTGGATCTCCGGTCTCGTGTTGCTGCTCACGGCGCCGCTCGTGCCGGTGTTCATGGTGCTGGTGGGCGGCGCCGCGGAGCGGGCCGGCCAGAAGCGCTACGCCCAGCTCCGCCGCCTCGGCGGCGCCTTCCTCGACGCCCTCGGCGGCCTCTCGACGCTGCGTCAGCTGGGCGCGGCCGAACGCGTCGCCGTCGAACTCGAGGCTGAAGGCGAAGAGTATCGCCGCCTGACGATGCAGCTGCTGCGGGTGGCGTTTCTGACGGCACTGGTGCTGGAGTTCTTCGCGATGGTGAGCATCGCCGTCGTCGCCGTCTTGATCGGCTTTCGACTCCTGTGGCACCGCCTGGATTTTCGGGACGGCATGTTCGTGTTGCTGCTCGCGCCGGAGTTCTACCTGCCGATGCGGGCATTGGGCGCGCTGCGTCACGCGCGCATGGACGCCCTGGCGACCGCGAAGGACATGCTCATTCTGGAGGAAGCGCCGCGCGCCGCGGCGGCTACGACCCCGGGCACGCGGGCCGCCCCGCACGGGGCGCCGACCTTGCGCTTCGACGCCGTGCGCTTCGCCCACGCCGGCCGACGCGGGGGATTGCGCGGTGTCGAGGCCTGCGTCGGGCCCGGCGTCACCGCGCTGGTCGGCGCGAGCGGCGCCGGCAAGAGCACGCTGCTGGATCTGGTGCTGGGTTTCGCCGCGCCCGATGCCGGACGCATCCTCGTCGACGGGACCGATCTGGGGCACTTGGACCCCGCGGGGTGGCGCGCGCGGGTTGCCTGGGTGCCCCAACAGCCGCACGTCTTCGCGGGCAGCGTGCGCGACAACCTGCTGCTGGCCGCCCCGCAGGCTGACGGGGCGCTGCTCGCCCGGGCCCTGCGGGACAGCGGTCTCGGCGCCGTCGCGGCGCGCCTGCCGCGCGGACTGGATACCGCGCTGGGTGAACGCGGGCTGGGGTTGTCCGGCGGGGAGCTGCAACGCCTCGCGCTCGCGCGCCTGTTGTTGCGCGAACAGGCGAGCGTGTGGCTGCTGGACGAGCCCACCGCGCACCTGGACGCCGACGGCGCGCGCGCCGTGAACCGCATGATCCGTGGTGCCGGCGCCGCCCGCACCATCTTGTTGGTGGCGCATCGTCTCGATGCCGCGTTGGACGCCGATCAGGTGCTGGTACTCGATGCGGGGTGCATCGTCGAACGCGGCGCGCCGCGGGCGCTGGCGGCCGCGGGCGGTGCCTTCGGCGCCCTGCTGGCGGCGGAGGAATTTTGATGCGCGCACCGCCGTCGGTCATCGTGCGTCTGTTGGAGATTCTGCGACCGCAGCGGCGCTGGATGTGGGGTGGAGCCGCCGTGGCGGCGGCGGCCGGGCTCGCTGCCGTCGGACTGATCGCGGTTTCCGGCTGGTTCATCGCGGCGATGGCCGCGGCGGGTGTCGGCGGCGCCGCGATCAATTATTTCAGTCCGGCCGCGGCCATCCGCGCGCTCGCGATCGTCCGCAGCGGCGGCCGTTATGCCGAGCGCGTGATCACGCACGAAGCGACGCTGCGCGGGCTGTCGGGGTTTCGCGCGTGGCTGTTTCGGCGCCTGATCCCGCTCGCGCCGGCGCGGCTCGCCGCGCTGCGCAGCGCCGAGTTGTTCGCGCGGCTGCGCGCCGACGTCGACACGTTGGAACAGTTCTACCTGAGCGTGCTGGTGCCGCTCGCCGTCGCCGCGACCGTGTTGCTGGCGGCGGCCATCGTGACCTGGGTGGTGCTGCCCGCGGCGGTGACGGTGTTGCTCGTTGCCGCGCTGCTCGCGGGACTGTCGTTGCCGCGCTGGGTGCGGCGCCGCGCCGAGGCGGATGCGGCCGCGGTGGTGGGTGAATCGGCGGATTTGCGCGCGCTCGTGCTGGATGCGCTGCGCGGACACGCGGAACTGCTCGCCTTCGGCGGCGCGGCGGCGTACGCCGCACGCATCGAGGCCGCGGACGCGGCGCTCGGCGCGCGGCGCCGCCGGCTCGAGCGGCTGCAGTCGTTCGGCGCGGGCGGCACGCAGTTGATCGCGCATTGGGCCGTGCTCGCCGTGCTGGTGATCGGACTCGCCGCGGTTCGCAGCGGCGCCCTGGCGCCGCCGCTGTTGCCGATGCTCGCCGTGCTGACGCTGTCGGCATTCGAGGTGATCGCGCCGCTGTCCGAGTCGCTCGCCCAATGGCAGTCGATCGTCGTGGCGGCCCGGCGCGTGTTCGAACTGGCCGACGCGCGGCCGGCGGTGGCCGAGCCGCCGACGACGGCCGTGATCGCGCAGCCGCCCGGCATCCGCTTCGAGCGCGTGCGACTGCGCTATGCGGCCGACGCACCCTGGGCGCTCGACGGGCTCGACCTGGACCTCGCGCCCGGCGCGCGGCTGGCGGTCGTCGGCGCCTCCGGCGCGGGCAAGTCGAGCCTGCTCGGCGTGCTGCAGAAGTTCTACCCGCTCGATGCCGGCGTCATCACGTTCGGGGGGCAGTCGCTCGCGTCGCTCGACGGCGATGCGCTGCGCCGGCAAATTGCGGTGATCTCGCAGCAAACCACGCTGTTCAATCGCAGCCTGTCGGAGAATATGCTGCTCGCCGCGCCCGATGCCGACGAGGCGAAGGTCGGGCGGGCGGTACACGTGGCGCAGCTCGATGATTTCATTGCGCAGCTGCCGCTGGGCCGCGACACCGCGCTCGGCGAGGCCGGCGCGCAGGTTTCCGGCGGCGAGGCGCGGCGCATCGCGATCGCGCGCGCACTGCTGCAGAACGCGCCGGTGTTGGTGCTCGATGAGCCCACGGAGGGGCTCGATGCGCGCACCGCGCGCGACCTCTACGGCGCACTCGCCGCGGCGGCCTCCGGCCGCACCGTGTTGCTGATCACGCACCGGCTGGACGGCGGACTCGCGGACCTGGTCGACGAGGTGGCGGTGATGCGGGCAGGGCGCATCGAGGAGCGCGTGCCGGTGGCGCAATATCTGCGGCGCGTCCGCGCCGGCGTGCCGTAGAGGTAGCCAATTCCGATGACCACACAGCGCGGGAGTCCGACATGTACGCGATGGTTCTGAAGAAGCCGAAGACGGCGCTCGAATGGACGGAACTGCCGGACCGTGAACCGGCGCCGCACGAAATCCGCGTGCGGGTGCTCGCCTGCGGAGTCTGCCGCACGGATCTGCACGTCGTCGACGGCGACCTGCCGGAGCCCACGCTGCCGGTGATTCCGGGGCACGAGATCGTCGGCCGGATCGACCGCGTCGGCGCCGCGGTTGGGAATTTGCGTGTCGGCGAGCGCGTCGGCATACCCTGGCTCGGACGCACCGACGGAACCTGTCCGTATTGTTTGATGGGCCGCGAGAACCTCTGCGATCATCCGCTCTTCACCGGCTATACGCGCGACGGCGGATATGCGACGGCGGCCATCGCGGATGCGCGCTTCGCCTTCCCCCTGGGTGAGGCGGGCAGCGACCCGGCGGTCGCGCCGCTGCTGTGCGCGGGTTTGATCGGCTGGCGCGCGCTCGCGCTGGCGGGGGACGGCGCGGACATCGGTTTCTACGGCTTCGGCGCGGCCGCGCACATCCTGGCGCAGGTCGTGCGCTGGCAGGGGCGGTCGGTGTACGCGTTCACGCGCGCCGGCGATGCGTCGACCCAGGCGTTTGCACGCGGTCTGGGCGCGGTCTGGGCGGGCGGTTCGGACGAGCTGCCGCCGCGAAAGCTGGATGCCGCGATCATTTTTGCACCGGTCGGCGCGCTCGTGCCGGCGGCGCTCGCGGCGGTGCGCAAGGGCGGGCGCGTGGTCTGCGCCGGCATCCACATGAGCCCGATACCCGGATTTCCCTATGGCGCATTGTGGGAGGAGCGTTCGATTCTGTCGGTCGCGAATCTGACCCGCGCGGACGGGATGGATTTTCTCAGCCTGGCGCCCCGGATCGGTCTACGCGTGCAGACGACCAATTATCCTCTGGCGCGGGCGAACGACGCGCTCGAGGATTTGCGCGCCGGGCGTTTCGAGGGGGCCGCGGTGCTCGTGCCGTGAGCGGTGCGCGGCACGGGAAAAGGCTACGCGAGCCAGCCGGGAACGAACATCCAGGCGGCGGCGCAACCCATCACGAGCGCCGCGGTCCACGCGAGCGCGACCTGAACGCGGCCCGGGGTATAGGCGCCCATCACGGACTTCTTGGTGGCCAGGCGGATGATCACGACGATCAAGGGCACCGCGACGACGCCGTTGATGACGGCGCTCCAGAACAGCGCGCGCATCGGGCTGATCGGCGAGTACTGAATCGCGAGCGCGGCGAGCACGCTGATGGCGATGACCCCATAGAAGCCGCGGGCGTCGGTCGCCGAGCGTTCCAGCCCCCATTTCCAACCCATGGCCTCGCACAGCGCGTAGGCGCCGGAGCCGGCGAGCACCGGTACGCCGATCAGGCCGACGCCGAGAATGCCGGCGGCGAACAGCAGGAACGCGAATTGGCCGGCGAGCGGACGCAGCGCGCTCGCGGCCTGTGCGGCCGTCTCGATGTCCGTGGTGCCGGCGCGATGGAGCGTCACGGCGGTGGCGAGGATGATGAAATACGAGGCGGCGTTCGAGTAGAGCATGCCGCTCCACGTGTCCCAGCGGATGCGGCGCAGTTCCGCCGGCGCCGCCCGCGCATCGCGCAGCAACGGCGCGGATGCGGGTGTTCGCTGCATGTCCTCGATTTCCTCGGACGCCTGCCAGAAGAACAGATAGGGACTGATCGTCGTGCCGAAGACGCCGACGATCACCGTGGCGGCGCCTGCATCGAGCGTGAAACTTGGCCGGACCGTGCGCAGCAGCACCTCGCCCCAGGGAACGCGGACGGTGAACAGCACCGCCGCATACGCCAACAGCGAGAGCGTGAGCCACTTGAGGAAGACCACGTAGCGATGATAGGGAACGAACACCTGAAGCATCACGGTGCCGATCACGAACGCGACGGTCATCCAGTGCCGGTCGATGCCGGTGACCAGTTGGGCCACGTCGCCCATGGCCGCGACGTCGGCGGCGATGTTCAGCGTGTTGGCGATCAACAGCAGCGCGACCACGGCCCGCAGTACGCCGGGCGAAAAGGCGCTCTTGATGTTCGCGGCCAGGCCGCGGCCGGTCACCCGGCCGATGAGGGCGCACATGGATTGAATCGCGGCCATCAACGGGAATGCGAGCGGCATCGTCCACAACATGTTCAACCCGAATTGCGCGCCCGCCTGCGAATAGGTGAGGATGCCGCTCGGATCGCCGTCGGCCACGCCCGTGATGAGCCCGGGGCCGACGCGCGACAAGGGGTGCTCCCGCAGGCGCGCCCACCCCCATGCCCACACGCGATGCGTCCGCCGCTTGGCGGTCAGCGTGTTGTCTGTCTCTTGTTGCAAATGAGAATAATTCCGATTAACGTTTACCTGAAATGATCGAACCCATCGAAGCGAAGTCGGCGGGCGCCAACCCGAGCGTATCCCGAATCGGGATTTCCCGTTGGAAGCTGTTCCTGGCGGTCGTGGGGCCTGGATTGGTCGTGATGTTCGCCGACACGGACGTCGGCAGCATCATCACCGCCGCGCAAAGCGGTGTGCAATGGGGATACCGGTTGCTGTTGCTGCAGCTGTTGCTGGTGCCCGTGCTGTACGTCGTACAGGAATTGACGGTGCGCCTCGCGATCTTCACCGGCAAGGGGCACGGCGAACTGATACGCGAGACCTTCGGGCCGGTCTGGGCGTGGATTTCGGTCGCGGGGCTCGCGCTGGCGGCGATCGGCGCATTGCTCACGGAGTTCTCCGGAGTCGCCGGAGTCGGTGAAATGCTCGGGGTTTCGCGCGCGGTGAGCCTGTTCCTCTGTGCCGGCTTCCTGTTGCTCGTCGTGCTCACCGGCAGCTATCGGCGCGTCGAAAGGGTCGCCCTGACCCTCGGACTGTTCGAATTCGCGTTCTTCCTGGTTGCCTACGAGGCGCATCCGCAGGGCGCCGATCTCCTGCGCGGCCTCATGCAGGTGCCGCTGACCGACGGGAATTACCGCTACCTGGTCGCGGCCAACATCGGCGCCGTGATCATGCCGTGGATGATTTTCTATCAACAGTCGGCCGCGGCGGACAAGAAGCTGCGCGCCGAACACTACGTTTACGCGCGCTGGGATACGGCGCTGGGGTCGATCGTCACGCAGGCGGTGATGGCGGCGGTGCTGATCGCGACCGCCGCGACGATCGGCAAGATGCGCACCCACGCGAGCCTGTCGAGCATCGGCGACATCACCAACGTGCTGGTTCCGGTGCTCGGAACCGACGTCGGTCGCTGGGCCTTCGCGCTCGGCACCGTCGGCGCCGCGATGGTCGCGGCAATCGTGGTGTCGCTCGCCTGCGCGTGGGGTTTCGGCGAGGTGACCGGATATCGGCACTCCCTCGAGTACCACCCGATGGAGGCACCGTGGTTCTTCGGCATTTACACCGCCGCGGTGATCGGCGGCGCACTGGTCGTGGAATTCGTCCCGAATCTCGTCGGGCTGAACATCGGCGTGGAGGTGATGAACGCCCTGCTGCTCCCCGTGGTGCTGGGGTTCCTGGTGATGCTTGCGTTCAAGGCGCTGCCGCCGGAGCGCCGGCTGCGCGGCGTCTACGCCTGGATCGTGGTCGGCATCTCGCTGGTGACCGCGATTTTCGGCGTCTATACCGGAATTTCGAGCTTGAATCCGTTCTAGGGCGGCAGGTGGTATCATGAAATCGTCGTCCGATCGGCACCTTCACCAGAGGAATCACATGTCCGAATCGCCCCTGTTCCTGAGACGCGCGGCCTTCGCCGCGATCGCGACGCTGTCCATGGTCCTCGGCGGCTGCGGCATCAACAACATCCCGACCTACAAACAGCAGGTCGACGCATCGTGGAGCCAGGTGCTGAACGAGTATCAGCGGCGCACCGACCTCGTCCCGAATCTGGTGGCGACGGTCAAGGGTTATGCGACCCATGAGGCGTCGGTTCTCGAGGCGGTCACCGCGGCTCGGGCCAAGGTCACGCAGACCACGATACCCTCGGACATTCTCACCAACCCGAAGGCATTCCAGGCATTCCAGGCGAACCAGGCGAACCTCGGCGGGGCCTTGTCGCGCCTGATGATGGTGACGGAGAACTACCCGAACCTCAAAGCGGACCAGAATTTCCTCGCGCTGCAGTCGCAGCTCGAGGGGACGGAAAATCGCATCGCCGTCGCGCGTCGCGACTACATCCTGGCCGTGCAGCAGTACGACACGGAGATCACCACCATTCCGGGAAGTCTGTACCACGCCGTTTTCTACGGCAGCTACAAGCCGATCCAGAACTTCACGATCTCGGAGCAGGCCCAGCAGGCGCCGACGGTGAAGTTCTAGGGAGGCGCGCGCGTGCACCCGGAGACGCGTCGCGGGAATCGGGCCGGCCATCGGCCGCTGCGCGCGGCGCTGTTCGGCCTCGCGGCATTGCTCTGCCTCGCGCGCCCCTCCGCGTTCGCCGCCACGGCGCCGCAGGCGGGGATGCCGCCTTTCCCGGCGCTGACCGGCCCCGTGGTGGATGATGCGCACCTCCTGCCGGCGGATGTCGCCGCCGGCCTGTCGCAAAAACTTGCCGCCTATGCGGGCGGCTCCGGCACCCAGCTCGTGGTGGTCACGCTGCCGACGCTCAATGGCTATCCGATCGAGGAGTACGGCTACCAGTTGGGGCGTCATTGGGGCATCGGCCAGAAGGGCAAGAACAACGGCGCGCTGCTGATCGTGGACGCGGGCGAGAAGCGGCTGCGCATCGAGGTCGGTTACGGGCTCGAGGGCACGCTCACCGATGCGCAGAGTTTCGCGATCATCCACGATGTGATCACGCCGCGCTTCAAAAAAGGCGATTTCGCCGGGGGCATCGTCGCCGGCAGCGACGCGATCCTCGCGGTGTTGGGCGGCCGGAGCGACGCGGTCCAGCGAGGCCGGGTCCATGAGCGCTCCGGTACCGGGTTCCTGATGTTGATCGTCGTCTTTTTCGCGTTGGTGCTGCTGCGCGCGATATCCGGACGCGGCGGGCCGGGCGGCGGCCTTGGCTGGTTCGTCCTCGGCATGCTGAGCAGCGGTCTCGGCGGCGGCGGAGGAGGAGGGGGCGGAGGCGGCGGCTTCTCCGGGGGCGGCGGATCGTTTGGAGGCGGCGGCGCCTCCGGGGGCTGGTGACACATGATCCGATTCTCGGCCGCCGACAAATCCCGGATCAGCGCGGCGATCCACGCCGCCGAGAAGCAAACGAGCGGTGAATTCGTGGCCGTGGTCGCCCGCGCGAGCGATCACTACGTGTTCGTGCCGCTGTTCTGGGCCGCGGTGCTCGCGCTGTTGTTTCCCGGCGCCTGCCTGCTGCTCGGTGTCCCGGCCCGCTGGGTGCACCTCTACCAGGGCCAGTTGCTGATCTTCATCGTCCTGACGCTGGGATTTTTGTTCCTTCCGACGCTGCACATGCTGCTCGTTCCCCGTCGGATGAAGCACGCGCGCGCGAGCCGCCTCGCCAAGGCGCAGTTCTACCAACAGGGCGTGCAGCTCACGCCGCATCATTCGGGCGTGCTGCTGTTCGTGTCCCTGGCCGAGCATTACGTCGAGATCGTCGCGGACCGGGGCATCCACGAGCGGATCGGTGAAGCTCACTGGCGCAAGATCATCGACGCTTTCGTGGGCCAGGTGCGCGCCGGGCGCGTGGTGGATGGATTCGTCGAGGCGATTGCCGCCTGCGGTGCGGCGATGGCGGCGCACTATCCGCCGGATGCGGCGGATGCCAATCCGCTGTCGGACGGGCTCATCGAGCTGTAGCGCCGCGGGCCGGCTCCGGCGGCTCAGCAGATTCGCGGCAGAGGATCGTCCTCGAGTTCCTCCAGAAATCGCTCGCCGCCGATCTCGGTTTCCAAGATCACCCGGCCGGCGCCGTCGCCGACGACGCCGATGAGGCCCGAGAGTTCTCCACCCGGCGTCGCCCGCCACCGCGACAGGATTTCCTCCGCCGCGTCCGGCGCGGCCACGGCGACGACGCGGCCCTCGCTCGCAAGATAATAAGGGTCGTATCCCAGGATATGACAGAAGGAACGCACCGCGTCGCGGACCGGAACGCGCGACTCGTCGAGGCGCACGTCCAAGCGGGTGGCCGCGGCGATTTCGTGCGCAACGGTGGCGAGACCGCCCCGAGTCGGATCGCGCATGAAGCGCAATCCGGCGACCGCCGCGAGCGGCGCCGTCAGCGGCGTGACCGCGGCGCAATCCGATTCGACCGACCCTTGCAGGCCGAACTCCTCGCGGGCAAGCATCACCGCGATGCCATGATCGCCGATAGGCCCGCTCACCAGCAGCAAGTCGCCGCACCGGATCCGGTCCATGCCCAGGCGGCATCCGGCGGCGCGGAATCCCACGCCGGTCGTCGCCAGATAGAGGCCACCACCCTGTCCGCGTGGCACGACCTTGGTGTCGCCGGCGATCACGCCGACCCCGGCCGCGCGGGCGGCGCCCGCCAGACTCCGGACGATGCGATCGAGGCAGTCCATTCCAAGCCCTTCCTCGATGATCGCATTCAGCGTGAGGTAGCGCGCCTGCGCGCCGCTCACCGCCAGATCGTTGACCGTGCCGTTCACGGCGAGCGTGCCGATGTCGCCACCCGGAAATTCGAGCGGCTGCACGATGAAGGCATCCGTGGTGATGTAAGGCAACATCCCCGGCGGGACCTCGAACGGTGCCGCGTCGAGCTGCACGTCGAGGGCGGGATTCGCCAGATGGCGTGCGAACACCTCCTCGATCAGCTCCCGCATCAGCCGGCCGCCGTTGCCGTGCGCGAGCGTCACATGTCCGGCGTCGCTCATTGCGCGGCCTCGACCAGCTGCCCGAAGGCGAGGCCGCCGTCGTTCGCAGGCACCACGGCCGGCAGGTGCGCCGCGATTCCCCGCGCCGCGAGCAAAGCGAGCACGCGATGGGTGAGGATCCGGTTCTGGAACACGCCGCCCGCGAGGCCGACCGCATCGAACGGCTGCTCGCCCGCGAGCGCCAGCGCCTGATCCACGAGCGCGGTCGCCAAGGATTCGTGAAAAATGCCGGCGCGAATTTCCGCGCCGAGGCTCCGGTCCGCGAGCACCGGCAGCAGCGGCGCCCAGTCCGTGCGCCGGACGCCATCGTCATCGAGGCGCAGCGGCAGCGCAATCGCCCCGACTCCGGTGGCGGCGATGCTCTCCAGCATCATCGGCCCCTGACCCTCGAAGCTCGCCGTGTCGACACCCAGTACCAGCGCGGCCGCCGCGTCGAACAGGCGTCCGACCGACGACGTGCGGGTGGTGCGGATGCGCCGCTTCCAGGCTTGCGCCGCGAGCACGGCGCCGTCGATCGCGGGCATCCAATCCCGTCCCGCCTCCCACATCAGCGCCGCCGCCGAGCGCCAGGGTTCACGCGCCGCGAGATCCCGGCCGGTCAAATGGAACCGGCGCACGGAGGCGACGCGGCGCCAGGCTCCCGGGCCGCCGAGCAGCGCCTCGCCTCCCCACAGATCCCCGTCGTCACCTAGTCCCATGCCGTCCCAGGCGAACACGAGCCAGCGCCCGACCTGGGGGTATTCGCCGGCGAGTGCCGACGCGTGCGCCGCGTGGTGCTGCACCGGCAGCAAGGGCAGGCCCTGCTCGAGCGCCCAGCGCGTGCTCGCATAGCCGGGGTGGAGGTCGCAGACGATGCGCTCCGCCTGGACGCGGTACAGCGCCTGCAGGTCGGCGATCACCTGCGCAAATACCCCCAACCCGCGCGGACTGTCGAGCTCGCCGACATGCGGCGACAGGACGGCGCGTCGACCCCAGCCAAGCGCGACCGCCGCCTTCATGTGCCCGCCGACGGCGAGCGTCGGCCGCGCGATGGTCCGCGGAAGCTCCAGTTCGACCGGCGCCAGACCGCGGCCGTTGCGCAGCGTGCGCGCGCGTGCGTCGATGACGCGACAGAGGGAATCGTCCGCGGGCCGCGCGATCGGCCGGTCGTGGTGCAGGAACGCGTCCGCGACGCCGGCGAGGCGGTGCTCCGCCTCGTCATTGTCGGTGATCACCGGTTCGCCGCTGACGTTGCCCGAGGTGGCGACGAGCGGGGCGCCGAATTGCGCGAGCAGCAGATGATGCAGCGGACTGTAGGGGAGGAATACGCCGAGTTCCGCGAGACCGGGGGCAATCAGACCGCTCAAGCCACAAGCCTCCAGCCTGCGCGCGAGCACGATCGGCCGCGAAGGCGCCACGCAGGCCCGCGCTTCGGCTTCATCGAGACGGACACAGGCCCGGACCGCATCGAGGCCGTCCCGACCGGCCTGCGGGAACATCACCGCGAGGGGCTTGTGCGGCCGGTGCTTGCGCGCGCGCAGTGACGCGACCGCGGCGTCGCCGGCGGCGTCGCACATCAAATGGTATCCGCCGACGCCCTTGACGGCGACGATGCCGCCGCTTCTGAGGACCGAGACCGTGGCCGTGAGTGCAGCCGCCTCGGCCAGCGGCGACGAACCCGGGCGATGGAACACGACACGCGGACCGCAATCCGGACACGCGAGCGGCTCTGCGTGGAAACGCCTGTCGAGCGGATCGGCGTACTCGGCCGCGCAGCGCGCACATAGCGCGAAACCCGACATGGTCGTGTTCGCGCGATCGTAGGGCAGCGCGGCGATGAGGGTGTAGCGTGGCCCGCACTGCGTGCAATTCGTGAACGGATATCGATGGCGGCGGGCGGTCGGGTCGAGCAGTTCATCGGCGCAGAGCTCGCAACAGTACAGGTCCGGCGGCACGTGCACCTCGGCACCGTCCGCCGAATCGCTCGCCAGAATCAGGAAATCCCGACTCCCTTCGACGTCGGCCGTGCGGGCGTCCGCGAGGCGGGGTCGCGCGAGCGGCGGCGCCTCGTCGATCAGCGCCGATTCGAAGCGCAGCAGATCCGCGGGCGCGCCTTCGATGTGGATGATGACCTGGCCGGCGCCGTTGCGCACCCAGCCACCGAGGTCGAGCGAGCGCGCGAGGCGATAGGCAAAGGGGCGGAAGCCGACGCCTTGGACCTGTCCGCCGACGAGGAGGCGCCGCGCGCTTCGGGCGGCGCCGGCGCCCAAGGTGCGCGCGGCGTCAATACCGGGCCGGGGCCGCATCGCGCGCCGCCTGTCTTGCGCCCGACGCCCACCAAATTCGACACGCGCCCTCATCCGACACCATGCAGGGGCCGATGGGTTCGCGCGGGGTGCAGGCCCTGCCGTACAACACGCATTGATTCGGATAGATCTTGCCGAGCACGACGCGTGCGCAGTCGCAGCCGGGAGGCATCTTCCCCGCGCCCTTGCGCGCGCCCCCGACGATGGACTGAAAGCGGCGCGCCGCGTCCAGGTGCGCGAGTTCCCGCCGGAAGGCGAAGCCCGAACGCGGGATGATGCCGATCCCGCGCCAATTGGCATCGACGACGTCGAATGTTTCGTCCATGAGGCGCCGAGCCGTCGGATTGCCGTCGGGCAACGCGACCCGGCCGTAGCAATTGTCGAGGAAAGGCCGGCCTTCGAGATACTGACGCAACACCGAGTGGATCGCCGCAAGCAGGCTGTCCGGTTCGAAGCCGGCGACGGCGGCGGGCATGCCGTGGCTCTCCGGGACGAATCTCCATTGATCGGGACCCATGATCGTCGCCACGTGACCGGGCGCGATCAAGGCGTCGAATCCGGCCTGCTCGCTCGCGAGCAGCATGTCGACCGCAGGCCACGTCAGGCGTGCCGACAGAAGAACCGTGAGGTTCGCAGGCAGTCCCTCGGCGACGAGCGCCGCGATGGGCGCCGTCGTCGTTTCGAAGCCGGCCGCGAAGAACACGACCTCACGCTCCGGGTTGGCGCGTGCGGTCAGCACAGCCTCGCGCGGTGATGCGATCGGCCGCACGTCGCCGCCGGCCGCGTGTGCCTGCATCAGCGAGCGCGGATCGCGCCGGGGTCCATTCGCCGGAACGCGCAGCATGTCCCCGAACGCGACGACGATGACCTCTTTACGCAGTGCGAGCTGGATCGCGGCATGCACGTCCTCTTCGGGGCACACGCATACCGGACATCCCGGGCCCGGAATGAGCTCGATCTGGGGCGGCAGCGCATGTCGCAGACCCGCCATGGAGATCGAGCGCTCATGTCCGCCGCAGACATTCATCACGCGCACGCGTCCCTTCATCGGCAGCGCCCGTATTCGCGCGAGCCAGTCCTTCGCGATCGTCCGCGCGTCGAGTCGAGCCATCATACCGCCGCGCGGCACTCGGCGAGCCGCTGGTCGAGCCAGGCGACCCACGGCGCGAGCGTCTCGGGGCGGCGCGCGGACGTCCGCAGGATCTCGGCCGGATTCGCGAGCGCGCGCACGTGGGCTTCGGCCTTGATCGGTGAAAAGTCATCGAGCACGTCGAGCAGGTCGATCTTCGTCAGCATGACCAGGTCGGCGGCGCGGAACAGGGTCGGATATTTCGCGGGCTTGTCGTCGCCCTCGGTGACCGACAGCAGCGCGACGTTCGCGTGCTGGCCCAGATCGAAGCTCGCCGGGCAGACGAGGTTGCCGACATTTTCGATCAGCAACACGTCGATCGCGTCGAGGTCGAGCGCATGCAACGCGTCATGCACCATGGCGGCGTCCAGATGACAGGTCTGCCCGGTGGTGATCTGCACGGCGGGCACGCCCTTCGCACGGATCCGCTCGGCATCGTTTTCGGTTTCGAGATCGCCCTCGATGACGGCGATCCGCAGGCGCCCGGCGACGGCATCGATGGTCTGCTCGAGCAGGCTGGTCTTGCCCGAACCAGGCGAGGACATGATATTGACGGCGAGTATGCCGCGCCGCCCGAGATGGGCGCGATTGTGTTCGGCCATGCGGTCGTTCGCGCTCAGGATACCGGTCAGGACCTGGATCGACCGGACGTCGACCGGTCGCGCCGAGAAGGGGCCCTGGTGATTGGTTATGCGGACGACTTCCGGTGTCGCCGTGCATCCACATTGGTCGCACATGACTTTGACTACCTCGCTGGTCGTGCAGGGGCCGCCGCAACCGCTTCACGGCGCATCGACGACAAGTTCCACGCGCTTCAGCATCAATTCCTCGCCCGAGGCGATCTCCACCTGCCAGGTTCCGCAGCCGCCGCAGAGCAGTGCATTCACCGGCGTTTCCGTTTCGATCGCACAAATCTTACACCGAACCCGGACCGGCACCGCCTCGATCTCGAGCGCCGCGTGCTCGGCAACAGTGCCGCAGCGGGCCACCTCGAATGCGCGCCCGAGCAACGATCCCTCGACGCCGGACAAGGCGCCGACCGCAACGACCACCCGGGTCACCTCGCGGGAGCCGTTCGCCGCCGCCGCGCGTCCGACTTCGAGGAGCAGACTCTGGCAGACCGCGAGTTCATGCATTGCCGCGCAGGTCGTCCTCGGCTGCGAGCATCTCGTCGTAGAGCTCCCAGGCGCTGCGCGCCTCGGCTTCCGAAATCTTCTGGATCGCGTAGCCGACGTGAACCATGACATGGTCGCCGGGTGCGATGTCTTCATGCTGAAGCAGGAACAGGCAGACCGAGCGCTCGATGCCCTTGGCGTCGCAGCGCGCCATGAACCCATCACGCTCGACGACCCGCATGGGCACCCCAAGACACATGACGCCACTCCTGATCCGTGAAAGCCATTTCTAACCGATCCGATGTGCCGCTGATATACGTGTGATTACGTATATTGAATGCGCGCGAAGCGCCTAAGATGAGCTTCCGATCGACGGGAAGCGATGAGGACGGGACCACTGATGTCGGTTGAAGTTGCAACGTTCCGCACCTTGCTCCTGGGATTGGGCAACGTGCTGTTGAGCGACGATGGCATCGGGATTCACGTGCTCCGCGCTCTGGACGCATCGGAACGAACCCGTCGCAGCGATTCTGCGGTCGCCTTGCGGGACGGCGGCACCCTCGGTCTCAATCTGCTGATGGAATTGGACGGCATCGGCACGCTGGTCGTCATCGATGCGATGGAATTCGGCTGCGCGCCGGGAACCGTGCGCGCGTTCGTCGGCGAAGACATGGATCGGCAGCTCGGCGGCAAATGCCGCAGCGCACACGAAGTGGCTCTTGCCGATCTGATGTCGGCCGCCGTATTGACGGGCGCCGTGCCCGGGCGGCGCGCGCTCGTCGCCGTGCAGCCGGCCTCGACCGACTGGGGACTCGCGCCAACCGAAGCGGTGCGCGCCGCGATTCCCGCGGCCTGCGATGCCGTGCTCAACTTGCTCGAGGATTGGGATCGTGCCCCACGGCAGCACTGAACACGAAGCGTCCCACACTGGTCTCGCGCAGAGCGTGCTGCGCGAGATCGCCGGGCATCTTGCGGCCCTCGCCGGCGCCGGCGAGTCGGCCGCCATCGATTTACGCAGCCTGCCGATGACCGCGGCGGATCGCGGCGAACTGGAGAGTCTGCTCGGCCGCGGCGAGGTCAGCGTGAAACTCGACGTCGCCGGCACGAGCGAGCTGTGGGAAACGCGTTACAGCGGCGTCTGGTGGGTGCGGCATCGGGGCGACGACGAGCGGATCGCGACCGAACGCATCGAGATCGCCGCGATACCGGAGATTCTCGTGTCGCATGATGCGGATATCGCCGCGGCCGCCGCGCGCATCCGCGAGGAGGTCGATTCGCATGGCCGCGCCTGACACCATCGGTGAGGAACTCGCACGGCGCGGCATTTCGCGTCGTGCGTTGCTGAAATACAGCACCTATCTCGCGACGCTGATGGCGCTGCCGCCCATGGCGTCCCGGGCGATCGCCGACGCGATCGCCGGCGCCCGGCGGCAGTCGGTGATCTGGCTGTCGTTCCAGGAATGCACCGGCTGCACCGAATCGCTGACCCGTTCGTTCAGCCCGACGATCGAAGACATGATCTTCAATCTCATTTCCCTCGATTATCACGAGACCCTGCAGGCGGTGTCGGGAGCGGCGGCCGAGCAGGCGCGGCTCACCGCGATGAGCGAGAACAAGGGCAAGTACATCGTCGTCATCGACGGATCCGTCTCGACGAAGGACGGCGGGGTCTATTCGACCAACGCCGGAAAGACCAATCTGCAGGTGCTCAAGGAGACCGCGGAGCACGCGATGGCGGTTATCTCGGTCGGTACCTGCGCCGCATTCGGCGGCATACCGCATGCGCATCCGAATCCGACCGGCGCGGTGCCGGTGTCGGAAATCATCACCGACAAGCCGGTGATCAACATCCCCGGCTGTCCGCCGATCCCCGAGGCCATGGCCGGCACCATCGCCTACCTGGTGACATTCGGAAAATTGCCCGATCTCGACCACCTGAACCGGCCCAAGTCGATATTCGGCGACACCATCCACGACCGCTGCTACCGGCGGCCGTTCTACGACAAGGGCCTGTTCGCGAAGAGCTTCGACGACGAGGGCGCGCGCAAG